>NZ_JBHTBW010000001.1:0-32360 GCF_042665195.1 Laceyella putida
CCGCCACGGTCCGGCGCCCGTTGCGCGTACGCGAAGTGGTGGATCCACACCAAGTACCGCTGGGGACTGACCCTGCAGTCGTCAGAGAAGTCCGCGCTACAGAGCATGCTGAACACCTGCTCTTACTGAGCCCGTTCGCACGTCTGCAAATACTACCAACTGACCGTTCAATCATCCAACCCGAGAAGGGAGTCACTCGTATGGAAGAGAAGTCATCAATCTTCACCGCAACCCACGGTGTGATGACCGCTGAGGTCGGCGTGATCAGCGGGGAGCTTGAACTGCGCACCACCTGCGATCACGACGGCACCCTCACGCTCGCCATCACGTATGTCGGCGCCGAGGAGTGGTACACGCTGCCTGGTGAGGACTACCGCCTGCACGATCCGCGTGACCACGAGGTCGTCCACCGCATGCTGGTCACCGTGTTAGAGCGCCCTTGAGACGACTGACCTCGCCGTGCTCCCCTTCCACCTGTATAAGGAAAGAAAAAAAGAAAAGAAACAAAAAAGTTCCCTTCGTTTTGCGGTTCCCGTTTTTGGATCGGTGACAGTTGCAGAAAAATAAAAGGGTTTACCCTTATCGGTGGCATTGTGTTTCGTGAATTTGCGAAACACAATGCGAAACACAGCAAAATCTACGGTGCCAATGTTGCTCTTAGGGTCAAAATAGCCTATTAAAAGACGCTCGCCGGATCGCACCGGGAGCGTTTTGTTTTATCAGTCCCACCAGTTGTTCTTACTCCCAAGTGTTCCAACAAGTACAACGTAGAAAGCAATTGTAGCAAGGGATGACAAAAAATAGACACCCGAAATCAAACTCTTAGAGTAGTTAGGAATGATTAATTCAAAGAGATCATTGATCAATATTAGTGAGACTATGAGTGTTACAAGTCCGATGAATAGCATGAATAAGATAAGCGCCTGTTGAACGCCTTTTTTGTTTTCTATCAGCCAGTATTTAAAATCCTCAACGGAGATGAGCGAGAAATCCCGGATAGTTCTTGTCAACTCGCCCCATGCGGTGACGACAGGGCGTTTTTCTCGTTGGAACCATTGTGATTTTTGGTTTTGTGGGCCTTGAACATTGTATCCATTCTGGAGCGAATCGAATTTGTTGATCCACTCTATTTCCTTTTGGTCGAGTTCGTCTCTCTTGCAGATTTCGAGTATTTCCAAAGTGAATTGTTCAGGCCCAAACTTGTCGAAGTCTTCTTGTAATTTCTTGGAATGATGATTTCCTTTTTCTAATGCGGCCAAATGCTGCTTAAAACGGTTTTGAATGTGAATGCTTTGCCCAACATATACTTTGCGATTAGCCTTGTTTCTGATGGCGTAGATTCCCATCATAGCTGTAATCATCCTCCTGTAGTCTGGCTCATCAGTAGGAAGGCGACCAACCCTTCCTAGACGGGAGACGCTTCTCCCGTTTCGCCTCCAACACCCCCGGATCGCCAGGGCGTCTTTTTGTTTATGATGCTTTGTTGATTTCCAGCTTCTCTTCTAACTCTTTAAGCGCTTTGCGTGCAACGGTCTGACAAACCTTTGCTCCTCTTTCTATTTTTACTCGTCCAGGAAGCTTGCCATTTTGGTTGTAGTATTTAAGAGCCCATCTTTTTGCTCGTTTTATGTTTTTGTCTCGGAGTTTCTTCTTAGGAAGTTTCTTTTCAGGGTGTTCCTTTTCATGTTGTGTTTTTGTTAATTCCTCCACTTCTGACTTTGTTAGTGGATTATTGATTGATATTGCGCTTCTGACTAAGTTCCCTATTTGGTTCATTAGTTGCTCGTTGTTTCCAATGATGCTTACCTCCTTCTCTGTCATATCTGGTGGGAGGGGGATAAATATTCCTGACCTCTTTTTTACTTTGATTAATTGAACACGATCACTAACACCATTGAATTTGACATTATAAACAGCATTTAAGGAGTTTAACTTATCAATCCACTCTTGCTCTTTGACATCCAGTTGATCTTCTTCACACAATTCCAAGATTTTAAGAATGAAATTTTGAATAGCCATTTGATTAAAAGCCCTTTGTAACTTGTGTGAGTGGTGCTCACCCTTCTCTAACATGTTCATATGTTGTTGGAACCGGCTTATGATATTCTTGCTTTGCCCAACATAACATTCACCTGTGACTACATTCTCAATCGCATAGATCCCCATCATAGATGTCATCCTCCTGTAGTCGACTCATTAGTAGAACGCCCCCGTGGATCACGGAGGCGTCTTTTTATTTAATTCGCTTTTTTCTTTTTAGGATTCAACTGGTTCAACACTTTGCGCGAGAGCCATTCGGAACAAGGTGCCTCATCTTTCAGTTCCCGGATGCTTGGATACGTCCCGCCTTTTTCCGCGAACATTCTCAAAGCGACTTTTTTGATTTCCTCCAGATCCGTGAGGAGTTCCTGATCCCCCTGTGAGGATTTGTTGCGAGTCCTTTTCTGCAAGGAATATTTTTTTGTGTGTGAGGCCGATTTTTTGTGAGACGTTTTTTGTGTGTGAGACGCTTCTTGTGAGGTGTGAGAATCGACCGCTGTGTGAGAATTTTCTTCCTGTGAGGTGTGAGAATCCTCAAGTGTGAGAACATCCTTTTGTGAGGATTTTTCCTCCTCTTGTGAGGACTCCTCAAGCTGTGAGTCTTCCTCCTTTTGTGAGGAATTCGGAACATTTGTCTTGCTGTGAGAATTGCTCGATTGTGAGAATTCCGATTCGTCGGTATCCGCTTGAATCAAGGCTTCTGTGCTGTGAGTGATTTCTTCTTGTGAGGATTTTTCCTCTTCGATTTCGGAGTGAGACTCTTTATTCTGTGAGGGAATTTCCTCATCGTTTTGCTGTGAGAGATCCTCATGTGCGAGGACTTCCTGTGAGAATTTTTCCTCTGTGAGAGGAGAAGATTCTCTTACAGTTTTGTGTGAGGTGTGAGAACCTGAGACTGTTTCTTCGGGTGTGTGAGCGAATGTTTGAGATGACCTTTGTGAGAAATTTTCTTCTGTGTGAGACTTTCTGTGTGTGAGATCCTCAAGCTCTGCCTGTTCGGTTTGTTCATGTTTATTTTGATCTGAAAGAACCTCTTCTCTCTTCTTCTGCACGTACTGTTCAATGACCGTTTTTACCTCATCCATTGACAACTGATTTCGCCGGATGAACTCATTGAAATTTACCTCTTCTTTGTTCTCTACAATAAACCTATAAGCGAGAATTCCCTCACCAATCAGCACCAGAATCGGAACTACAGAGCCGATGATCCGCCCTTCTAAAGTTGGTGCCATCCCTTGGAAATTTGACCACCAAACAAAAGCGAGTCCCACAAAGAACCCTAGAATAGTGAAACTCAAACCTAACCACTCGATGAAACCACGTGGAATTTTCTTTTTCATCAGGAACCCAGTCAGAGTAGCTGCCGATCCGATGAAGATAACCTCAAACATCAGCACTCCTACGTATTCCAAACCGTGAGTTGCTCCGACTTTCCTCATTCGTTCGATGGAATGAGCAACGGAAAAAACAACCGAGCCGGCGAGAACAATAAAGATACTTGCTTCCACAAGTAATCCGACAACAAAAGCAACCAGTCGTTTTATAGCCCAGTAAATACCGTTAATCAAATTCAGGATTAACGGGACAAAATCGCCAAAGAAATATCCGATTCCATACAGACTGAGGACAATGGGATTGGGTACTCTTTTATGCCCAGGATAATACCCTTCGAGGTATCGATTTCTTGCGTTTTGTTGCCATTCGTGATACCATTTCATCGTTTCAATCAACTCCTTCTGTGGTGTTGGTTTAGCCTTGGGTGATGTACGGATCGCCCAGGGCTTTTCGCGTTGTTAGTCTTTTTTGGCTATGAGGTTTTCGAGCTCGATGATAATTAACTCCATTTCTCTGATCGCTCCCTCGAGTTCCCACTTGAACGCATCTTCCGTAGTCTCTTCCTTTTGCCGCTTTTTCAACTCCTTTCTAGATTTCAAAACATTGATGTATTCAATAAATCGCTTGCTTCTGATATGACTAGGAACTGTCATGTTTGTTCCTCCTTTTAACTCTTCTTGTTAACTATTGTATCCAATAGGAAACAAGAAGTCAACTATAATTCAGAAAATATAGATGATATTTTCACATGTGATTTTGCATGCAAAAACACAATCGATTACATTTTCGTGTGTGCATCCAGTTCATATTTTGTTTTTATTTGCAAATTCGTATCTGTAATTGAATCAGTAATCGCTTATGATTGTAAAGGGGTGGAGCAAAACATCGAGAAAAGGATATGGAAATAAGTTGAAGGAGGAAAACATCGAATGGGAATTACGATTAGTTTTGGGTTGCAAAAAGGCGGTGTGGGCAAGACAACAACAACGGCCATCACAGCTTACCTTTTAGCGAAAAATCACAAGGTCCTCGCAATTGATTTCGATAGCCAGGGCAATCTCACACAGATGTTGACGACGGAAGACGTCTATCAGTTTACTGGAAAGACGATTTTGGAAGCTATACAGGAGAAAAATGCGGAGCCGTACATTGTGGAAGTGAACGAAAATCTTCACCTTCTTCCTGCTGAGGATCTTCTCGCGCTCCTCCCCAACAAGTTGGTTGAGCTGTATTCGGACAGAAAGGATCAACTTGCTTCACTTCGGAATCTCTTGGCACCGATTAGAGACCGCTATGATTACATATTGGTTGACCTGCCGCCGAACGTGGGGGATCACACACTGTGCGGTCTTGTCGCCTCTGATTATGCTGTTGTGGTCATGCAAACAGAGCCGTTTGCTTTTAACGCTCTGGAACGGTACTTGGAAACGATGGAGCTGGCCCAAGAGATGTCAAACCCAGATCTCCGCTTAGCCGGAATCCTCACCTGCTTAATGAACCAGCAAACCAGTATTGACAATGCAATCCGGCTTCAAGCAGTAGAAGACTATGAAACGTTGGTGTTTGAAACTGTTATCAAGCGCAAAGCACGGATCAAGGAGTTTTCGCTTGAAGGAATTCAAGATCGCACCAAAGCGGATCGCGATGCGCTCGAACAGTATCAATCATTTGTTGAGGAGTTGTTAGCCCGTGTCAAAGCTTGATCGGTTAAAAAAATTGACCGCTGCTCGATCAAAAGAAGAGCCAAAAGGCAAAGATGCAAAAGCACAATTACTTTCAAATCCTTTTTCAGAAACAAAAGTAGAAACAGCAGCGACTGCACAATTGGAAGCACAAGCGGAAACTGAATCAAAAACTGAATCTGAAGTAAAAACACTTCAGCAAGCGGAAACGAAAACAAAAGCAAAGTCACAAGCGAAATCGAAAACGAAATCGAAACAACAAACACAACCAATTCAGGAATCGGAACCGAAAACAGAATCAAATTCAATTTCACAAACGGAACAGAAAGCACAACAGCAAACAGAACAGGAATCGCAACAGATTCATATTACTGAATCGAAACCGGAACCGAAATTGGAATTGGTTTCGCAATATGAACCACAAACGGAATCAAATGCAATTACGCAATCATTTCCGCATGCAGAACAGCAAGCGAAATCACAAACGAAAGAGGAATCGGAAATGAAAATGAATACAAAAGTGGAAACTATTTCGCAGTCGATTTCGGAAATACAACCTGAAACAAAAACGGATCAGCAAATGGAAACGAAAGCTGATCCGGCTGCTGAATTGTTTTCACTTGCGAAACGTGGTTCAGGAAAGTTGAAAATGGAAGATATCCGTAAGCGCCGGACGTATTGGCTCACAGATGAGGAGATAGAGATGATCGACAAGCTTGCTGAAATGACCGGAAAAGACAAATATGAGGTTGTTGGATTGGCGGTTCAATCGATGTATTACCGACTGCTAAGTGAACTGAAAAAAAATTAAGCCAGGTGGGATCATTCTTTTAACCCATGTTCTGCGAACATGGGTTATTACTTATATGTCAAGAGATGATAATATAAAGTGGTAGTTTAAAGGTATCAACACAATTGTCTCTTTATTTTAGTTGGGGTAATACCACATCACCATCAAGATAAGATCTCTTTATATCCCCAAAACGAAAAAAATACATCCTTTCTACAAGATAGCCCAGGGCACTTTGTTTCTTGCTTGATGAGCATGTTGGGCTATCTCTTTAAGGCCGTTTAAAAAAACAAAGAACCCCTGTCGGACGACAGAGGTTCTTTGTTATGTGTGCTTGCACCTGCAGCGGCAATGTTTTGTCCAGAAATAAAGGAACCAGACGGCATGGTTTTGTTCGTCGTGGGCGGCTCGGGTGAACGCTTTTTTGATGGCGGGGTCCCGGGCTTTGTCGGCGATATCGAAATAAAAGTCTACTGTTTTCTGTTCGTCTTTCAGGGCGAATTCCAGTCCTTCCTTGTAGTCATCCGGACAGGGTTCCGCCGTGATCTGAGGTTGCTGCCCGGTCAGACGGACGTAGATCTGATTAAATTCCCGGTAATGGTTGATCTCGTCCTGACGAATCTCCATGATCTGTCGCCGCTCTTCCTCAGTGGGAGCCAACCGGGACAATTTCTTGTAACAGGCAATCGCGTTGTATTGACCGCTGATCGCCTTGGCAATGTCTTCGATCAAATTTGGGTCTTCCCCGGAGTCTCCCCATTCTCCCAATGTGTAGGCCCGCATTGATCCAGGATGCCAAATCGATGGACGATAAACATAGGGATACATTTAGATCATCACTCCCCGTTATCTAGATGTCAGGATAGTATATGGTCGAATACACTGGGGCGTACTAAGGTTTATGAAAGAAGGATACTCCGATCATCCCTCATTGGGGTAAACGGACATCGCCATCCTATTTTTCAGATTCCTGACTCATTGATGGATCATTATCCTGGAGCAGGTGGCTCTGGCCATACAGCGGGTGTCAAAATTCAATTGGAATATGATCTACATAGTGGTCAATTTCTAAACCTACAAGTAGGCCCTGGAAAAGAAAATGATAAGACCTTTGGTACCCCCTTTGTTGATAAATTTCAGTCCAGTAAATTCGACAAAAAATGGAAATTCTTCTCTAATAATACGACAAAAGCCGTAAAGAAACTATGCAATGGTATTGCTTAGTTCTTACGGCTCTTTTAAATGGATGGATATAATTAAGAGTCAAAGTCGGTTACATATTATCCCCCTGGCTTTTCTTTGTCCAGTTCTTTTTCAAGTTGATCCATGTATTCAGGTTTATCACGTTTCTCAACTATCGGAAATAAATCGAAAAAGTCCTTGCCTGATGCAATCAGGATTGATGCAATGAAATCAGGGTTGAATTTTTCAGCTTTGTCCCATCTCGATAGTATTGCTTGTGGGATGCCCGTTTTTAAAGCGGCACCCATTTGAGTTTCGTCTATTTCTTTCAGTACTTCATCCACGTTGTTGCCTGTTTTCACGATTGGTCCTTTGTGGTTATATAATCGCCGCGCTTTTGCTTCTTCGATCAGTTTAGGATCCATTGATTCACCCCTTTTCAATGCAAACCTTATCCATTATATCATAACAAATAATCTGATAATATCTATTGTTTTTCATTTTCCTATAACGTATAATGAAAATACAGACAGACGAGAGGAGAGAAAACCATAACAATGAGCGATGAAGCAAAAGCCTATTATGATGACGTCGCAGAAAAGACCATCGCTTATGCAAGACCAAGTATACGATCATGTGAGGTCATTTTTCCAGCCGATCTGGCAGGGGAAGATTACATCAAACCGGGACCGGTGATATCTTACATCGATCGGTCATATATCAAGGAGGTGGTTGATTGAAAAAGTGGATTGTTATTGGTTTGAATGAAGTCAAATTCGGCGAGAAAATCACGGTTCTAACGGATAAACATAAGTGTGAGGGAGTGGTGCAGTGGGTTGATGAAGATGGTCTAGAGTTGAGAGTAAACATACCCGCTGGCGAAATAAACGAAATTTTCCGCCTCGTCAATGATGGGAAGGAAGGTGATCAAGATGGGTCATCCAGATGAAGTGGATCGTCGCTAGGTATCTCATTATGAGAGGGGAGGTGATGGGTATGCGGCGCGAAAAGAAAAGACCCATTCCGTATGATCCGTATGACGGGCCAGAACCACCAAGAGCATAGAAAAAGCACCTGCAAAAAAGCAGATGCTTAGAAAATCAACCACAGGTATTATACCACGATTTTAGATGGGGGAAACATGCTGAATTTGCGCCCGTGATGGTTAACTTTGACCTCGGTTGGAGGTATCGGCACATTGAACCAAAGCCATTGGGCGATGGATTCAGCGTCATCAATATGACCAGCGAAGTTTATCCCACAATAGTAATATGTAGCTGACTTTTCCCATAAAGAGCGGTTGACCCAAGAAACAGCGAAATGTTCAACAGCGATTGGCGGATAACCCAATGCTAAACCTAAAGCTCTATGGTGGTCAGCAGTTCCAGGTTCTAACCCTTCTGCATCAGCAATGAATCGTCGCTTGAGTTGTTCTGTTTGGAAAAACAGCGTCATGTCATCTCTGATTTGAATTCGTGGGAAATCAGAACCTTTCAATTGTATGTAGAAATCAACACACAGCTCATGTTCATGGTGTGCAAGATATGCAGGTTTGTAGCCGGAAATGAAGGCGTTAAAAGTTTCTTCTTCTGAAAAACTCAACAAAAATCAACTCCTTAGGAGGAATAATCATGTTAAATTGGATTCAAAAGATTGCGATTCGTTTTGGTTGGAAATGCCCAGCAAATTGCGGCTTTACAATGGAAGATGGGAAAGGACGTAGATGCCCGTATTGCCACTGGGATTTGGTTGAAACAAAATAAAGATTGACCGTAAATTAACCGGGGTCTTGCCCCGGCTTTTTCTTTCCCTTTCCTGCAATGATTCAACTGCAAACAAATAAAGCCCTTCCCAGTTGTTATCGGGAAGGGCTTTTGCGTTTCGCTGATACACTTCTATTCGCTTTGCCAGGTGCCGTCCGGCACCGCATAGCATGAACACAAACGTGTCCTCGATCCGCGCTGAAGTGCGTGCACTTGTACTTCATACCCCTTCAAAGCGATTCAAGGTTTCCTTGATACTTCACAAATCACATAGCTTGAACACAAACTAACCGCATAATTCGTAATATTCCCCGTTATTTTGCCTTCACAAATCACATAGATGGAACACAAACCTCGGCGGTAAGGCCACGATCGACGTTAAGTCCGCTATCTTCACAAACCACATAGTATGAACACAAACGAATCTCATCGACTTTTTCATGTCCCACAAGTTAAAACTTCACTAACCACATGGGTTGAACACTAACTGACCGGTTGAAGATTGATAAGGACTATATGGCATGCTTCACAAATCACATAGATAGAACACAAACTTCCCCCTTTTATATACGCAACTCTAATACAGAGTCTTCACAAATCACATAGAATGAACACAAACTAACCGATCCCTTTTATCTTCCGTCAAATTGTCGTACTTCACTAATCACATAGATAGAACACAAACCCGAACTTTACAAGGCTTGACTTGGCGATTGGTGACTTCTTCACGAATCACATAGTATGAACTCAAACCTATAGGCGATATACGTTGGCCATGGAGCTGGGTGTCTTCACAAACCACATAGAATGAACACAAACGGGTATTAGCGGGATTTATCGTGACTTTCCCTGACCTCGACTTCACTAATCATATAGATAGAACACAAACTCAATTGCGCCTGCCCGATACTGGAGGTAGTCAATGACTTCACAAACCACATAGTATGAACACAAACTGTCGGTGTTTCTTGAAAAGGACTATATTAGATGCTTCACTAATCACATTGAGATCACTAACCACTGCGGGAGAGAAGTATGTTAGAGAGATGTACTTCATAAATCACATAGATAGAACACAAACATCAAGTCACGGGCGATCAACAAGCTAGCACTTATCCCTTCACGAACCACATAGATAGGAACACAAACCGAAATTTGGCATGGATGCACTGAAGAAAATGGACAACCTTCACGAATCACATAGATAGAACCCCCCGAAAAACAACAAAAAACTTCATTTCCGATGATGAAGCCTTGTAATATGTACGGAAAACGAAGCTTTTTCTTCTGATCCTATATACTACTTGTCGTCGATCCCCAAGGATTTTTGCATCATTGGAGATCGACGAAAGCCTATGTGATTGTCCATGCGGGTTTCATGCATGGAGTTTCCTGCCTGCGGGTGCAGACATACCTTATCGAGTGTTACCTTGTCGGCACTTCTCGATTTTAGGCCGCTGAATCGGCCCTGTTTGTGTTCAAATACTATTGTAGCGGTTGCGTATTTTCTGTGCAATGGGATTTATTTTTTGGCTGTGGAATTTTCTATGATTTGCTCAATGTCCTTGGTGGCCAAGTTTCGCGCAGCATTGTAGTCAGCCAACGCCTCATATCCGCAAACCCTACAACGAAACTCTGACTGGCTTGGTCGGTTCTCGCTGGAAATATGGCCACATTCGGAACACCGCTGACTCGTATATTTCGGTTGCACTTTGATGACTTGAATGCCCGCTTCATTGGCTTTGTAGGTGATTTTCTCTTGCAGATCATGATAGGTCCAGTTCTTTAAGAATGCATCGTCTTTGGCGATTCCTTTTAGGTCCTCTAGCTGGATAGTACCGCATTTGTGTCTTAAGGCCAAGTCGATGACATGCCGTGCATATTTGTGATTAGTCGTCTTCCTAAAGTTTGCGATCTTTTCGCTCAGTACCTCGATCGGCTGAATGCGAGTTTGCCGACCGTGGCCCCTTCTTCCATCTCCACAATACTTCCCTTGTTTTAAAAGTTGTTTCCGTCTTCGCTCAACTTGTCGGCGGAACCGTTCGATCTCTCCACCTTCGATATGGTATCGTGCCGGCGAATCGCTGATCGCTATGTACAGAGGATGAACGATTCCCATGTCGATTCCCATGATGCGGTTGGGATCCAATGGCTCTTCTTGTTTCTCAAACTGATAGTTGAGGTTGATGAACCATTTCCTTTTGTGGTAAAGGATTTGGGAAGCACCGAGCTTGTACTCTTTTTCGATGAGCCGATCTAAAATCACCCGTTGCGTCTTATCCCTCACATCAATGAGAACCTCAAAAATGCCGTCTTTTCTCCCCATTTCCTTCGCACATTCCTTAGAAATTAAGCTGAGTCGCAAATAGTAGTCTTTGCCTTCTTTCCGAATGGACCTCACATTGCTTGCAACGACATCGATAGGAACATCTTTTTTAAAACTAGGAATTGACCGATCTCCCCGGAGAATTTCTTTTACATCTGAGTTCCACTTGTCAGCTGCTCGCTTAACTGTTTGGGCAAGATTCCCGCTGCCGATCGTATTGAATTCATCTTTGATTCGGTTATAGGCGTATCCTTGCAGATTCGTATAGCCAAGCACGTCCTTCTTTTTTGGAGCAACACCGTGTTGTTCCTTGTACTCTGCAGAAAATCCTTGCCACTCCCAGCAAAGCTGGATCGTCTTGTTCAGCGCAGTTCTTGTTTCTCGTTGCAGTTCACGCAGGACTTTTCCGAAAACATCCCAAGAGTCTTCCTTGGGTTTGATGATGCGATAACGCATGACTTTGGTGTGTTTCGCCATAGATGTATCCACCTCGAAAACAATTATGTTCTCGAACAATATTATTCTAAGATTAAAAGAAGAGCTAGAAAGAACATCTGGACAGTCGGCATATAGTTGATGGAAAATTATACTACTGTTTTGAAAAAAAGGAGGTGTTATGTTGAGGCCTTGAAGCGACAGAATCAAGAAGAATACAACCCACCTGAGCCAGACGAACAACAATGGGAAGAATGGGATCAGATTCTATCCGAGGCCATAGAGAATGAAAAGCCTTTAGTAATTACCACTGCAACAAAACATGGGCCAGAAGCTTAGTATGTGAACGAAAAAGAAATTCCTATTTTTTCCACAGGTTTTTCGCTTCATCTCCATTGTATATCATAAAAATTATGAATATTATAATTTTTATATTGATCTAACATAAGATATCTTTTATAATAAAGATATACCGACTGGTTTGTTTGAATTACTAAGAACTCTCGTTTCGTTGTTGCAATACTCTAGTAAAATTCATTTGATTTTAGGTTATGATAAGGAGGATATGAAATGAGCAGTAAAGACCGGGAAAGAGAGCTTAGAAAGCAATGGGAAAAAGAACAACAACGTCGAAAAGAAGCTGAAAGACTGCAAAGAAAAGAAAAAGAACTTCTGAGAGAAAAACAGAAGTATGAAAAAAAATATAAAGAAGACAAGAAGTGTTTCCTAACAACTGCTTGTGTAGAGTATTACGGGTTGCCGGATGATTGCAAAGAGTTAACGATCCTACGCCATTTTCGAGATCAGTATATGAATAGCTTTGATGAAGGAAAAGAAGCAATTCAAGAATATTACCGCATTGCACCTCAGATCATAAAGAGTATGAATGTTCGAAATGATAGAGATGTCTTTTACCAATCGATTTATAAAGATTTGATCTCTCATTCAATTGAACTGATCTCCCAAGGAAAATATCAAGAAGCCTATATTCACTACAAATCCTTTGTTAAGCGCCTTGAAAAGCAAGTCCTATAAATGAAACGGAACACTCAGATGGATTGTTACGTATACGGATATCAATCGGAGTAATTAAGTACCAACATTGTTTGGGTTGGTACCATTCCGCTTTCCGATTTTTTCTAAACAAACTGCCCGCCGTTTCAAGCTGTATCATTATTCATTTTTGTTTAAAAAAATAAAAAATGCGGCAGTTGAACATAGAAAACGCTATCCTTGCTTAAGAGAAAGGATAGCGTTTGTGAGTTTTACCAGTGTTCAGTGGTATCACTGGAACCCTCAAAATGGTAGCTTGGCCAGGAATCATAAATATAGACTAAATAATAAGGTCCCCTCATATTAGTAAACCATACTATGCCATCTGAACCAATATGTTTGGTTATGCAATTGCTTGTGGTTCCATTGCAAAGTTTAGCATATAACGCTGAACCGCAATCAGAAACCGGCATTGGAGTTGCACTATTATTATTCCAATTTACCCTGTTACAGGAATTTATTTTGACTTTAACATCTTGTCCTGAATAAACGGTCACCGTATTATCAAAAACATCATCATCAGTATCAAAATACTGATCATAATCGGCAGATGCTTTTGGAGTATAAACAAACAAACTTCCCACTGTAAACAACAAAGCGACCATCACAAATCCAAACTTCTTCATACAACATCCCTCCGGTTTACTAAATTGCCTCTCCTTTAATTTCACAAAATATTCGGTCATCCACCTGCGCCTAATACCAACTAGCCGGCATGTTCAAACCAACTAGTTGGTATATCTTTATTTTATTCATTACGTATGTTATAATCAATATGCAAATTACAAAATTTCAAAAAAATGAGAACGACACATGAAACAACAGGAAATGACGGAACGTACGATCAAGAAGCTGATGGATGCTGGGATTGCCTTGTTCGCGAAGTATGGATACAGCAATACCAGTGTTGATCAGATCGTAAAGGAAGCGGGACTATCTAAAGGGGCTTTTTACGCTCATTTTCCAACCAAAGAGGATTTCTTGATGAAGGTACTCCGGGATGGGTTTCGCTTTTATTTTGAGAATTTGCGGGAGCTTATGACCCAAGAAAACCGCGACTTGGTTGATGAGTTGTTTTCCGTTGATATGGTTGTCAAGGCATACGAAAAGGGTTTTTCCGCCGTTCTCCTTCATTCCGCCATGACATGTCAGTACTTGCATCAAGTGAAAGAAGAATTAATCAAGCAGATGGAAGAGTGGCGGACAGACCTTACGCGGTTGTTTGAAGCCATGAAGAAAAAGGGGGTCATTGGCAGTCCACTTGATGCAAGAACCTTAGCGACTTCTGCAATGGCATTGTTTAACGGATACAATATGCAGCATTATATTGATGATCGGATTGATATTAAGGAGATGGTGACAGTATTTGTTGAACTGTTGCAAATTCAATCGCCTAAATCACATTATTAGGAGGATAACTCTATGGCTAACAGTGGTTCAAAGTTTCATTTTGAAGGTGAGGCTTTCAAAGATAACAAAGGCCAAATTCAAATCGGAGAAACCATTTATAACCAAGGGGGAACTCAGTTTACTATAAACCAAACTGAGATTTTGAACCACATTCAGCAACTCAGAAAAAAAATTGATACAGCAAAGGACTTAGATCCACCTATCAGGCGTCAGCTGTTGGATATTGCAGACTCGACTGAAGCCGAAGTACAGCGGGAATTTCCGGACGGCTCGAAGTTAAGTCGTTTTAATCAACGATTACAAGCACTTTTGCCTGGACTTACACTATGGCAAACGATTACCTCTACTGTGAGTACCATTTGTGATTTATTACCGAAGGGGTAAAAGCTAAATGAACCAGGAAAAAAACAAACAGAATGAAAATAGCCCAGAGTCAAAAGACGATACTTCTTTAAACAAGGCCAAACCTCAATTAAACCATGATAATGGAGGAAAAAAAGAGAACTTGCCCAAATTTTCGTTTAACGATAAAGCCTTCCCACATAATAAAGGTAAAATCAGTATCGCTGAGAAAATTTCCAACCAATACAAAACGGTGATAACCGTAATAAATAACCCAAGTAATAACAAATTGCATCTCATTTCTATAATTGCGATTGCATCAATTATCGTGATCGCACTTTTTAGCCTTTTAGCATTAGACCCCATGTTGTCTACTGAAAAATCTAAGCCTGAAGTGGATTCAGAAGCAGCTAAGGAGATTAGCGAAAAATATAAATCTATACAGTTTAAGAATGAATCATCTGTTTCAGATATAAAACCTACATCAGATAAAGTTGGCTATTATCAAATGTTCCTAACCACCTTTGGTGATAGAGGAGGAATTTACTATCATCCTGATATTGGAGCATTTGAAGTTCATGGTGATATATATAAAAAATGGAAAGATCTTGAGGCCGAAAAAGGACTGTTAGGTTATCCAAAAACTGATCAATTACCTACTCCAGATATAATTGGTCAATTTAATCATTTTCAAGGAGGTTCTATTTACTGGACACCTGCGACAGGTGCTCATGTAGTTTACGGTCCAATTCGTGACAAGTGGAGTAAACTTAGCTGGGAAAGAGGCTTTCTTGGGTATCCGATAAGTGATCCTTATCAGCTTTCCGATAGGGAAATAAAACAGGAGTTTGAAGGGGGGACGATTACCTGTAAGCCAAACAAAACAGTGAATGATTGCGTTGTAAAGAACACAAGTAATAAAGGCAATTCATCTTTTGTAAGTTTAACGGAAGTAGAATCCTTTAAGAAAACAAAAACAGGTCCACTTTTTGTTCCACTAGGAGGCCGTATTCATATTACAGTTAACAATTTTAATCATAACCCTAACTTTGAATGGTATCTAATGGTTGAAAATAAAGACGAGCCATTTCGATATAGCGGTCACGATACTGCAAACATTACAGCGGATGTTCCTGTGGGTACGTATCGCCTTGTGTTTCATTGTGGAGGTAAAGCCTGTTCGGCTAATGGTCGCCTCGTAGTATTAAAATAGATTTAAACCTTCAATGGATACAAAATAATAAGACACTAGGATATGGAACGTTGAATCAAAGGCTTGATCCACATGAGGCACTATCTATACCAAAAAACAAACCGACATCACTCTTAGTGTACGGGATGCCGGTTATTTTGTGTCTTAAATGTGTCTTAGCGTACGTTTTACCCGAAATGATACGGCGGACCCCATATAGAAAAGGGCGCGGATTTTCCGCACCCTTTGTTTATGTAAGTACTTTGTCCATGACCGTCGGTTATACTCCACGACACTGGTGTTGCTGTAGCCATACTTGGCAAATAAAACAATGCCAGCGTTCATCAGCTTCTTAATTGTACGTTCTGTCATTTCCTGTTGTTTATTGCGACACATCCTTTTTTTAGAAATTTTTGTTGATTATAACACGTTTAACAATTAAAATGAGTATGTACCAACTAGTTGGTTTTAAGGTCTGAATATTTTTCAAAATCAATAAACAGGAGATGGTGATATGAAGAAAGCTTTTTCTATTTTCGGATCGTTAGCAGTAGCGTTGGTGGTACTATTGGGGTTTAGCGGTGGGGCAAGTGCTTATAATGGAACTGGTTACTTTTCTACAGAAGATGGAAAAATTGATGGAACTGTAACGGTAAACACGAAATATGCTTTTGTTGGTGTATATGATCTTGAAGCATATAACTCTTATGGTTATGACAGAATTTATGAAGATGCTTCTATGTTGAAAGTTCGGTTATGTAGTTATTCGACTGGCAATTGCACGTCTTATAAACGTTTCACACTTCCTGACTCAACGAGCACATACCCCTATGTACACTTCCCAAACATGCGCAATGGTAAATACTATATAGATATTATTGATACATGGCCGGACTACAGTATTAGAGGAACTTATACTGCAAGAGACTTTTAATCAACCTAATCACCTTTTCATGTCGAAATGAGTGTCCTATCCTTAAAAGCCTTTCTAAAAAAAGTTTATATCTTTGCTTACTGTTTTGACATTACTTTTGTTACCTGTAACTGCCTTTGCTGAAGGCAAGGAAGCTCGATTATATAAAGGGAAAACACAGGGGTCATCAGAATATGTATACCTCGATCGAGGACACACATTGGTTTTATCCGTGTGGAATCATATACAAGGAATTAATCTCCCCATCCATTACAAAGTCATCAGTGACAGAGGAAAAGTTTTAGTACAAGGGTATGTTCATGATGCAAGTGAGAATTTTACAGAACGCCGTATAGGTGGAGGAGTTGGCAAGTGGAAAGTCGTACTTACCTGCACAACAGGTAGAACCCATATACGAATTGTGATGGTTCAGCATTCCTTGAGGATTGGGATTGAACTCTTAATGCCCCCTTGATTTGCGCGATGTCCGATAAGGCTTATTCCGGTTTTTTGTTCCGCTACTTCCCATGTGCGAATTAGAGCTGAAAACTGCTTGAACGGAGGGCCTTGTGCCCTCTTTCCATTTTCCCCAAAAGAACGTTGATAATAGGGTATAACGTACCTCTGCAGGATGGCGCCGAATTTCACTGAGTTTTTCTGAAACCACACGGAGGCGATACTTCCTCAAGATTTTTGGTGGAACGTTCTTAAACAAATCGTGGGGTAGCTCCAGCATGCGCAATTCCTTGAGCTTCTTGATTTCTTCTTCCAAGTTCTTTCTGTTATCGCGGCCAGGGCCCATGTTAATCTTACGGAAGGTTATTCGCTCCAGTTCCTCAGATCCTTGTTCCTCGTAACCTCATCTTCTGCATCGGTCCAGTCATCATTCTGGGCAAATAGCACCAAATTCGAGCGTCGCTCCCTCTACCCGTTATACCACAGCACGAAAAAACAGGTCCCTAGAAGCCCCGTAGAGGCGTTTAAATTCGTTTCGGGTACTCTTATGTATCCCCGCGTTTTCAATTTTGAGTTTTTGCACACCAAAAAGAGCATGCCCGCCCCTGCGCTCCTGCACCCCTGCCGCCCTCAGGCATTATCTCTCGTATGCGGTCGCGGTGATCTCATTCAGCTCATGCTCTGTCGATTTCATTTATTGCCACTATTTGCGCGGTTTATTCATCTGGCGGCGAATCTCCAAAGTGCACCGATTCATCACTTCAACACACAAATCCGCGATGCGCTTTGCATTCGTGAAAATATCGTCTTTGATCCGCGGGTCAATGTACTGCCCTAGTCCCGGACTGTGCTTGACTTCCATTTGATTGCTATCATCAATGATGAATAACGGTGTTTCGTGTGCTATGGATTTTGTACGGGGACAGCTTACGAGCAGTAGATTCCACCAGCGGGATCAACTTCTCATGGATATCAGGATACATATCCTGTGCGATAGCTTGATTTAGAATGAAATCCAATCCGTTGCTTTTTTTATCGAAGCGGAACAAGAAGATCAATATGTACAGCTCCCTAGTTGTTTATTTTAGTTTTACATGCCCATCATAACAGAACGCCTCACTCAACGAACAGACAAGCTGCAAAACAAAAGAGGCTCCTAGGGGCCTCTATGAGTCGCTTTATTTTGTTCCAGATACATCGGGGTATCCTGATTAAATATATTCGGGGTCATGCAATGTTCTATAGCACCTTACACAAACTGGTTCATATTTGTTGTTTCCGTCCTCATCAACATCCACTAATGCATGGGGGAAATTGTATCCAGTTACTCCATCATACCAGCACGAATCTTTCGGTATCACTTTTTCACACTTTAAACAAACCGCTCTTTCATCAGTAATTCCATCGCTGTCAGTTACATCCTCAAGAATTCCTTGCCCTCCACAATCACACTCGACATAATCATCTTGCGGAATAGGACTATCGCAAAAGAGACAGTATACTTGACCTTCGTCTTCATAGAAAATGATGGAATCCGTTTGACACTTATCGCATTGATGGACAGGGATTGCAAATATATTGATCATACTTTCAATCAAGGCTTGTTTTTCCTCGGTCTGTGGCAATGCCTTGACTGCATAAATCACATTCTCCAACTGGCTCATCAATAATCCCCCTTTAATGAATGCTCAATATATCATTCGGAAGATTAATGTATTTTGGTTCTGTTTTTTGAGTGTTGCACTTTACTTTACTGAATATGAATCCTGTAAATGATTAGGTTCTGAGAATTGCTATTCCCGGAATAAAATTTATCAGAATATATACAAATTGTTCCGAGAATATATACAAACAGGAGGCGGACCTTCCCCATGTTCATAAACGAGTTTAAACACTGGCTTCTCGAAGATGGTAGATCGAAGGAAACCCTGCGCTCTTATGAAGCAACTTTAAATGATCTCATGTCTTGGTACGAAAAAACCGTCGGCGATGAATTTGACCCCCGCGAGATTAGCTCAAAGGATTTGCAAGATTATCGTAGCTATCTTGAAACCGTTAAAAAGCAAAAACCGACTACTGTTAACAAAAAGGTAGCGGCGCTAAAAACGTATTGGACCTTTTTGGTCGAAACAGATCGTGTTAAAACCGATCCAACACGAAAAGTAAAGATGAAGTCCATATCTACTTTGCATGTCGCGCCACGTTGGTTGACCAGGCGTGAACAAGCCCGCTTGATCGACATGTTGGAAATGGAGAAAAAGAACGAAACACCAAGCCATAAATGGAAACGGCTTCGTGATTTGGCTATAGTTCAAATGATGTTGCAAGCAGGATAGCGCATTGCCGAAGTTGCTGCGCTTAACTTGGATGATTTGGATATGAAACATTCCCGTGACAAAACAGTTATTGTCCGGCAAGGGAAGGGCGGAAAGTTTAGACCAATCCCTATGAACAAAGATTTGGCCAATGCCTTAAATAATTGGTTGGAAGTTAGGGGAGAAAGCAAAGAAGGGGATGATGCGGTTTTTCTGTCCGAACGAAAAACACGGATCACGGATCGTGGCATCAGAAAAGCTCTTGATAAATATTTTGGGATGGCCAATATAGATAATGCTTCTCCTCACTGTTTAAGGCATACTTTTGCCAAGAATGTGTTAGAGCTTGGCGGAGAAAAGCAACTTACCTATGTGAAGCTATTGCTTGGCCACGAAAACATCAATACAACGCAACGTTATCTTACCCCAAGTGAAAAAGACTTGCGTAAGGCTACAGATAATATTAGTTCGGAAAGATAGGCGCATTTCAGGGGTCACTGTACCGAAACGGGGAAATCGTACGCTAAGCCGAAAGTCTGCGTGGTAACTAGAAATAACGACGCGCTTCATCAAGATAAAGAACCACTATATATTGTGGTCTGATAATTTCCAGTAACATGGGTCATTTGCATGAAATTAAGCTAATCCCTTTGAGCGACAAGGAGAACAGCGTTTTAACCGGTTATGAGATACCGTAACAAAAGACAGGTTACTTTACCTTAGCGTACGTTTTACCCGAAATGATACGGTGACCCCATAAATAAAGCCCCTTCCTGTTATCTGAATGATTAAGCAGAAAGGAGCTTCTGTTCTTTTTATTTAGAAGGGAAAAAGTTTAGTCACTGATGATAGCCTTTGCTCTACAATGATCACCATATTTACACTTGATATAAATCCGATACTCACCCTCTGGCAAACCTTTGATTTTATTGATCCCTCGACCAGGAGCAATGGTACCTCTATCACGAACATTGTTCCAGCCAGAATACACTTCATAGTACACTGCACTTTCACTTGATCCATCGTTAGAAACTTGGATACGGAGGTTATGACCAGCATTCAGATAGACCGGATTAGATGTATCACTACGTTTTCCATAATAGATACTTGCTGATGCACCTTCAGCAAATGCTATCACAGTGGAAAACATGAAAACAAATACAGCAGCTAGCAAAGCAATACCTTTTTTCACACCAATTCCTCCTTTTGTTTTATTTCAATACCTAACTTTACCTAGCTGACTTTTCTTGAGGTCAATTAGGTATTGAAACAAAACTAGTTAAATTAGAGTTCCTGAATGAAATTCTGTATATTCAGAATTTCATTCAGACTGGTTGGTACATGTTTATTATAAACTGTTCAGTATGTTATAATCAAGTATGAAAAGTAAAAAAATAACAAAAGAAGGGGCACATCCATGAGACAACAAGAAATGTCCGAACGTACCATTCAGAAGTTAGTCGATTCAGGAATCACTCTATTCGCGAAGTATGGATACAGCAACACGAGTGTTGATCAGATTGTACAGGAAGCAGGGCTTTCTAAAGGGGCATTCTACGCTCATTTTTCAACCAAAGAGGATTTCTTAATGAAGGTTCTCCAGGATGAGATTAGTTTCTATTTTGAGGATTTGCGGGACCTTTTGACCCAAGAAAACCGCGACTTGGTTGATGAGTTCATCAAGTTTTCCGTCGATATGGTTGTCAAGGCATATGAAAAGGGCTTTTCCGCTGTTCTTCTTCATTCCGCAATGACGTGTCAGTACTTGCCCCAAGTCCAACAAGAATTGACCAAGCAGATGGAAGAGTGGCGGACAGACCTCACTCGGTTGTTTGAAGCCATGAAGAAAGAGGGCTTCATTGGCAGTCCACTTAATGCAAGGACGCTGGCGACTGCGGGAATGGCATTGTTTAACGGATATAACATGCAGCATTATATTGATGATCGGGTTGATATTAAGGAGATGATCAACGTGTTTATTGAGCTGTTACAAGTTCAATCGCCACATAGGCACGCAACTACACGCGCAACTGATAAACAAGACGATCGTTAACTGGTGAAAACCTACCCTGTCTTTATCCATTTCTTGGGTAGATGGTACCAAAACCACCGGATGCTCCCTTTACCCCAAAAAGGCAGGATTTAATGAAATGGATTTTGCTGGTCATAGCGTTCGCCGGGGATTTGGGTAAAATGTTGAAAAAATTCTTCCCTAGCTTAAGAAATCACAAGTAACCACCGCCCGCTAAGGCGGTTTTTCTTTGGTCACTCGGTCTGCATGACAAACATATCGAGAAAAAAGAGCCAGTGGAAATAGTCCACTGGCAATAAAGTTTAAAGGCTTAGGAAGGAAGAGGCGGAAGGCCGGAAAGTGACCTTAGATCAGTCTGCGTAAACGCAAAAGCGTTTTTACATTCCCTTAGACGGAGGAAGTATTTTCTTTGTTGCTAATCATTTAGCATGTTCATAGTTTTATCATATTTTTAATTCTATTGAAAACCGTAAAACGGGCAGGAAGCTGAGTTGCTTCTTGCCCGTTTTCATTTAAGCTAATTGCTCGGCTGCATCTCCTGTCATTTTTACTTGTGTTTTTAAATGTTTCATATTCATCTGATAAAATAACATCACGAACATGTTTGTTGAGCAAACTTAGATTGAATATTAACTCGTCGTCATCGGATCCCCTCCTAATCGCTGTAAATACGCGGAACACTACCAATCGGATTGCGGTTCTGATGTCCTCGCTCACACCCCCTAAAAAAATCGACTAAATAAAAAGGGTTTTCTTGAATATGATGGTAATCAATATATAAGCAAATCTTCTGAAAGGCGGAATAACGATGAACGATATCAACGCAAAGTTGTTGTCGTTGCCAGACGAGCAAAAGCTTGAGCTCCTCAACTGGTCGGAACAGCTCAGAAAAAAAACTAAGCAGGGAAGATACAAGCGGATCGACGTTGTAACCTTCCCCACTCACATATCCGGTGTGTATACCATTATCAATCGGGTCAGCGGCAAACAGTATATTGGCCAGTCCACTTGTATTAATGACCGGATCTCGAAACACCGCTCACTCTTAAGCATGGGCTTGCATCCATCTATCCAGCTCCAACGTGATTACTATAATCTGGGTCCGGAAGCCTTTGACGTTGTGATTCTGGAGAAAGTCCCTGACAAAAAGATGCTCAGACAGCGTGAAAACTACTGGATCAGCGCATACAAAGTGACGGAGTTATACAACACAGTACGGGACCACCAGCGAGCGACCCGCGCACACAAACGTAAACAATACGATGAGCAATACATCCAGGGCTCACTTTTCGATTTTATTAACTGAATACAAAAAAGACCAACCGCATCTCAGCAGCTGGCCAAAGGTTCCTGGGAAAAGATTTGAAACGGTGTCGATATATCATTCGTAACCAAATCGCCATTTGTGGTCATAGGTATTTCGTTCCGATCGGTTGAATGTATTGGTATTCGTCGCGTTCATGATTATCTCTTTTGCTGAAGCGTCCATTATTGGGCGCTTTTTGGTGTTTATCATGGCCACTCGATTTCAATAATCTTGCTCATCTCAACAGAAGACCTCCGGCCCCTGTTTGGTTGCAGTGGTAACCACCAGAGGCTTCTCATTCTCGATGGACTCGGATAGCATCTGATCCCACGCTTCCCATTGTTGTTCATCTACTTCTTTTTTCGCTACTGAATGCCGCCGTTCCCTAACATTTGATCAATCCGTTCTTTTTGACGCAGATGATGGCGAAAATGCATGGGGATCAGCTGAAACCATTCATGTGCGTTTAATTCGCCTAACCACCGATGTTTCACCGTTCGTTCGGTAGGGATTGCAACCAAGAGGGGTTCCACTTCCTTGAGTTTTTCTTGCAATTGTAGCAACTTGACTTTTATTTCTTCCTTGTCATTAGGGTTTTCTGGGACAAAACGCGGATCATTTGGCAATTTAATTCGAATTGACGGAAACACGCCTTCTTGGTAGACTCGCTCCCCAACCTCTGTCTTTTGGCCATGGGTAACCGCTTCGTCATCCGCGCACTTAGCGATCGCCCCCAATTGAAGTCCGTACGCTGCATCAATCAAATGATTCATCATCTGCCCCAAAGACCACTCATCCTCTGATGGTTTCCAGGTAAACTGAGTGGGAGTATATTGGTCCATCTCCTTTAGATAATACTGAATCATGTCAATTGCTTCTTCTAGTATTTGCTTTGTCTTCATTCATGATCAATCCCCTTTAAAATCATCCTTAGATCCAAACGAAAACATTCAGAAGATTGGGGAACGGGGGAGACTACTCCTTTCTTGCTTGCTATACCCATCATGCCTAATTCAAGCCATGGGGCATATGGTAAATAGCCCCTATCTTCATCATACCTGTATCATTTCGGTTAGAGAACCCTTATTAGCTTTGAAAACGGATTAATGGAAAGTGATGGATAATCAGGGGTCCCGACAGAAAAACGCGGATTTACCACGTTAAGGACTCAGAGAAGTGAAAAACCCGATTTTCAACCACGTTATGGGTTGTGATCGGGCTTTCTTGTCTTTGGGGTCACGGTATTTTCTTGAACGAACGGAAGGATAGTAGGACCATCTCAAGTAATATGGTCTTTATCAATTTTTGGGAGTGAGTATAATATTTAGGACTTGTTTGGTGATCGGGTCAATGTATTGGCCCAAGCCTGGACTTAGTTTTACTTCCATGTCGTTGTTGTCATCAATGATGAATTGCATGACTGTATCATGGATACTATGGATTTTGTAATGATCTAGGGCTCGGGCAGTAGATTCCACCAACGGGATAATTTTCTCGTGGATATCAGGATACATATCCTGCGCAATGCCTTCATTTAGGATGAAGTCCAATCCATTCGTTGTTTTATCGAAGCGGAACAAGAAGATCAATATGTACACTCCCTATCGATTTTAGCACATACTGATCATACCAGAACCCCATAAAAAAAGAGGCGTTATTTCGCCTCAGAGCCATTGAATATATAAAAGAGCATGCTTGCCCCTGCACCCCTGCCGCCCTCAGGCATTATCTCTCGTATGCGGTCACGGTGATCTCAGCGCTTCAGCTCATGCTCTGTCGATTTCATTTATTGCCCCTATTTGCGCGGTTTATTCATCTGGCGGCGAATCTCCAAAGTGCGCCGATTCATCACTTCAACACACAAATCCGCGATGCGCTTTGCATTCGTAAAAACATCCTCTTTGATCTGAGGATCAATATACTGCCCTAATTGGAGTTTCGCTCCCTCTACCCCCAATACAAAAGCGCGCCAGGTGATAGCGCGTCTTTTGTATTGTTTAACAAGGAAAGAATAGTTTGATATGGGACGTTTGGTCATCGCCACCATCTTCGTCTTTGTCAATCTATATATCCTATTTCGCTGGTGAGAAAGTGGCCAGTGTGTTCTCCTATTTTAAGTGATTTTAGACAGATGTCTTTCTTGAATCTAACCTAATGATTTGAGATAGCACCAACCAGCAAATAGTATCCCTTGATACCGAGAGGTGTTTTCGGGTATCTACAGGTGTCTTTCGTTACTGAGATTAATGACAAACCCCCGACCTTCGAAAAAGGGATCGGGGTTTGTTGTTAGGAGGCATTGCTCTATTACCTTCGCAAGCCCCTGCAATATGCATAGCGAAGACCTTGAAGTTTCAGCGCACCTGCTGAGCTCAATGGTTTCGCTTTAGTTCCGGACCCTTAGCGTACAGGGTACCAAGATGGCTCACTCTCACTTTTCAAATTTAGCACCCGCCGGCAAAGACGAAAATGACGGCGATAACAAGGATGAAGATTAAAAGTCTTCTTAAACCGAAACCACCAAAACCACCTCCGAAACAGCTACCACCGAAGCCACCTTTGAAACAGCTACCACCAAAACCACTCATTTTTTTCACCTCCAAACGTTAAAATTCTATATATCTTATTCCGCTGGTGAGGAAGTGGCTAGTGTGTTCTCCTATTTTAAGTGATTTTAGACAGATATCATCTCTTAAGTCCTTCAAAGTTTGGACTTCTTAGGGAAAATTCACACTATTTTTACACGAACAAAAATTCGTGTTTTGGTATAGTTGATCAAAGCAAATTGTGATATAATATTTGTAATCAGAAGCTAATCGCTTCTTTTTCTTGGAATGTAAAGTTGCGTAAAATTAGTCTTTTGTGCAACTTCTACATAATACCGAAACGAAACCATGCGCTCTCACGGAGGTGCTAAGCGTGAAAAAAAGTTGCGTAAAACTCATAGAGTCCTTTTTTGAGCATCTCGAACAGGAGGGAATGAGTCCAAAAACAATTCGCACATACCAAAATATCCTTTCGCAATTCGAAACATTCGTTACTAAAAATGGCGGTGACCTAAACAACCTCACCCGGGTCGATGTTCAAAGCTATATGAATCACATGGAGCAGGAGGGCAAAAAGCCATCGACGATCAACAACCACTTTGCTTGTCTGTCCTCTTTTGCTCGATTCCAGAAAAAGACATATATAATGGAAGGGATTCGTCGACCAGAGATTAGACGCATCCAAAATATCGCCCCCAAGTCTCTTGATCGGAATGAACGGAACCGATTGCTACGTGAAGTGGAGAGAGAAGGGAAGATCCGGAATATCGCCATTGTTTATATGCTGTTATATACCGGCTTGCGGGTATCAGAACTGGTTGCTTTGAACCAAGAGGATGTGACGATGGGTGAACGATCAGGAAGTGTGCTGGTCAGAGAAGGGAAGGGAAGTGTCTCCCGTCGGGTCCCACTACCACCCGAAGCCCGTTTTCATTTAAAGCGATACATGGAGGAACGTAAGGAAAAGGGAACACTGGATTTGCCGCCATTGTTCATCTCTAATTATCAGAAGCGAATCAGCGAACGAAGCGTTCAAGACATGTTGGCCAAGAAATACAACATCCATCCTCACATGCTGCGTCATACTTATGGAAGGGAATTGGTGGCCAACGGCATCGATATCGCCACGGTGGCCGAATTAATGGGCCATGCCGATATCAACGTAACCCGACGATATGCGAAACCAACCGAAAGAGAACTGGAGGAAGCCGTATCGAAGGTTTTTGGGTAACGTACGTTAATTTCTCACAAGAAAACCTCCCCTGATTAACTCAGAGGAGGTTACTTGTTTAATTCCAAAATGGATTCAATGAAACCCTCCGCCATTACTGGCTTCCGGGGATTCTCAACGCTCAAAACCCGCATAACTCCGTTATCTACAACCCTCAAAATCAACAAAAATGGTGGGGGTTTGTAGATAAATGCTAGGTCTGAGACCTAATGAACATAATATTAGGATAACACACATAGCTCGATTAGTCAAAAAATACTGTCTCTCCTATGAATCACCTTCATTGGGGTGGAGGTAGCATCCGGCGAATTTGGTGCCATCTGCCCAATAAATGGAAAATGACTTGAGGCTACATACGTAGCAACTCAAGTCATTCGTATTTATACAGGAAACTCAGGGATGACACGTTCATAATCAGCGTCCGGTATGCTCAGACGTTGTTATAGACGGGAGAAAAGCGGAAGGTGTCAGGCCGTCCCGCACCAGGGCTAGTGGAAACGGCAAGGGATGATATTTACTGCCGATGTACCATCCGGTCTCAATTGGTTGGTTATGAACCACAGGTAAGACGGATTTTGATGAAGGAACAGTGGGGCGAAAAATCGTGTAAACTTTTCTGAGTATGTAAACATAAATGGGTATTGAACATAAATTGTATAAAGCTAACTTCTATAAAAGGATGAGTGCAATATGAATGTTCTTTATTGGATGTACTGGCACCCATTTTACTATTATTCCGACAATTATCCTTGCTATTTCCCGATGTTTCCACGAAACCCCGTTGGTCCAGAACCATACGAACCAAACGTACCGCGTGTACCGCATGTACCGCATGTACCACATGTACCGCATGTACCACATGTACCACATGTACCGCATGTACCACATGTACCACATGTACCGCATGTACCACACGTACCTCTTGCACCAAGATGGCCCTTTGATGAGTACCTGTATTAGGAATTAATCAACTGCTTAGATATATTCAATTTGCCCCTGTTAAAGGAGCTGAAATCCATGTGAAAGCAAGCGATTGAAGAAGCCTCTAAGAAAAACGAGAAAAAACATTGCCTGGTTCGGTGGTCTTTTTCCTCACGTCAGCCGCGGTGGAGCAAACTGGAGTAGCAAATAAAAAAATGTACATATGGTTAGGATATAAGTCAAACAAAATGATAGGTGGGTCTACATGAAGAAAATGATTTTTATTTGGACAACTTGTTTAATAATCATCTTTCTTCCTATGCAAATGGTTTATGGAAATGAGGAAACTAACTGCAAAGTCCTTGAGCAAATTTTTGGTACTAAAGCAAAAGCAGAGAAAGGGGTTTGTAAGGTAGAAATTCCACGTAATATACCTATTACATACAAGGGGATCAGACTCTCACCAGAAACAATGGAATTAGAGTTGCTACATTTGAACAAACAAACGGAAAAACAGTGGTGACGGGTGAGTTTTCTCTGCTTGAAAGAGAAGTTACTCCTGTATTGGATATGTTCCGTAAAGGAAATATAGAGATTTCCGCAATACACAATCACTGGATTAATGAAAAACCACGCATAATTTATTTACATTTCCAAGGGATCGGAAACATGAAGAATCTTGCCCAGACAGTTAAAGCAGCTATTCAAGCAACTAAATCTTAATCTTTACTTCCATGTATTAAAATCGGAAAAAATGACTTGAGACAGAATCCAAGTCATTTTTTGTTTCTTTTAGACACTTACCATTGGTTTTTCTGAATACAATAATGTGATTATCTTTCCTTATAACAAGATTCGCTGATAAGTAAAACGTATGGCATGTTCTCCTTCATCAGTAAAACCCTTTAACATGATATCCCTTGCAACAGGGTCACTCGTAGATAAGTACATATCTCGATACATTTCATATGCCTCCAGTTCATCTTCCACCGCTTTTTCAACGGCGTCTGCATAGTCTTTAAACTGAACTGGTTGAAATGGTGGTACTGGTGCTCTTTTTCCAGTCAATGAAGTGTATAGATAAGTAAACAACTGATAATGTTCCTTTTCATCTTTCAGAGCATGTTGAAAGTCACGCCGAGCCTTATCGGTTGGAGCAATTTGCAAAACACGAGTATAAAAATCAATAGCTTGGGCTTCACCTGAAGCAGCCTTTAATAAATCCTGAAGAAATTTGTTCAAATCTTTGTACATATAGGCTCGATTTGATCGATATGTCAACACATACACATTTCCTTCCTCCCCTTCGACATGATGATTCAGTTTATGTCAAAAGGAGAAAGCCGGTGATAAATTCCGAATTTTGTTTTGGTTTTGGAACTTACTGCATTTTTACCATGTCCTTGCCTGAAAAATCAATGCTCATTATACTCAGAAAAGCGGGAAAGTACCGACTCTATACATTCTAGGAACTTCTGAAAGGGTTGTCATCAAAGATGAAGCAACAGTTGACCAAGGAAGAACTCATTGAACACTTTACTTTATTGCCTCCAGAAAGACAACTGGTTGAAGAAAAGAATTTGGATTCACAATTAGGCTTCGCGGTTTTGTTCAAATGCTTTCAAAATGAGGCTCGATTTCCTGAAAGTGCTGAAGATGTTCCTTTTCCTGTAATTAAGTTTCTGGCCAACCAGCTACGAACAAGCACTGATCAATTTTACCAATACTCATGGACAGGCAGATCGATTAAGCGGCATCGTGTTCAAATCCGAAAGCACTTCGGTGAATGCGTAGTTCTTATAGGACCTCTTACCGAACAGCGATTGGAAATCTGCTTAAAATTCTCGATTTCCGTTCAAACAACTCAGAATATCAGCCAATTATCAAAGCATTGGACTTGATTAAGAAACACATAGAGACCAAACAAAAGTATTTCGCAGTAGACGATGATGTGCCGATTGATGATGTAATCCCGCCCAAGTTTAAGAAAGTGGTGTTAGAGACGGATAGAAATGGCGATTTGCGTATCAATCGCATGAACTATGAAATTTCCGTTCTTCATTCCCTGCGGGAGAAGCTAAAGTGTAAAGAAATTTGGGTAGTGGGGGCCGATCGTTATCGGAATCCCGACGAGGATTTGCCAGCCGATTTTGAGGCGCGGCGAAAAGAGTATTATGAATCCCTTGGTCTTCGGCTCAATGCAGATTCTGTCATCAACGATCTCAAACAGTCATTGCATCGTGCATTGGACCAACTGAATCAAAACATCCCACAAAATCCAAAGGTAAGCATTGGTAGTCACAAGGGTGGATGGATTACGGTCACACCATTAGAGCCACAGCCGGAGCCAGAGCGCTTGGTTCAGTTAAAAAGGGAGGTTGCCAACCGGTGGTGGATGATCGAATTAATTGATATATTCAAGGAAGCTGACCTTCGTGTTGGATTTACTGATGTCTTTCAGTCCTTGGCGGCACATGAGCGCCTAAATCGTTCAGAAATCCAGAAACGTTTGCTTCTTGCCCTCTATGGATTAGGCACCAATATGGGTTTAAAGCGAATGGCCACTGGCAATACTGACGTGACCTACGATAATTTGCTCTACATTAAGCGGAAGTTTATCCATCCAGAAAACTTAAAGGCGGCCAATGTCCGAGTCGTGAATGCTATTTTGAAGGAAAGATTAACAGAAGTGTGGGGCGAAGCCACCACATCCTGCGCATCCGATTCCAAGAAATTTGGTGCTTGGGACCAAAACCTCATGACCGAGTGGCATCCCCGCTACCGCGGACCCGGAGTAATGATTTATTGGCACGTCGAAAATAAGTCCGCCTGTATCCACTCGCATTTAAAGACCTGCACATCTTCTGAAGTGGCTGCTATGATTAAAGGACTGCTCCAGCACACCACCGAAAAAGAAGTCGATCGCAACTATGTGGACACACATGGACAAAGCGAAGTCGGCTTTGCCTTCTGTCATCTGCTTGGCTTTAAGCTGATGCCCAGATTTAAAAATATTGGCTCACAAAAGCTGTATAAGCCCAATCACGGCATGACGGATGCGTATCCGAATCTGCAACCGGTACTGGCCAAGAATCCAATAAACTGGGATCTGATCCGTCAGCAATACGACCAATTGGTGAAATATGCTGCCGCTTTGCGATTTAACACCGCAGAGACGGAAGCGATTCTCAAACGATTCAGTAAGAACCGGACTCATCCTGTCTATAAAGCATTAAGCGAGTTAGGGCGTGTTGTCAAAACGATCTTCCTGTGTGAATACCTACAGCATGAGGAAATCCGGCGTGAGATCCACGAGGGGCTAAATGTGGTTGAGAACTGGAACTCGGCCAACAGCTTTATCTTTTTTGGCCGGAACGGGGAAATCCAAAAGAACCAAGTGGGTGAACAAGAGATCGCTGTGTTAAGCCTTAACCTATTACAAAATTGTTTGGTCTACATCAACACCCTCAAAATACAGAACATTATTAAGGAAAAAGGATGGCTCAACCATCTGACAACAGAGGATTTGCGCGCGCTGACCCCGTTAATTTATAACCATATCACGCCATACGGTCAATTTAATGTGGACTTGGATAAACGGTTGCCGATATAAGGAGGGGATCGCCATTAAACAACGGACACCACCTAAAAAGAAGGCCCGAGAACTGGCCAAATACCTTCGTGAAGAGCGGCCGGATTATGATTACTTAAAAAGCGTATTCCGGCACCTGCGTGCCGAGTTGGAAGTCAATGTGCCAAAGGCAAATAAGAAATTGCCCTATGTGCCTACAGAAGATGAAATTAAACGCTATTATGAAGCCGTCTGGAAGGCGAAGAACTTTCAAGACATGATGATCATAAAGACTCTACTATATACTGGCGTTCGCGTGAGCGAACTCATTAACATCAAGTTGAGCGATGTCGATTTTCACCGTTGCCAGATCAGGGTGAACCAAGGCAAAGGGAAGAAGGATCGGATTGTGCCATTCCCCACCGTATTCAAAGAAATGTTGGCCATGCATGCCGATGGCGCAGAGAAAAAGGGTGCCGTCTACCTGTTTGAATCGTCCTGGAAGAAGAAATACACCGATCGCGGCATTCGGAAAATCCTTAAAAAGTATTCCGATCAGGCCGGCATGGTCCAATCCATATCTCCGCATAAGTTGCGCCACTTTCTGTTAACTTGGCTCAAAAAACAAGGGATTGACGATGCACTCATCCAGCCTTATTCTGGACATGCAAGCCGTAAGTCGCTTGAAGTATATTCTAAATTGGCCATTACCGATGCTCAAGATGAATATGAACGTGTCATCCCTGAGTTTCCTGTATAAATACGAATGACTTGAGTTGCTACGTATGTAGCCTCAAGTCATTTTCCATTTATTGGGCAGATGGCACCAAATTCGCCGGATGCTACCTCCACCCCTCATTGCCTTGTGTATATGAACCAGTTGATTTGCTGATAAGGAAATTTATGTATCCATTTAGCTACAACCTGAGGACAATGACATGATGCTTATTCCGTTTTTTTGTTTACTGAACACGCTGATTTTACAATATTACCCATCTGCATGGCCGTTTTCCGGGTTATCTCGGACTTACCCCTCTGGCGGCGAATCTCCAAAGTGCGCCGATTCATCACTTCAACACACAAATCCGCGATGCGCTTTGCATTCGTAAAAATATCCTCTTTGTTCTGAGGATCAATATACTGCCCTAATTGGAGTTTCACTCCCTCTACCCCCAATACAAAAGCGCGCCAGGTGATAGCGTGTCTTTTGTATTGTTTAACAAGGAAAGGATAGTTTGATATGGGACGTTTGGTCATCGCCACCATCTTCGTCTTTGTCAATCTTTATATCCTATTTCGCTGGTGAGAAAGTGGCCAGTGTGTTCTCCTATTTTAAGTGATTTTAGACAGATATCTTTGTTGATTCTAACCTAATGATCTGAGATAGCATCAACCAGCAAATAGTATCCCTTGATACCGAGAGGTGTTTTCGGGTATCTACAGGTGTCTTTCGGTACTGAGATTAATGACAAACCCCCGACCTTCGAAAAAGGGATCGGGGTTTGTTGTTAGGAGGCAT
>NZ_JBHTBW010000002.1:0-58326 GCF_042665195.1 Laceyella putida
TTGCTTTTGTTGTTATGAACATTCTAACAGGAAATCATGATGGATTCACCAGACACGCCCTAGAAATTCGTGCCTTTACATCCGATCATGACAATGTGATGATCTCAGCTGAAACCTCCAAACACTTATTCATGCAATACCTACACGCAGTAGGCTACACCGTTTACTCTATTAACCCGAAAAGCGTAGATCGTGCTCGCGACCGTTTCTCGGTCGCTGGTTCAAAAGACGATTCAAAAGATGCCAGGATTTTGGCCGATTTGATCCGTACAGATGGGCATCAGTATCGACCCATTCGCACGGATAGTCCTGAATTAACAGAGTTGCAAATACTTGTTAGAGATCGGGAGGCTCTGGTAGCCCTCAAAGTCCGTATGGAAAACCAGATTACAACTTGTCTGAAGAGCTATTATCCACGGGCTCTAGAATGCTTTTGCAAATTAGATCAAAAGTCCACCATTCAGTTTTTGAGAGCCTTTTCAACCCCAGAGGCATTTGCTAGCGCTGACCTGAACAGCTTGGAAGAAGTCCTTCGAGGTTGCTACAATTTCCGTTGGAAAAAGAAAGCCCAAGAACTTTTCATTCTTGCGAACCAACGACAATTCCCTGTAAAACGTGCATCCGCCCGTGCTAAAAGCAGATTACTTCTATCTTTGTTGAGCCAGTTGGAGTTGCTGATTGAAAACATTGAGCAATACGATCAGGAAATTGAGAGCTTGGTAAAGTCTCATCCTGACAGTGAGCTGTTTCTTGCACTTAAAGGTGTTGGAACAAATCTTGCTGCCAGGCTTATGGTTGAGTTCGGCGATGATCGTTCCTATTACCCACATGCAAATGCCGTTCAGTGCGAAGCAGGAACGGCCCCCGTCACCAGAAAAAGTGGGAAAAGGCGCTTCGCGCATTTTCGAAGGGCTTGTAAAAAGCCGTTTCGCAATACCATGCAACAATTTTCTTTACAAATGGTAAAATTTGAACCATGGAGCAAAGATATGTTCCAAAAGCATCGAAAACGTGGACGCAGTACAAGTGAAAGTTTACGGATTGTAGCAAATACTTGGTTGCGAATACTCTTTGCTATGTGGAAAAAACGTTGCCATTACGATTCTAAAGTCTTTCTAGATGCACAAATTAGAAATGCCGCTTAACAGGTCTTAGATGAATTAGCGCTATTCTCAGGGGTGCATCCTAAAATTTTCACCAGGCCCTTCACCCTTGGTTTGCTGTTCTCATTTTTCGTTTCAAGCTTAATCATTCACTCCACTATTGACTTAGGGCGTCTTTCAGCTTTGTCCGAGCCGAACAACCTACGCAAATAATCATTCAGAAAGACACCTTCCGGATCAAGCGCGGACCAGTACAAGTCATCGGTCGGTTTCCCGTTCACCTGCTCCCCCCCTTTCGCCGCTCTAGATCTCGAACCGTTTCGCTTTTCTCCACTTCCTTTTCATTTTGAAACGTGCCCATGAGCAGGTCAAAAGCGGGATTGGTTACTCCGTACCAGTAATGTTCATTTTTGAAATGGTGCCACAAGTGGATTTTCTTCATCCAACGCCCCCACGGGGTAAGCGGTTGAACGGGACGGTGGGCAATGTAATGGCACCATTCATAATAAAGCAAGAACCCCACCACTCCGGTAACAAAAGAAACAGTCCATGCGGGACTGGAAGTCAGAAGAAAAACGATCCCCGCGGAAAGGGAAATGAGCGGCAGGCTATACCAACAAGGCAAAAATAACAAGTGCAAATCATTGGGGTCCACATGATGGTCATAATGTAGCCGCTTTACCAGTTTCAACAGGGTTGGATGGTTTGGGGGAGACATGTGGAAGAAAAAGCGGTGGATGAAGTATTCACTCGCCGCATAGGCAAGCATGCCGAGCGCAACCGCAACCCATGCGTGAATGGAAGCCAAATGCGGAATCGTCAACGCCAAGCTGATGACAAAGAACATTCCCGTCAGCAAGATGTCGGGAAACAACATGAATTCTTTCACCACTGTTTTTTTCATGTGCCACCCTCCGTTTCATTGGCCAACGAACGTTGGTTTCGCCATTGCTCCAAACTGCTCTTCATCACTTCCCTCACCAACCGCTCCGCCGCCAGCGAATCCCCCGTCAACGCCACATGCAACAAATCATTGTAATATTGCCGCGAAGCTTCACGGTGTGCGCTCACAGAAAAATAAACGCTCGCCAGCTTCACATAAATGTGATCAAAGCTGTTAAGGATCAACAGATAAATCGGATTTGGAGAAAGGCCGGCCAGACTTTTCTGCAATTGCCAATCAAAGGTCGCAAACGCCTCCGCCCCGTCTGCCAATTGTTCCAGATGGGCCAGTTGCGCCACCACTTTCGGGTGATGGGCGGCCACCGCATCCCGAACATAAGCGGGGGTGAGTGAAACCCTTAATTCCAGTAAATGAGCAATCATTTCATTCGTCATCCGCTCACTGTTGCGAATGATGTTGGCAAGCGTGTTGAGATTGCCGTGCCGCCAATAATCATTCACAATGGCCGGTTGCCCTTTCCTCACCGCCAACCAGCCATCCCGCTCCAACCGTTGAAACACTTCCCTCACAATTGGCCGTCCCACCCCAAGGCTGCTTGCCAATTCACGTTCAGGCGGCAACGCGCTTCCGGCGGAATACTCCTCTTCCAAAATCGCTTTGATCAGTTTGCTTTCAACTTGATCCGACGAACGGGTTGGCAGGCCAACCTTTGCCATCGACTCCAATTGTTCTCGCCTCCTATTTGGTATTACCAAAAATCATTTTTGGTAATACTAATATTTTATCCAATTTTCAGACGTTTGTCCATCCGACAATGTGTCCGTTGGACAGAAGGGAAGGGAGAGAACGGTCCCGTTTCCGCGAGATTCACGCTGAGGGACTGACATGACCGCAACGGGGTATGTTACTATATCATTCGAATGATTCAATGCCTCAGCAAAAGAACCGGTTTGCATAGGTAGAAAAAGCCAAACAAACGGGTAAATAGAAGATAAATGGATCATGACTATTTATACTAATTCATGGAATGAACAATGGAGGAGTTCAATGGTTTTATATCGCTCGCTTGCCAGTTTGGGGATCGGTGCGGCGACGGTGGATGCGCAATTGGAAGAGACCCAATTTTATGCCGGAGATCGAGTGAAAGGGAAAATCGTGGTCAAAGGCGGGAGCGTCTCCCAACAAATCGATCACATCTATCTCTATCTGATCATTCAATATCTCAAACAGGGAAAGAAAACATCCCATCCTCTGGAACGGTACCAGCTTGCCCAACCGTTTGTCATCGAACCGGGTCAAACAAAGGAAATCCCTTTCCAAATCAGCTTGCCGCTGACGACTCCCTTATCGACGGGAAGCTATCCGATCTATTTGAAAACAGGGTTGGATATCAAACATGCCATCGACCCCAGTGACACGGACAAAATCGAGGTATTTCCCCACCCACTGATCCAAAAACTGTTAAAGCAAATCGAAGATGCCGAATTTATCCTGTACCGCATCTATAATGAACATGATCCCAATCACCAGGCGCATCCGTTCGCCCAAGTGTATGAGTTCCGACCAACGGGGAAATACCACGGCTATCTCGATGCGCTGAATGTCGACTTTCATATGAATGAAACGCAAATCACGATGAACATCGAGATGATCCGCTCTACCCAATCGTATTTTACGACATTGGAATGGGTATACAATGGCCCCAACCAAACCGTTTATGTGGATGATCAACAAACATTGACCGATCCGATGAACAAGGTGCAAGAAATATTGAGCAAAAAATGGGGATCATCTCATTGAAAGGGAGACTGATATGAAAATATTCCTGTTAGGCGCCACCGGTCGGGTTGGCGGACGCTTCCTTCACTTCGCCTTGCGTGATGGGCATCACGTCACCGCCCTTGTCCGCAACCCGGAGCGCGTCAATACCCCACATCCAAACCTGACCATCCGCCAAGGCGACGCCCGGCGGCAAGAGAACATCGCGCAAGCCCTAAAAGGGGCGGAAATCGTCGTCAGCGCACTCAGCACCGATGGGACAACCACCTTGACGGACTCTATCCGCTTCATCATCAAAGCAATGACAGAGGAAAATGTCAAACGCATCATCACCGTGGGCACCGCCGGCATCTTGCAAAGCAGAACAGATCCTTCCCTGCTGCGCTATCAATCCAATGAATCCAAACGGTCGTCCACCTTTGCCGCCGAAGAACATCACCAAGTGTACAATTTGCTCGCCCAAACGGAGCTGTTATGGACGATCGTCTGCCCAACCGCGCTGAAGAAGCAGACACGCCCTCAACCCGTTCGCGCGCTGCGCGATTATTTACCGGAGAACGGCACCAGCGTTTCCTTTTCCGACACCGCCGCTTTTGTGTATAAACAGATCTATGACCATGAGTATGTGAGGGCCCGCGTGGGAATCGCCTACTGAGGCATTCTTCACCGGGCTCTCTCCAGTTTAATGAAAAAACGAGGTCTTGTTCGTCCCTGTTTTTCACTTTGCGGATAGATAAGACCATAGGGGTGTTCACAGCATCCCTTTTTCTTGCGCCTTTTTGGCCGCTTGAAGGCGATGTTCCACTCCGTTCATCACCGGCATATGAATATCCATCAGGACGACATCCGGTTGCTCCGATTCACAAAGCTCGATCGCGATGCTCCCATTTTCCACAAGTCCGACCATTTGCATGTCCGGTTCCATATTAAGCACGTTATGCAAACTTTCTCTGATCAACTCTTGGTCATCTACCAGCAGTAGCCGCAGTTTGTCCAACCCCGATCTAGTTCTCCAATATTTACCATGTGGCATTTTCTTATATCCGAAGTCCCGTACGGTAAACGTTGTCCCAGACAAGAATCACTCAGGGCCTGTTTTTATTCATCTGTATCATGACATCAACCAAATCGGTATCATCAAAAAAGTCAACTTCTATGACATTCAGCTTCTGGTTTTTCCAATCGTTTTGCAGTCCATTCAGGACGACCCGGTTCGCTTTGCCCGCCACTTCACGCAAAGAAGATTCCGATATGTTTATCGTTCCTTTGATAATGCTTTCCGTTTGCGGAGTCAGCACCCCTTGCAGCACACAAAAATGGTCGTCATTCGTTTGATTTAACCTCACTTCTTCATCCAGAACTTGCTTTAACACTTGGGTATCCATGGTGTTGGGCCATTTTGATCTCAAAAGGGCATGGCGATCCCAAATCCATTTTTGAAAGTCATTGGCATATCTCTCTCTGATGTCAATGGGACTTTTATATCTTTGATTATCCGTGCCGTATAATACAATGACCCGTTTGTTTTCCTTCCAAAGCCGATGCAATGGAACATTCGCGCCATAGGAGGGGGGAATCAGCATACTTCCAAATATGTCCTGGATCCGTCGGTTCAAATGCAAATATCCATTTTCCGTCATCTCGTGAAAATGCTGAAAATCCAAGATCACCACTTCTTTGGGATGAGTATCCAAAAATCGCTTCGTATCATACAAGATATTCTCAACCGGCTCTCCATATAAGCCATGCAACGTTCTTAAGTTCGTCTCTTGAACGTTGACCTCATTCCATCCTTTATTCCAAACGTTGGGTGCGACACGCAAATCAAAATAACGCACCCCCTTGTGAAGCTGATCTTTCACAGCGGATTGTTGCGTTTGGCTCCATTTGATGGTGATCCCTTTCGCGGCTTGGGCGGAAGCGCTGATCAGGGGGTTGGCCAAGTTCCAGAAATCAGGACCTGGATCTTTGGGGTCGTTGGGATCATCAAAGGTAGCGGTTCCCGAATCATGGGTTCCGGGCAATATGATTTGGTTCAGGCCCCTGTCCCCGAAATTCGGATCACTTCCGCTAACTTGCTCCATCCAGTTTTGATTGTCTGTATCCGCTGCGGCAACAACAGATGGAAACAACATGGAAACGCAAAGCACGAGAACCCCTATGGGGACAATGATCTTGTGTTTCACCGCAATCCCGCCTTTCAGTCAAGCTATATTTCAATCCCACAATTCGATTTTATATTATTCTTTCTATTCTTTAAATTGATTTTATTACTGAATATAAGGGGATCGCTTGTGCTTGCCTTCTTTCTTTTATGTACGGACTTGTGGGAAGGTGACCTTCCCACAAGTCGACTGCTCTTAATTGCACTGTTGGCAGCGTATGCCTGTTTTAATAGGCGACGGTAAACCGTTGACGGATAAAGCGGGGATTTTCGGCTTCATCCAGCATGGCAACGGCATAATCCTCAGCGGAGATATAACTCTTTCCATTTTCATCAGTGACCAGCTGTTCCGTACCGGTGCGGTATGTGCCCGTTCGGGTTTCCGGTTCGATCATTGCGGCTGGGCTCAGGTTCGTCCAATCAAGAGCATCCGTTTGCCGATAAATCTCCAACGCTTCTGCGTGCGCCAAAGCAGTGGGCTTCACGAAGTCCGGGAACTCAGGAGTATCCACAAGCCTTACCCCGGGGGCCACTTCCTAGCTTCCAGCTCCCCCGACCGCCAGCAGACGACGGACCCCGGATTGCTTAACGCCGTCGATGAGAGAGCGGGTTGCCTTCACCAACGCTTCCTCTTCTCCAAATTTGGGTCCATAGGCGCTGATGACGACATCATGTCCAGCCGCCGCTTGGGCGATGCTGGGCACATCGAAAATGTCGCCGGTCGCGACACGCAGGTTCTCATGTTGTCGCATGAGGCGGGACGGATCACGGACAACTGCTGTCACTTGATGTCCGCGTCGCAACGCTTCCTGCAAAATGCGTTGCCCGATCATTCCAGTGGCGCTTACCAAGGCGATTTTCATTGTTTCATTACGTCCTTCCTTTGATGGATTAGTAAAAGAGGGTGCAACCTTCTTATCTTCAGGAGTGGAAATTCCCCCTACGATCAGTTGTAACTTAATCGATTACAACTAGCCGAAAAAAAATTAGTTCGTGGTTTCTCTGTTTTTCTGAATGAGATCAGTAACCAATTGTTTCATGGTGATTTCAGCCAATACTTGTTCCATGGCAATTTGGGCACGCTCCAAAATCAATTGGAGAACAGATTGGATGCTGGCCCCAACCGGACAATCGGGATTGGGCTGTTCATGGAATTGGAAAAGCTGCCCTTCTTCTACCACTTCCACCGCTTTGTATACATCAAGCAAAGTGATTTCGTCCAAGTCTTTGAGAAGGTAAGCCCCACCTGTTCCAGGTCGAACATTCACCAATTCCACTTTTTTCAACTTCCCGATGACTCGGCGGATAACCACGGGGTTTGTGTTTACGCTCCCGGCAATCCATTCCGAAGTGCAATGGGCGTTACCCGCTATGGACAACAGGGATAAAATGTGAACAGCTACGGTAAAGCGGCTACTGATTTTCATAAGTGCACCCACTCCGGAAAAAAGCAAAGGATTGACCTAATCCTGCCAACTGCCGATCCTCGTGGTTCATCAGACAGTTTCAACATTCCCATCTGCATAAAGGCCAACGCCCGCCCCAAAGCTTCGCACTTCGGATTGGGCGTTTCTGATTTCCATACCCCACTGTCAATCCTTTTTCAAACGAGCTGCGATTCGATTTCCCAGCGTTTGCAGTCCCTGTACAAGGATGATTAATAGAATCACCGTCACATACATGACATCCACTTCGTATCGGAGAAAACCATACCGGTACGCTAGGTCGCCCAATCCTCCCGCCCCGACTAAACCAGCCATGGCGGTGGCCCCAATAAGCCCGATTGTGGCGATCGTCAATCCCAACGCGATGGAAGGACGTGCTTCCCGAAGCATGACATGCCAGATAATTTTGCCCGTTGAAATGCCCATTGCCTCAAATGCTTCCAACACACCGCCATCCACTTCAAGCAATGCCGTTTCCATCAGGCGGGCGATATAGGGTGCCGTATACACGACCAACGGCACAATCGCCCCCTCAATCCCGATGCTTGTCCCCACTAACAGTTTCGTAAAAGGCAAAATGAAAAACAACAAGATGATAAATGGGATGGAACGGATAATGTTAATGGCCACATTTAGGGTCTGGTACAGCCAATGGTTTCCAAGACGGGCCCCGGGGCGCGTCAACACCAACAAAACGCCCAGCGGCAAGCCAATCAATACGGAAAAGGCGAGCGAAATGCCCGTCATCTGCAGGGTCTGAATGGCGGCTTCCCATAGCGAGTTCCCCCATGAATCAAGAAATTGGTTGATTTTCGAAAACATGAACATTCGCCCCTTCCACCCGTACACCCCGTTCGTTAAGGAATTGAACGGCTTTCTTTGTTTCTTCTTCACTGCCTTGAAGATGCACGATCAGTTTGCCATAAAGCTGGTTTTTCAATTGCGTCACATTGCCGGACAAAATGTTCGGGTATACATCAAACTGCTTGCTGACCAAAGCGAGCGCGGGTTCACCGGAGGCGGTTCCGACAAACGACAAAGTCACGATCGGCCCCGTTTTCTTTGATTCTTCGACCAAGCTTTGCGACAAGGGTTGATGGAACAGGCTGTTGACAAACTTTTTGGTCGTTTCGTGTTGCGGAGCCGAAAACACTTGCAACAAGTCACCCGTTTCAACAATCTCCCCGTTTTCCATCACGGCGACCCGATCACAAATCCGCTGGATCACGTTCATCTCATGGGTGATCAATAGAATGGTGATCCCCAGTTCTTCATTAATCTTTAACAGCAGTTGCAGAATCGCTTCTGTCGTTTCAGGGTCCAGCGCGCTGGTGGCCTCATCACTCAAGAGCACTTCCGGTTCGTGTGCCAGCGTCCGGGCAATGGCGACACGTTGTTTTTGTCCTCCAGATAATTGGGAAGGGTACGAATCGTGTTTATCCTGCAAACCGACAATGGACAAGTATTTTTCGACCCGTTGATGGATTTCACTTTTGGGAACGCCGGACAGCCGCAGAGGAATCGCGATATTCTCATAAACGGTGGCCGTCTTTAACAGATGAAATCCCTGAAAGATCATCCCAATCTTTTTCCTCATTTCCTTCAATTTCCCAGAAGGCAGGCTGGTTAATTCCACACCGTTCACCGTAACAGTACCGTCCGTTGGTCGTTCGAGCAGGTTCACACAGCGGATGAGCGTGCTTTTTCCCGCACCGCTGTAACCGATCACTCCGAAAATCTCCCCCTTTTTCACATGGAGAGAAACGTCTTTCAACGCAGTAACTTCCTTTTTTTGCGTGAAAAATGTTTTGGATACGTTCGACAGTTGAATCACGCTCTTCCCTCCCCGTCTTTTGCGCGAGTCCTCACCATGACGGAATCACGGACCCCTTGAATTCCTTTTCGATAAATGCTTTCACTTCAGCGGAACGATAAGCTTTTTCCAGTTTCTTTAGGACCGGGTCATTTTTGTTCTCCGTACGGACAGCGATCAAATTCACATGCGGCGAATCTTTGCCTTCCATAAAAATGGCGTCTCGGGTGGGCACAAAACCATGCTCAATCGCAAAGTTCGTATTGATCGCGGCCGCTGTCAGTTCACCCAGCTGACGCGGAATTTGAGATGCTTCCAGTTCCACAAATTGCACATTTTTCTTGTTTTCCGCAATATCCTTTACCGTCAAATGGTGGCCCGTGCCTGGTTTCAGCTTAATGACTCCCGCTTTTTCAAATAATTTCAGCGCCCTTTCCCCGTTCACGGGATCATTGGGAATCCCCAGCTTCGCTCCATTGGCTATCGCTTTGAGATCCTTAATCTTGTTCGAATAGATCCCCATCGGGAACGTAACAGTATGAATCACATCAACAAGATCAAGATTGCGGTCTTTTTTAAACTGTTCAAGATAGGGAACCGTTTGGAAACTGTTGGCGTCAATCTCTTTTTCTGCCAGCGCCACGTTAGGCATGACATAGTCGTTAAACACTTTGATTTCTATATCCAGACCCTCTTTCTTGGCCACTTCTTTCACTTGTTCCATAATTTCCTCATGTGGTCCCGCGGTGACCCCCACGACCAGTTTGTTATCACTCAGCTTTTTTGTCTCTCCGCCTGATTGGCCACTGCACGCTACCATGATAGATGAAAGTGTGAGCGTGACAGACAGCAACCATCCCCATTTTTTCATACCGTGAATCCCCCTTGTCTTTTTGTTCTCCCGTTCTGTTCGTTTCAAAACAATCTGTTCTGCCACCCCTCCTTTCTATTAAAAAAGCCCCTCTGAAAGGTTCAGAGAGGCGTTTACGATCGTAACTCCTTCTCTCTTATCTTTCAAAACATTGCGTTTTGCAGGAATTAGCACCTATTCGCGTCCTATGCGTTTGGTTGCCGGGTTTCATCGGGCCAGTCCCTCCACCTCTCTGGATAAGAGAATCCAAATTTATTTCATTGTATTCTTATAGAATTATTCGAATTATAACCATCGGCGGACTCACCGTCAAGCATAAAACGCATAAAACCATGGACATTAAAAAGAAAACCCGATAATGAGCTGGTTCTTATGTGGTCGAAGTGGATCAAACAGACGCCGATTTAAGCACATCTGAAAAAACGGACCAACGATTGGTTGACGATCAATATGAGTTCGCTTATGTGGGCCCATTTGAGCAAAGCATCCAAGTCCCCAATGATGTGAAACTTAGTTGCTGTTGATGTGAAGTAGCAATTCCATCAACCGATGGTTCATGAACAACCCCAGTCGATCAGGCTGGGTTTATTTTTTTCTGGCACGCCCATCATCCATCATCTTCCACAAGTCAGGAATCCGGGCAATTTAAATGGATTCACGCAATAATCCCCGATATTCCGTCTTCCAGTTGCGCCCAAGAACGATAAATAGGCTCAACCGTGTTCGACAAATAGCAATTCTTGCGCATAATGGAGTATATACTCCATTATTTTAAAATTACGGAGTGAATAATGACGAACGAGGTGGCCATAATGGAAACACGCGCTTCATTTCTCCATGACACGACACGTTCCGCCCAGATTTATAAAGAAGCGGCCCGTTGGATACCCGGAGGGGTGACAGCCAATATCAAATATTTCGAACCGTACCCGATTGTGATGGAATCAGCCAAGGGTCCTTATCTTCATGATGTTGACGGCAATCAGTATGTTGATTACAACTTATGTTATGGAGCGCTCATTTTGGGGCACGGTCATCCGGCACTCAGTTCCGCGCTTCAACAACAGCTTTCGCAGATCGGCACGGCGATTTTCGGAACGCCCCACAAGTTGGAAACAGAGATGGCTCGAAAATTGGCCGATTTATATCCGAGCATCGAACAAGTCCGTTTCACCAATTCGGGATTGGAAGCCACCTTGTTGGCGATTCGTTTGGCCACCGCATGGACCGGAAGAACAAAGCTGGCGAAATTTGAAGGGCATTACCATGGGAGTTATGATCAAGTGTTGATCAGTGTGAATCCCCACAGAAGGGATCTTGCACATCCCCCTTCCCCGACTGCCGATTCAAACGGCTTGCCTGATTATTACGCGGAAAACACCGTGGTGCTTCCATTTAACGATTTGGACCAAACCGCAGACATCCTGAAAAAGCACCGCCACGAAATCGCCGCCGTGATCATGGAGCCGATACAAGGAGGATTTATTCCACCTGATCCAGCCTTTTTGCGAGGTTTAAGGGAGTTGACGCGCGAGTATGGCATGGTGCTGATTTTTGATGAGGTGAAAACAGGATTTCGCATCGGCCTATCAGGAGCACAAGGTCGGTATGAGGTGATTCCCGATTTGACCGCCCTGGGGAAAGTGTTGGGCGGCGGCTTCCCCGTCGGCGCCGTGGGCGGCAAAAAAGAAATCATGGAATTGTGTTCACCCGCGGGAAGAACCGACATTTTAACAACCGATTCGCAACCGGCCGCTCACGAACATACTACGCCGTTGTTTCACAGCGGCACCTATAATGGGCATCCACTCATTCTTGCCGCGGGATTGGCCACCATTGAAACTCTTCAAACAGGTGGGGCTTATCAGCAACTGGAGGAAAGCGCAATGAAACTGCGCACGGGGATCGAGCAACTGTTGAATGTTCATGGGATCGTGTCACAAACAGTGGGGGTGGGAAGTATCTTCAATCTTGTGCTTAAGGAGGGCTCTGTGCGGCAAATCCAAGATGTGTTGGAATCAGATCTGTCCTTGCGCAAAAAATTGGATATGCATATAGTAAGCCACGGAATTTTCATTAAACCGCTTAACCGTTTCTCGATCTCATTGGTTCATACCTCCAAGGTAATCGATGAAACGCTTGAACGGTTTGAACATGGAGTCAAAAGACTGGTTCGAAAGTAGGGATGCCTATGCCTGAGCAGAATGATATATTTCGGAAAATCCGCGAAAACAGTAGCAGGATGAGTAAAGCGCAACGGCAAATCGCCGACTACATCGAAGCCCATCCTGATACCGTGCCCTTTTTGACGACTGCGAAATTGGCGGAACACGTGGGGGTAGGCGAAGCGACCGTCATTCGTTTCGCGACCTTCCTCGGTTTTTCGGGATTCACTGAAATGCAACATAGCTTGCAAGAACAGCTCCGCAAACGGGTGACAACGGTCGAACGATTGGATTTAGCCAAAGAGCGGTACCCGGAAGAGCAACGAATCGCTTATGAAGTACTGATGGATGACATATCCAACTTAAAACAAACCATCCAAATGTTGAACGCGGAAATGTTTGGCCAAGCCGCAGAAAAAATCCATCAGGCCCCGTCAATTACCATCGTTGCTTTGCGAAGCTCCCATTCCTTGGGCTTTTTTCTGGCCTTTTATCTGCAAATACTTAAGAAGAGCGCTAACTTGATCACCGACTCCGATGCGATGTATGAAAAGCTTTCCACCCTTCGCCCGGAGGATCTGGTCATTGGGATCAGCTTTTCCCGTTATACATCGCGAACGATTGAAGCCCTGCAATATGCGCGGAAACGAGGGGTTCAGACGTTGGCCATCACCGATGCCCATAGCTCACCTTTGGCTGGTGTGTCTGATTGTTATCTCATCGCCGCCAGCGGTCTCCCTTCTTTCCTTGACTCTTTTGTGGCCCCTCTCAGCCTGATCAATGCATTGTTGACAGCCGTGGCCAGGATGAATGAACAAGAAGTCACCCCGCACTTACAAAACATGGAGCAATTGTGGGAAAATGAAGGAATTTACTACTCCCCAACAACGAAAAAGCGATGAGGGGGTGCGCCCCCAAAGACAGTCCCATCCGTCAGCTTCAGCTTGCCGGTTCTTTCTGTGCCCGGCCCGTTCGCAACAAATAGACATGTTGAAAATGCTCGGTTACCGTCAGCAACCAAGCTGTCAAAAAACTGCCAAACCAATGGGTTACCGCACCCGGCAAAACGAGGCCACTCGCATAGACAAGCAATGAAGCGGCCAAAAAATCCAACGCGTTGCTGATCCACAGCCGTCCCCGTTTTAAAAAGGCGACTTCCATCAAGTGCCCCACCAAGGCCAACACTAGCCCGACCATGATCGGTTGAATCAAATTGGGGTAGTAGATATCTTCAAGAAAAAAATCGGCCAAGATCACCGCAATGGGGCAAATCACGATCTTCAGCCATAATCCCGTCATCCCGTTTCCTCCTTCTCAGCGAATTTATGCTACTTCACAGGTTGAGGAAAACCCCTGTCCCACGGACAGAGGTTTTCACCCATTTCACTTTCTCCATAACAATGGGTTATTATTCTTTTTTCTCATCCGGAAGAACCGTCCTGTCCGGATGCAGATTGTAAGCTTCTTGGATGCCTGCCGTCACATGCGTGCCGGGGTCATGCTTCGCCGGATAATTGGCCAACTCACCGTCAGTCCACTCTTCTCTGGGATTCGATTCCCATTCTCTCTTCATCCAAACACCCCTTTCTATTACGTATTCTTATCTTCTTAATCGACCTTATTCATGATGCAAGATGTCTCATTAATCTGTTACTTTAGGGCTGTTGGGTCCAGGCATGGCGCACCCATACCAACTCCCAGGCTTACGTCAGCAGATATGCCAAGCACATTTGATATGGCACATGTTTCCCTTTCGTGGGATGATAGAAAGGGAGCGATCACCTTCGTTTTCAGAAAGGAGCAAACGGATGAATCAACCACACTTGATCGTCATTGACTTGGATGGAACCACCTTGAAAGGGGACAAAACCATCTCCGCAAGGACCAAGCAAACGCTGAAACGCGCGATGGACGCAGGCCATAAAGTATGTATCGCCACAGGCCGACCTTACCAACTGAGCAAAGAATATTATGAAGAACTGAACCTTGATACGCCGCTGATTAATTTTAACGGGGCTTTTGTGCACCACCCGCGCGATCCCCACTTCGGTTCGTATCACTCCCCCCTGCCTTTGCCCACCGTCAAACAAGTGATTGCCACATGTGAAGCATTCCATGTGCGCCATATCATGGTGGAAGTGTTGGACAATGTATATATCCGTGAACAAGATGGCATATTGGAGAATTCTTTTATCGCTTCGGAACGCTTTGTCCATAAAGGCGACTTGCATCAGATGTTGAATGAGGAACCCACCTCCATTTTGATACAACCGCAGGACGAAAATTTAGATGAACTGTTTGCCCATTTGCAGAATGCGCATGCAGAAGTGATCGAACAACGCAAATGGGGGGCGCCTTGGAATATCATCGAAATTGTCCGTCATGGCATCAATAAATGGATCGGTGTGCAGAGAATCGCCGCTTATTATGGCATCCCCCAGGAACGCATCTTCGCGTTTGGCGACGAAGACAACGACCTGGAAATGATCCAACATGCGGGACGAGGCATCGCCATGGGCAACGCCATTGCATCCTTAAAAGAAGTGGCCGACTCGGTCACCACCAGCAACGATGAAGACGGAATCGCCGTGTATCTGGAAAACGTGTTGTTGTGATGGAAAATGAAAAGAGACTTGGGCATGGAAGCCCAAGCCTTTTTCGTTTTAACACTTTTAGCCGCGTCCTCAAGATCACGAGGACAGGCCCGCGGCGGAGTTCGACGACGGAGCAACTTCTATAAGGCGACCAAGGAACGCAGACTCAAAAATTGACTCCGAGGCCACTTTGTCAGCAAGCTCAGAGAGGGAAACCTCTCTTTTTTTTATTGTAGAGAATTCAACATGATCGTTATCGGCTCAAATGACCATCGGGTAGATCCGGGATAACTCGGAATAACTATAAAGATGGATATGGTTCTAGCATAATTCGCGAACATATGTTTTATAATATAGGAAGCGACCGCATTGTAAAAGCAGCATGCTCTGTTCGGCATTGCATCCATTCGAGCAACTATGCCACAGAAACAGCAGGTCGCATAATGTAAAACCGAATCCAATCTGTGAAAAACGGGGGAATGGAATAATGTATACCACCATCGCGGAATTTATCGAGGAGTGGAGCCAAGAAGCGGCCTCTACTCAGAAAGTGCTGGACACTTTGACGGATACGTCTCTCCAACAACAAGTTTCGCCTAATAGTCGCACGTTGGGGGAAATTGCATGGCACATCATAACCAGTACACCTCAATTTCTTTCCCACTTCGGAATTACCATTGACACGGTGAAAGACTCAGCCACTGTTCCATCCTCAGCCAAGGAAATCGCTGAGAACTTTCGAAAAATAAGTGCCGACGCAACGGAATCAGTGAAGCGGCAGTGGACAGATGAATCCTTAAAGCAAGTTCAGAATGCATTTGGTAGGAATTTGCCGAATGCTGCCATACTTTCACTGCTCATCAAGCATATCATTCATCACCGTGGACAAATGACGGTTCTCATGCGTCAAGCTGGGCTAAAGGTTCCTGGAGTTTATGGTCCTGCAAAAGAAGAATGGAGTCAGATGGGAATGGAAGCTCCCACGATTTAATAATATAACGTGTCGTTTTCCGAGTAGCGTATCGAGTCGAAGGGGGTGACTGCCCCCCCGTCCTCCCACACCACCCCATCCAAAAGCGCACTTGACAGATCGGTTTAATTCGATTAATCTGTAACACAAATATTGATGGCTGATCGGAACACCGAAGGCCCCCATCACCTGCGGAAAACCGAAGGGATTGGGGCCTTTTTTAACGGCTCCATGGCACGAAGCCGCTTTTATCCACTTCATGGATCAAACGGCACAGGTCAGCCCATCCTGCCTGAATCCAACGTCATTCACTTTATTTTCATAAATGAATACATCTGCAAAAGAAGGATTGGTCCAGGGTGTCGTTTGAGCGCCACCTCGATGGTTCCGGTTTGTCTTTTATTGATGTATTCCGCTTCAATGAAGGAACAAAATGGAGGCGATCTGATGTTTAGCTACGCCACACACTTAAGCTGCCCCAAATGCGGCGCCATTTATGGGATCGACCGTGTCAATCAGTTATGCCGCTGCGGTTCGCCGCTTTTGGCTCGTTATGATTTGGAGGCATTGCGAAAAACGTGGAAACGTGACGATATGCGGGGACGACCCAACCATCTGTGGCGATATCACGAATTGCTGCCCGTCCGCCAACCAGCGCATGTCGTTTCTTTGGGCGAAGGGATGACCCCATTGCTTCCCTTGCCTCAACTTGGCAAAGACATGGCCATCTCCCGCCTGCTTATGAAAGACGAAGGGGTGATCCCCACCGGCACCTTTAAGGCACGGGGTGCGGCGGTAGGCGTATCGAAGGCGAAAGAGCTGGGCGTCAAGGAACTGGCCATGCCCACCAACGGCAATGCCGGAGCGGCTTGGTCACTCTATGCGGCAAGGGCCGGAATCCAGTGCCATGTCGTGATGCCGGTCGATGCCCCCATGATCACGCGAAACGAATGCGCCATCTCCGGCGCTCACCTGTCCCTGGTCGATGGCTTGATCAGTGATGCCGGCCACATTGTCGCTCAAGGGATCAAAGAGTTACATTGGTACGATGCTTCCACCCTCAAAGAACCTTACCGCATCGAGGGCAAAAAAACGATGGGCTTGGAAATCGCCGAACAGCTGGAGTGGAATCTTCCCGACGTGATCATCTATCCCACGGGGGGCGGAGTCGGATTAATCGGCATTTATAAAGCCTTGTCGGAGTTGCGTGACCTGGGTTGGGTTCGCGATCAACTTCCCCGCTTGGTGTCGGTGCAAGCGGAAGGATGCGCGCCCATCGCCAAAGCATGGGAAGAAAAGAAGCAAACATCTGACTTCTGGAACGATGCCTCCACCGTCGCCTTTGGCATCAACGTCCCCAAAGCGCTGGGGGATTTCCTTGTGCTTGATGCGATTTACCGCACGGCGGGTTGCGCGCTGGCCGTCGATGATCATTCCATATTGCAAGAACAAAAGCGAATCGCCCAGATGGAAGGCGCGTTCGTCTGCCCGGAAGGCGCCGCCGCCTTTGTCGCGGCCCGTCGCTTGAGACAGAATGGGTGGATCAAAGAAGGAGAAACCGTCGTCGTGTTAAACACCGGAGCGGGAATCAAATATCCCGACACCGTGCGGACAAACCCGCCCCTGCTCCAACCGGGCGAACCCCTCCCCGTTTTCCAAAGCGGCGATCCGCAACCATTAAAACCATCCTAAAACCCACTTCTTTGAAAAAGACGGGTGAGCTTGCCCACAAAGTGCCGCTCTTCGTTCCTTGGTCGCTTTATCTGGAAGTAGCTCCGCTTTCAAAAATCTTCCTCCCATCGTGTTTGTCATCTTCCTGACCCACCTCTTTGATGAAGGTGGGTTTTCTTGTACGCCTCCCCTTTCTTTACCGTGAACAGCCCTTCCACCCCAGCCATTTTCCAAACATCCACTCTATCTTTTGCATCAAAAATGCTATATTATATCAAATTAAAACCATTTATTTGCTGCCCATTTTAAGAAAAGGAGAAACGCATGATGAAGAAGGCATTTACTCATTGCAGGATCTTCACATTGGATGAACAAGGAACTGAATATGAAAACGGCTGTATCATCGTCAATGATGACACGATCGAATACATTGGAGAACATCACGATGCCTTCGTTCAAGCATGCGACGAACAAATCGATTGGACAGGCAAGTGGGTGATGCCCGGGCTGGTGAACAGCCATGTGCACATTGTCATGAACATCCTCCGCGGCTCCGCTGAGGATTTGAGCTTGCACCGCTGGCTAAACGAGAAAATATGGCCGTTGGAGTCGAAATTCACCACCGAAATCGCCGAAGTGAGTGCCCTCGCCGCCATGATCGAAATGATCAAGTCCGGCACCACCACCTTTAACGATATGTATAATCCGATCGGCTTTGATTGCCTCCATCTGTACGAAACCATCAAACAAGTGGGACTCAAAGGATTTTTTTCCTATTCGCTGTTCAGCTCCACTGGCTCCGATAGAGCGGAAGCCGATACACTGGCCAAAGCAAGGGAAACAGCCAAACACATCCAACGGGACGGATCGCTTATCTCCACGATGATCGCCCCGCACAGCCCTTATGCCTGTTCGACTTCCCTCTTGCGGAAATCGGCCGAACTGGCGGCGGAATTGGGGTTGCGACTCCATATCCACGTATCGGAAACGGAGCGGGAGGTGGAACTCATCCGATCCCAATATGGCCTGACCCCTGTTCAATATTTGCGGGAGCTCGGTTTCTTTCAGGCGCCCACCATCTTCGCCCATGGCGTGGTGCTGGATGAGCGGGACAGGGACATCCTGCTTGAGACGGAGACCACCATCGCGCACAATCCCGTATCCAACCTTAAGCTGGGCTCAGGCATCGCCGACATCACCGCATTAACCCGGCTGGGGGTCAATGTGGCCATCGCCACGGACAGCGTCGCCTCCAACAATAACCTCGATATGTTTGAAGAGTTGCGGATCGCCGCTTTGCTGCAAAAAGGGGTGCGCAAAAACCCGGAATTGATTCCGGTGGACGAGATTTTGAGGATGGCGACACACAACGGGGCCAACGGCTTGGGCCTTTCGCAGACGGGTATGCTCAAGCAGGGGTATGCCGCCGATTTCATCACCATCCATCCCGCCGATAAGATCCATCTCACCCCGTTTACCCATGCCCTGTCGCACTTGGTGTATTCCGCCAGCGGCAAAGACGTGCAAGACAGTGTGGTCAACGGCAAGTTCGTCATGAGGGACAAGCAATTGTTGACACTGGATGAGGAGCACATCAGCTGGGAATTGAACAGACTCTTCGACCACTTGCAATAGGTTGGCTCTCATCACATGGCAAACAGCCTGCGGACGCGGTTCCGCAGGCTGTTGGTGTCTATCCGGTATTCAATCCTGAATCGCCTGTACCCGTTCATTCATTTTTTCTCTTGGTCTCCGTTCTTTTTCCGTCAGCCGCTCCACCAGCGCAATCACCGCCGGAATAAAGAGAGGCAGGATGAACAAGGACAGCAAGAGCAAAGCCTGGATGACGACGGTGGAAATTTGCAATAAAGTGGTTACCTCCGACGGAAACATCGCCGCAAACGTTCCACACAAAATGATGGCGGCTGATATGACCACACCGCCCGTATGTTTCGTCGCTTCCTTAATGGCGATCGTTGGGCTGTGCAACTCGTATTCTTTATAACGCATCAGCAAGAAGATGCTGTAATCGACACCCAACGCGATGATCATGATAAAGGAGAAGAACGGCACCGTCCAAGAGAGCCCCTGGTAATGGAATAAATGATGGAAGCCGTGCTCCGTCACCGCCAACGAGCTGAAGTAGGCCAGGACCAAAGCCGCGATGATGCTTAGGGACAGCCAGAAAGAGCGGAACAGGAAGATTAGAATCAGGCCGATCCCGATCAGCATCAAGATGACCGTGCGGCTGAAATCCTCCGAAGACATCGATTGTAGGTCGCGGTTAATGGAGGAAACCCCGCCGAGCCCAAACTACGCCTGTTCATAAGGCGTATTCTTCAACGTGTCGCGGACGGTCTCTTGAATGGTTTGCGCCACTTGCATCGCTTCTTCACTATAGGGGTCCGCTGCGAGAGCCACGGTCCATTTGGCCAATGTTCGGTCTTTGGACATGTACATATCCAGCGCTTTCTGGAAATCCTTGCTCTCACGCGCTTCTTTCGGCACAAAAAAAGTCCGCGTCGCATCGGAAGCAGTCACTTGACCCAGATAGCGGTTCGCCTCGGACAACCCATCGGAAATTTTGTCCACCCCTTCCGCGCTGGAAGACAAACCCGTTTGCAGTTGCCTGATGCTGGATGCAAACTGACTCAATCCTTCATCCAATCGCTTCTGACCTTGATTGATCGATCCCAGTCCGGCTTCAATTTGATTGACCGCGCCGATCGTCTGAGCCTGCCCGCTGGACAAACGCTTCGCTCCCTGCGTCATTTGGGTGGCCGCATAACTCATCTGCTTTTGGGCGACAGCGATCTCCGCCAAGCCGGCATTCGCCTTTTTCATTCCCTGGGCGGTTGCGGACAGGGACCTGTTCAACGCATTCAAGTTGCTTTCCAAACCCGTCGCCTGGGCCGACAACTGATTGCTTTTGTCTTTGATTTCTTCCGCATGGGGATCATTCGGGTCCAACTTTTCCGCGGTTTGATTGATCTGCACGGCCAACCCCTTGATTGCCAGCACTTGCTGTTGAAGCGAATTCGCCCCGGATGCAAGCAGGTCCAGCCCGTTGGATATTTTCAGATACTCCCCCAACAACTTTTCATGATGGCTGGAGATTTTTTTCAACCCGCCATCCAGTTGGGCCAATCCTTTGGCCAATCCCGGTTGTTTGGCGGTCCCTTGGTCCAGTCCGGTTTGAATCCGCTTCATCGCTTGTCGCACTTGATTGAGCCCATCTTGGGCCGCCGCCGTTCCCTCCACCAATTTCCCGACTTGATTCAAGTCGCCATTGGTTGCAGCGCCCACCTTCTCTGAAGCTTGGGATAACCCTGATGAAATCTCATCCAAGCCATCCGTCGATTTCTCAATCCCGTCTTCCACCCCTTTGGTTTGATCATTGAGATGAATGATTCGATCGGCACACCTCCAGGCTGGGTTGGGCCGTATACCGTGTCCACACCCGGAATCCAGCTCAGCTTCTGGTGGAGTTCATCGAGAAACGCCAGCGCTTCCGGCGAATCCAACCGCTTATCGGCTTTAATCACCACGGTCGTCGGCAATGTCTGCCCAGGTCCGAAACTCTCAGCCACGATGCGAAATCCCCGCACCGACTCATACTTCGGATCCACTTCCTGCAGGCTGTCAAAAGACAACTCCCCTTGATAGAGGAAAAGGAAAGCCGACAATAAGACAACCAACAGGATCGAGATGGCCGGGCGCTTGACGGAGAAATGGGCCAATTTACTCCACAACCCATTCTCCCCGTGCGCATCCAGCTTCTTGGCGGGCCAGAAAATCGCTTCGCCCAGAACCGCCATAAAGAACGGGATCACCGTATAGATGGACAATAAGAGAAACGCGATCCCGATCGCCACAGCGACGCCCGATTGATACACGCTGAACTTGGAGAATCCAAGCATGCTGAATCCGATCAGCACAGCGAGCCCACTGAAGAACACCGTCTTGCCCGCTGTACGGTATGTGGCCGCAATCGCATCCGCAATCGAGCGCTGTTTGCCAATCTCTTCTTTAAACCGCATAAACAACAAGATGTTATAGTCAGTGCCGATGCCGAATAACACCAAAATCAAAAAGGTTTGCGTCGTGTTGGCGAACGGAAAATCAACCGCCTCCACCAAATGCGACACGACCCCCATCGAAACCACGTAAGTTAATCCCACGGTGAGCAATGAAATGATTGGCGTGATGGGAGAACGGAAGATGATGATCAACACCGTCACGATAAACATCACAGTTAAAATCTCTGTTTTCTTCACTCCATCCAACGAGGTTTGCGCGAAATCCTCGTTAATGAACTCATTTCCCGTCAAGTATGTGTGAACCCCACTCACTTTCACTTCTTGTGCCAGCTTTTGCCGCAATTCGGCTACCGTAGCCTTGCCTTGTTCGATGGTGGCGACCGCCATCACCGTTTTTTTGTCTTTGGAGATCAACTGCCCTTCCGACTCTTTACTGGAAAAGGGATGCAAGACGGAACGAACCTGAAGCCGTCGGTTGTGTTCCAACTTGATCAGCTTCCGTTCGATCGCTTCCAGTTGCCCTTCCGTCAGCTTCTTGTCTTCATGGAACACAATCAAGGCATTGACGCTTTTCTCGCCTTGGGCATGTTGATCCATCTCCGCAAGCAGGTCGGAAGCGATGCGGGACGTATATTCAGCCGCAATTTCCGGTTGCCCTTTTTCCCTTACCAGCTGATCGGTGGAAGGCATCGTGACAAAAAGCGCAACCGTCGTGGCAAGCCATAACAACAGCAACAGCCACTTGACCTTAAGGACCCATTTCATCCACCCATCTCCTCCCTTGACATCTGACTCACAAGTCAGTTTATCAAGGAAAAATAAATCAAATCTAAATCAAATATGAAAAAAGCTAAAGGAAATGAGTCGATCTTATGGATGCGCGATCGGAATGGCAAACCTGACTCCCAAACCGCCAAGGTGTGACGGAAATGCTTCCATTTGTCCGCCATGGCGTTCGACAATCGTGCGGCTGATGGCCAATCCCAACCCGGTCCCGCCCGTTTGCGCCTGGCGGGCCCGATCCACTGTATAAAATTTGTTGAACAAGTGCGGAAGTTCCGCTTGCGGCACCCCGATGCCATTATCTTCAATCTGAAAATACGCCATATTCTCTTCGACATAGCCAACAAAATGAATCATCAAATCGTCTGCCTGCGCATAGCGCACAGCATTGCTGACCAAGTTGGCCACGACTCTGCGCAACCATTCCTCATTGGCGTCGAGAACGGTCGTTTCCCCAAACAGGTGATGGGCACGGAACCCGATGTCCAACCCGGCGCATTCCGCTTCATACTCTTCCGCGATGGAACAAAAGAAGGTGTCGGCGCGGATCAGAGACGTTCTCATGTCGATCAGCGCATATTCCTGTTTGCTGTATGCCGAAAACTCCTCCACCAACTTCTGGATTGTCACCGTCTTCGTCTGCAACAACCGAAAGGTTTCCCGTTGTTTGGCCGGATCCTTCACCACCCCCGACTCCAACAACTCCAAAAAACCCTGGATGGTGGTCAAGGGCGTTTTCAAGTCATGCGCGATCGCAGTGATCATATGCAATTGCTCTTCATACGCCTGAACCAACCGCTCTTCCATGGCGTGCACATGCCGGTATAAATCGCCAATTTCATTGCAGCGCTTGTAGGTTAGGGGAAGAGGCTTCCGCTTTAAGCGAATTTGGGCCAGGCGTTTGTTCAACGCTTGGATCGGCATGGTGATAAAATGATGGAAATAGATGACAAAACTGATGATCAAAATGATCAACACGGGGATAAAGGCCCAGACCGTCCGATTGATCAAGGAGTGAACGCCAAACTCCATCAACCGGGGCTGGCGTATGATCTGAAGCTGACCCGTCCGCTGATGGCCTTCATAAATCGGAAGTGAGAGGCTCACGGTGAATCTGCCGGGTTCAAGCTTTCCCGCCATGAACGAACCGGCTTTCCCCCGATACTCCAACCGAAGCCTTCCATCCGCCACCATTTGCTCCAGCGCATGACTTAGTGCGGTTGAGTCATGTTGCAGCCACTCCACCTTGCGCACAATCTCAAAATTCTCCGTGACAAGCGCTTCCGATTGGTCGGCCACTTGCCGGATAAACACATCTTGGACATATAAGAAAAGAAAGCCCACCAGCCAGAGAAACACCAGGATGGTTAAAACCAAAAACAACAACGGGATTTTGTACTTCAGTTTCATCTGTCTTCTCCACTTAACAGAAACTTATAGCCGACACCCCAAATGGTTTTGATCATCGCGCTCCCTTCGCCCAACTTTTTTCTGATGTTTTTGATGTGCACAGTCACGGTATTCAGATCACCAATATTGTCATCCCAAACGCTCTGATAAATTTGTTCCCGGGTCAATACCTGATTATGGTGTTGGTAGAGAAAATGGAGTATCTGAAATTCCTTGGTGGACAAATCCAGTTTGTCCCCGTTCAGAAACGCTTCGTATGTCTGTTCATTCATGTGGAGGCCTGTCGAAGGCGAGTCCACTCCTCCATCCCTCTCCGATTGAAACATCGCCAACCGCTCCAAGCGCCGGAAGTGAGCTTTTATCCGCGCAACCAACTCTTGCACACCAAAGGGTTTGGCGACATAGTCATCCGCGCCGATCTCCAAGCCAATCACTTTATCAATCTCCCGATCCCGGGCGCTGAGCAAAATGATCGGCATATGATAACGTTGCCGAATTTTCCGAATGGTTTCCAGCCCATCCATCTCCGGCATCATAATGTCCATCACAATCAGATCGATGGGATGCCGCTCTACCGCTTTCAGCGCGCACCTGCCATTGGCGGCCGAAAACACTTGAAACCGCTCATAGGTGAGTGCCTCGGTTAACAGCTGGATAATATCTGGATCATCATCAACAATAAGGATATTTCTTGCCATAGGGACCTCCCGTTTCCTGGCGGTCTTGTTTGCGGTTACCCGCAGCATGTTCCCAACACAAGCTTATCACACCTTGATGAAACAAACCCGTCCCCCCGGCCCCAACAGGCCGCCACATGAGGCTTCCAAAAAATCAGCCCCCTTTTTCATACAGGGGGCTGATTTTCACTTGCCACTTGCTGTTCAAGTTCGCCTATGAAAAAATTTCTTGTGCTTGATGGTTCCATTTTTGCCTTCCCTTGTTTTGCCGGAATCCATTCCCTGATCCCTGGTGCGTTGGTATTCGGCCTCAAAAAACTCAACCACTTTCTCCATCATCACTTTTCTGGTCAAAATTCCGATGAATCGGCCTTTCAGATCGATGATGGGGGTAAACGAACGTTCCAGCAAGACTTCAAAAGCAAAAGATAAAATGGAATTGGCCAAAATGCCCAAATAGCTTTTGTTCATCGCTTCCTTTACCGTATGTTCTTTCAATCCTGTAAAATCACCTTCCTGTTGGTTCAACTGCAGGATGAAATCCAATATGTTGGTTTTGCTTATCACTCCCTCCACTTTTCCCGCGCCATTGATGACGGGTACAGAGCTTAATCGCTTTCTCGTCAATACCAAGAGAGCCCGTTCCAACGAACAGTCCGGGTCGATGATGGTCACTTGCTCCTTGGGGATGATGAGCGTGGCAATCTCTTGTGAAAATAAATACGAATCCTTATTAAACATAAAAATAACCCCTTATATCGCAATAGAGTCACAAACCGGTATTCGAAAAATGAAAAACCGCAGAGCGGTTACTCTGCGGGCGTCTGCCACAACAAATAACCCCCTCTCATCACGCTTGCGAGGTTAGCTGTCGGATTCGGGCTGGAGAGTAGCCCTACCCAAGCCAACAATGATTCGCTTGAGATTCACCCCATGTGGAAGAAGTGTCTCTTCTCACGATTGGTTCCCCCGTTCCCTCAATGGGATTCAGCGAGCTTTGGGATCGATGTCGGATTTTTCATCGAAGTTGAAGTTATCTTACACCGACAGTAAGTGAAAGTAAATGCCCCCATGGGTTTGGCTCTTCCCCATTTTCACTTTGCCAGCCCATGTAAGCGCTTAATTATCGTTGTTTCTTAATGAATCGATGTTTATCTGCCCCTTCGCGGCCCACACACCCGCCCCCCTTTGGGAAAAGCCGAAAGCGCCTGGGCAAGTTTACCGCTTGTCCAGGCGCTTTTCCTTTTACCTTATGTCGTGCTGCAACTCCCATTTGAATTGTTGTTTCACCAGTTTTTGATACAACGCATGATTCGCCAACAATTCCTGATGAGTCCCCATGCCGGTGAGCTTTCCTTGTTCCAGCACCAGGATTTGGTCCGCGTCCACAACCGTGGACAAGCGGTGGGCAATGACCAGCGTGGTCCGCCCTTGCATCAGGTTTGAGAGCGCCTCCTGCACCACTTTTTCCGAGGTGGAATCCAAGGCGGATGTCGCCTCATCAAGCATCAAAATTTGCGGATCATGCAAGATGGCGCGGGCGATCGCGATGCGTTGCCTTTGCCCGCCGGACAACATGATTCCCCGTTCTCCCACTTCCGTATCAAAACCGTTTGGCAAGTTTTTGATGAATTCGTCGGCATAAGCGAGCTTGGCCGCTCTCTCCAGCTCTTCCTCCGTTACATCCCGATCCATCGCATAGCAGATGTTCTCCCGAACCGTTCCGGCAAGCAAAGGGCTTTCCTGTGACACATAGCTGATAGAGCTCCGCCACTCTCTGAGCCCCAGTTGGGACAGCGGGGTGTCTCCCAAGCGGATTTCCCCGGCCACCGGATGATAAAATTGCTCCAACAAGGAAAAGAGCGTCGTCTTGCCGCTGCCGCTCGGGCCTACAATCGCGGTCACTTTGCCCGGTTGAACCGTGAAACTGACATCATGGAGCACCGCGTCGTGACCCGGATAGGCAAAGGTCACGTGATCAAAGTGGATTGGTTGGGCGGGAACCACGGCAGAACTCTTCGCTTCCACATCCTCTTGTTCATGCTCCAAGATCTGGAGCAGCCGTTCTGTCGCTCCCATCGCTTTCTGCACACTGGTAAAAAAACGCGTCAACATGGTCAGGGGTATAATGATCTGGAACAGGTACAGGATAAACGCGACCAAATCGCCCGCACTCAACGCACCGGTTGAAACACGGTACCCACCATAGCCGATGATCACCACCAGCATGAACATCATCACGAACGACATCAGCGGTTGAAGCACGGCAGTCAATTTGGCTTCTTTCAAACTCACTCGCAAGAGATGGTCGATTTGCTTTTCCCCATGTTTCTGTTCCACCGCTTCCGCCACATAGGCTTTGACCAAGCGAATCTCTGACACCACCTGGGTGAGCAGGCTGGTGAATTGAGCGGTCTCCCCTTGCAACCCTTTGGAAATGTTATACATTTTGCGCCCAATGGGCCGCATGACCAGAAAGATGATGGGAACGGAAATCAGCATGACCAATGTCATCGACCAATCCAAATACAAGAGGATGGCAAGGGAGCCAAATAACGAGACAATCCCCGTGAAAATCGAAACCAATTGCTGGCTGATCAAGTCTTTGATGATAGCCGTATCGTTATTGATGCGACTGATCGTCTCCCCCGACCGATTTCGGTCAAAATAAGAGATCGGCAAGTTCAAGGTTTTATGCCACAATCGTTTTCGCAACTTGGCCACAACCATTTCCCCAAGATAGGCCAAGTAGTAAGTGGAGAACCCCGACACGGCCGATTGCACGACAAACGCCACCAGCAAGGTCAACACAGTCTGAAGATCAAGCGTTTTGACCGTCATCACATCGACGATATCTTTGGTCAACCACGGCACAACCAAGCCCGCCACGGTTGACACCAAACTCAATCCCAGCACGAGGCCGATCAAGAATTTGGGCAATGACTTCACATCGATCAGTTCAATAAATCGTTTGATATTTACTTCCAACTTAGGATTCCTCTCCATTGATGTCCCTCCACATTTTATGTCTTTTTCCTCTCTCTTTTTGAACAAGTCGGCATCACATGCGCGGTTTGAGCGGCAGGTGGATGGTCATCTCGGTACCTTCGCCCAACTTGCTTTTCACCTTGATCGAGCCATGGTGCCGCTCGATGATTTTTTTGACGATGGCCAGCCCCAGCCCACTCCCGCCGATTGAACGGTTTCTGGATTTGTCCGCTTTATAGAACCTCTCAAAGATATCGCTTGATCCTCTTCAGCTATCCCAATGCCCGTGTCGGACAGGATCGCTTCGGCCCGTTCCCCCTTCTTCCGCAATTCAACCCCGATCACACCGCCATCCGGCGTGAACTTAATGCTATTGCTAATCAGGTTGACCCACAATTGCCCCATCATATCTTCATCGGCGAACACGGTTACTTCTTCGAGAGCGAGATCCATTTCGATCGATTTCTTTACCCACTGGGGTTCCAAAGACAAGATAACTTTTTGCAATTGCTTGTCCAAACGGTACGGTTTCGGCTCAAACGGATGAACATCGGACTCCAGCGAGGACAGTTTCAACAGGTTCTCACTCAATTTGGACAAGCGGACGCTTTCCTGTTCAATAATGCGAAGATAATGCTTGCGCGCCTCCGCGCTTAACTCATCCTTCTGCAACGCATTGGCGAACCCCCGGATCGAAGTGAGCGGCGATTGGATCTCGTGCGAGACGTTGGACACAAATTCCTGCCGCATCTGTTCCATCCTGTTCAGTTCCTCGGCCATATGGTTGATGCTTTCAAACACTTCGCCAAACGGACTGTCATTGTCCTGGATAAGATTGGCGTTCAACCGCACCTTGAAATTGCCTTTGGCGATTTGCCTAAAGGCATCCATCATCACATGAAACAATTCAAAGCGCTTGGGCGCCGAGAATCTGGCAAACAGATAGCCCACCAAACTGACGAGGAGCAAGCCCACCAGACCGGTAACGAAATAACGGATGAAATCACCCGGTTGATCCGCTTTCACATCAAAGAAGAAGGAAGTGATCAGATATGCGGTCGACCAGCAGAACATGGCATAAGCCCAAAACTTGGTCATATGGAGAAAGATTTTCCACTTCATGCCCGCACCTCCAGACGGTAGCCCAGCCCCCAAACCGTGCGGATTTTGAAGGAATATTGGTCTTCGGGAAAACGCTCGCGCAACCGTTTGATATGGACATCCACCGTCCGTTCATCACCCGCGTAATCGTAACCCCATATCTCCTCGATCAGTTGGTCCCGGGAGAAGGTTTTGCCCGGATAGCTCGCCAGCTTAAACAGGAGTTCAAACTCTTTTAACGGCAACGTCAACCTGCGGCCATCGACAAACACTTCATACGCGTTCCGGTCAAGCAACACCTCCCCAACCCGTACCGTTTGAGACACGGCGATGCGGTATCGCCGGAGCAGCGCCTTGACCCTTGCCACCAACTCCGGCGGCTCAAAGGGCTTCACCAAATAATCGTCAGTGCCGAGCTCAAACCCTTGCACCTTATCAATCGTTTCCCCTTTGGCCGTCAACATGAGCAAAGGGAAATCATAATAAGTCCTCAGTTCGCGGCACAGCGCCCAGCCATCCATGCGGGGCATCATTACGTCCAAAATCGCCATGTCCGCCTTCACCGTTTCCAAAAGCGCCAAAGCTTCTTGGCCGTCCGCCGCTTCAATCACTTCCAAGCCTTCGTTTTCCAGTAACAGCTTGACCAGCTCGCGGATGTGCGCATCATCATCCACAATCAAAACTGTCGCCATGTGTCCATCACCGTCGCTTGTCTGTAAATTATTACCCTCACTATACGCTAAAATTATGAACTATATTTTAAATGAACTCACGAAGGGAGATTCCCTAGCAAAGTCATAAAAAAGCCAACCGCGTCTCAGCAGTTGGCCATGTTCCGGGATGACTCCATTATTCGTACTCAGGGGATGTCCCTGAGCCCGACCACATCACATATTCTCTTATACAAAATGATAGCATCTTTGTTAATCCCAAGGCTGCTTTACTGTAAGATAGTCAGCCAATTTTTTGCTTTCTTCCCTTCTGATCCTACGCGCTTCGGCTCTTTGCGGCGCCGTTTCATGCAATTTGAATTCTTCTTCCGTTTCCGGAACGACTGCGGGTACTGGAACGGGTTTTTTATTATCGTCAAGGGCAACGAATGTCAGAAAGGAAGTAGCCGCTATCTTTCTTTCTCCGCTCAACAAATCTTCTTTAATCACCTTCACAAACACTTCCATTGATGTTTTTCCTGTCCAAGTTACAAAGGATTCCAAGCAAACAGAATCCGATGGTCTTATCGGATGCAAAAAATCAACAGAATCTGTTGAAGCAGTAACAACTGACCGGCGGCAATGTTTTGTCGCCGCGATCGAAGCGATATCGTCAATATAAGCCATTAATTTTCCACCGAACAACGTATTATGATTATTAACATCGGGAGGAAAAACTCTTGACGTTTTATAGCATCTTGATTCTCGAACCCATCGTTTTTCCATTTGCATTTAACCTTTCATTTAAGTTTCCAATAAAAGCGGATCGATCCATCTCATTATACCATTTTGACACCAAAAACAACCCACCTCCCCAAGCTCATTTGCTTGAAAAGGTGGGTTTCCTTGGCGCTCCGGCCTCCATGGCTTATTTTTTCAATTGATAAGGGACGATGGTGACAATGATGTTTTTCATTCTCAGCAGATAAGCCAAGATGAGAAAACCGGATTGGTTATGAAGGAAGCTGTGCCACCACTTCTTTGTGATAAATTGGGGCATGATAACCGTGATCCTCGCGCCCGACTGATCCGCTTTCGCTTTGACCGTATCAATGAATTCGCTCAATGGTCCCAGTACGCTCCGATAGAGGGAAAGCAATGTCACCAGTCTCACTCCGGTCTGCCACTCTTCCCACTCTTTTTCCATGCGATCGATCGATTCCGGGCTCGAACCCACATACACCGCGACCACATGATCGGATATGGATTTGGCGTAGAGTAGCGACTGCCTGACCACTGTGGTGATGCCGGCGACCGGCACGATCACCATATTGTCAACGCTTTTCATATCCATGATTTTAAGCGACGGATCCACCCTCAACTGATCACCCACCGCCGCATAGTGTTGGTGGATTTTTTGGAAGATGAATACGCATAACGGGATGAAGAGAAGCGTCATCCACACTTGTTGAAACTTGGTGATATAAAAGATGGCCAAAATCAGGTAACAGATTAACGCGCCGGCGAGGTTCACCAATAATTTGCCACCCCAACCTTCCGGTTTGGTGCGCAACCATTTGACGATCATGCCGGTTTGCGACAATGAAAAGGGAATAAACACCCCGACCGCATACAACGGGATCAGGTTTTCCGTGTTCCCGTTAAACGCGATGATCAAGATGATGGAAGCCAAGCCCAGCGTGATAATCCCATTGGAATACCCCAAGCGATCCCCTCTCACCGTAAAGGCCCTTGGCATATATTTATCTTTCGCCAGGTTAAACGCCAGCAAAGGGAACGCGGAAAAGCCGGTATTGGCCGCCAGCACCAAAATCAGCGCGGTGGTTCCCTGTAGGAAATAGTAAAACACGTTACGGCCAAAGATGGCCGAGCCCAGCTTCGACAACACCGTTTCCGTTTCCGCGGGCGCGGTCCCATACCAGTAAGCCAAAAAGACGATGCCCGAAAAGAGTGCGCCCAAAATGATCCCCATGATCACCAAGGTGAAGGCGGCGTTTTTGGGAGCCGGATCTTTAAAGTTGGGAATCGCATTGGAGATCGCTTCAACCCCCGTCAAGGCGGAGCAACCGGAGGAAAAAGCTTTCAAGATGAGAAACAAACTAATTCCCATCACCGGGGTACCGATCGCCGGATGGGCATTGGCCGGCGCTTGTCCCGTCACCACCTGATACAGACCCACCACAATCAAGATCGCAAGGGCCAACACAAACAAGTAAACGGGATACGCCAAGATGGAAGCCGATTCGGTCAATCCCCTTAAATTTAAGAGCGTAATGACCGCGACAAGGCCGACGCCAATCGCCACCGTATGCGGATGCAGCACGGGAAAGGCGGAAGTGATGGCATCGGTGCCCGCAGACACACTTACCGCCACGGTTAAAATATAATCGATCAATAGCGATCCGCCGGCAACCAATCCAAAGTTTTTCCCCAGATTTTCTTTGGCCACCATATAGGCGCCACCGCCATGAGGGTACGCGAAAATGATTTGGCGGTACGACAAAATCAAGGCCACCAACAAAACAAGCACCCCAACCGCGATGGGCAACGAGTACCAGAAAGCCAGAACGCCGACCGTGGCCAACACGATCAAAATCTGTTCGGGACCATAGGCGACCGATGACAAGGCATCTGAAGAGAGAATGGCCAAGGCCTTCAAATTGTTCAATTTTTGACTATGTAGCTCATTGGACCGGAGCGGTCTTCCGATCACGATTCGTTTGATTCGATTAAACATATGATTCCTCCAACAAAATGATGCGTCCAATTACCAACACACTAGAGACTTCAAACCTTCATTTACCAAGTAACCGATGCTTTGCTTTGGCTTTCCCTTTACAAAAGAAAAAACCACAAAAAAGAGAAACTCCTTCCGTGGTCAAGGCAGGCGACGTTCCCCCTCTCAACACGCTTACGAGGTTAGCTGACGGATTCGGGTTGTGAGAGTAACCCTACTCAAGCGATGCCTGAGATTCACCCCAGAAGCAAGACTTTTCCCACTTCCTTTGGTTCCCCCGCTCTCTGTAGATTCAGCGATGATGGCGAATATGGAATTAATCGTATATTACTGCGATTTCCGGTGGTTGTAAAGAGACAAGCATAAGGAAAGTCAACCTTTTTACACGCTTTTTTCCTGTTGGCCCGCTTGTGCTGGTATGAATATGGCATAAGGTTGGATTGGATTTATGTGGGCGTGCCGATCACATAAAGCTTTCCATTCAAGGCAAACGAGGCGCGGCCCGTTTCTTCCGACACGACTATCACAATGGCGTCGCACTTCTCGCTTAGCCCCAGAGCCGCCCGATGCCGGGTTCCCAATTTTTGATCATCTTCAACCTCTTTATTCGATAAGGGCAAAACATGGGCGGCGGAAATGATTTTATCATCTTTGATCAACACCGCCCCATCGTGCAACGGGCTGCCGGGATAAAAAATGGATTCCAACAATGAGCTGGAAAACTCGGCTTGAATCAACGTGCCATGGGCAAGCCATGCGACCAACGGATCTTTCCGCTGCACAACAATCAACACCCCATGTTTCCGTTGCGACAGGTGGGCGATGCTGGACAAGAGGCCCAGGTATTTAGTGGTGAAAGGCGACAAGTAACACTGCAAATAAAAGGACGAGGCCAAGGCTTCGCTTAGGACGATTTGATTTCTTAAGCTCCTTAACTCGCCCAACAAACAGTTATGCTCATCATCGACCAGCTTCAAAAAGCGGTCGATCTCATCCGAGATGGCTAACAGATTCTGTCTCAGTTGTGCTTTTAACGTTGAAAAATCACAATCTTTCGCTCTCATAACCACACCTCGACCCCTATTGGAACAAGATCCTTCGTTCATCAACCATCGTTCCCACTCTTCTCCCCCCTTATCCATGAGCAACAAACAGAACGGCCCCACCCCAAAGCTGACAGGTGGAGCCGTTGGCCATCGCCGTCTATTCTCCCGCAAGATCCTTGACCATCAACACATGGGGGATTCCATCCTCCATGAACACAGGAGAAGCGGTGGCATAACCCAATTTTTGATAAAAGCCTTCCGCATGCGTTTGCGCGTGCAATTTCGCTTGGGATACGCCTTCTGCCTGGGCGATCTCTTCCAGGCTGCGAATGATCACCTTGCCCAAACCGTGTTTGCGGTGAGAAGGCAAAATGCAGATCCGCTCCAGTTTGGCCACTCCATTCACGATGCGCAATCTTCCTGTGCCAACCGGCTGGTTATCGGCGTAAACAAGAATATGTTCCGCTTGCTCTTCATGCTCATCAATTTCATCTTCCAATGGGACTCCCTGCTCCTCAACAAACACCGTTTTCCTGATTTGAAAAGCGGCATCCAGCTCATGTTTTTCCGTAACCCGTTTTGCTTCCACGATTTCGTCATCCCTTTCCGCAAGTGTCACCGTCAAACTTGATCAAGTGATGGAATTGCCTCACCAGTATAAACAAAATAGCAATACAATCATTTTACAGCAATCAACAACCGAAAGGGGCCATCATCTTGTCAACAATCCTGCGCGAAATATCAAATGAAAAACGTCGTTCGCCACGTGCCAAATTGCGTGAGAGGGCGGGTTTCTCATTCCCTCTCACGTTTTTTATGCAAAAAAAGCCGCCCACGATGAGGCGGCATGCGATACGGCATGTCTATTCTTCATTCAAAACCATTCTGGATGGAGACCTCTTTAAACCAATACGCGCTCTTTTTCGGTGTTCTCTTGAGGGTTTTCAGATCAATGGAAATCAATCCATAACGATTTTTGTAAGCGTTGGTCCAAGACCAGTTATCCATGAACGTCCTGGTATCCTTTGGCGTTGCATCCTTCCCCAATCGCCCGATGAAGCCATTTCAAATGGTTCTTGATGAATTCAATCCGGTAATCGTCATGGATGAATCCATCTTGAATGAACCGTTCTTCCCCTTCGACCCCCATTCCGTTTTCAGACACAAACTCACCCATTAGGGCGTGTCTGATAACTATGTCGGCGGTCAACTTGATTTATTTTCCAGACACGCCCTAGACATTTGTCAGTTTCGTGCCATTGGCATGCGCGCGCAATACATACTTCAGCGTTTTGCCCATGCTGTTTTTGGGCAGTTCCGCGATAAATTCCACATCAATGAGTTTGTAATCGGCCAAGTTTTGCCGTGTATGGTCCAAAACCTCTTCTTCCGTAAGGGAAGCCCCTTCCGCCTTGACCACATAAGCCCGGGGAAGTTCACCCCAAACGGGGTCCGCCACCCCGATGACCGCCACTTCAGCGACGCCATCCAGTTGTTGTATCACGGCTTCCACTTGGGCGGGAAACACTTTTTCACCGCCGCAGATCACCATGTCACGGAGACGGTCGATCACGTACAAATAACCTTCCTCATCCAATTTGCCCACATCTTTCGTATGGTACCAGCCATTTTTCAACACTTGGTCCGTCTCTTCCTTATTGTTCCAATACCCGGCGAAAACCGAATCTCCACGCACGACAATTTCTCCGATCTCGCCTGGCGGGCACTCCATTCCCGTCAACGGATCAAGGATCTTCAATTCGGTCAAATATAATCCCTTCCCCACGGAATGGCAACGGTTCAGATCCATCTCCGGCAAGAAGTAGGCAATCGCTCCAGAGTATTCAGTCGCTCCGTAAACTTGGATAATGGAAAAGCCGAGATCATGGAATTCCCTGATTGGTTGTTCCGGCACCCGGGAACCCCCGCATATGATCCCCCGCAAACTGAAAATATCCTTATCGATCGTTTTTAACATTTGCAGCATAAACGGAAGCATGGCCGGGACAGACATCATGTTGGTGATCTTCTCTTCATCGATCAGATCCCACAGCTGGGAAGGCGTAAAGTTGGCCGCCAGAACCAAAGTGAATCCGCGAATCAAGGCGTTGATGATAAACATCATGCCGCTGATGTGAAACAAGGGCGTCACAAACAAAAAACGATCGGCAAAGCGAAGATCCAGCGTATTCACATTGGCCAGTCCCGCCGCATACACATTGGCGTGCGTGCACATCACCCCTTTGGGATTGCCTGTTGTGCCGGAAGTGTAAATAATCGTGGCGATATCGCGTTCCGTCACGTCCGCGGAAGGTTCCGCGGCAGACGCGATCTGAAAAATGCTTTTGAAATGGTCATCCATCTCTTCCCCCACGGCCGCGCGAATCACTTTCTCCACACAACTGGGGAGCAATTCCAACGCATCCCTGAACTCTTCATCATAAAACAAGACTTTCGCTTGGCAATCCTCCACAATATACTGGACTTCCGCCGGTTTTAAGCGGCAGTTGATCGGCACGGCAATGGCTCCGATTTTGGCCGCCGCCAAGTATATAATCGGAAAAGCATATGTATTCTTACAAAGGAACGCAACCCGGTCACCTTGTTGCACCTGGAGATCCAACAGATAGTTCGCCAATTGGTTGACTTTTTGTTTGTATTCCAGAAAAGTGATACGTTCACCATTGCTCACCAACGCCTCAAGGCCTGGCGATAAAGCGGCGCGGCTGTTGAGCAATTCACCAATAGTCGCCACGATGCAAAACTCCCTCCCGATTTGATGTCCATAGTACATGATAATATTTATCTATACATTATACAATTAGAATTCTATCGGAAGTTACGCATTTATCGTATATATTTACTATACATACAAAATAAAACCCACCTCCCCAACCGTTTTGCCGAAGAGATGGGTATACTCATTTCCTTTTCTTTATCCTTGATCACCCAACCGGAGTGCCGGCATCACTCCCGTTCATATCGGCTTAAAATTGCAAGCACAGATAACTCAATGTTCCCATATCATAACCCCGGTAAAGGACCCTGGCTGTTCTTTGCGGATCCCCACTGCCCATCGCGATGAAGAGGGGAACGAAGTGTTCCGGCCTTGGCACAGCCAGGCTGGCGTGAGGAGCCAACTCCATGTAGTTGAACAGGGAATCAACATCCCTTTTTTGGATCTTGTCAACCAGCCAATCATCGAATTGCACCGCCCATGGTTCAGGCGTGGTCTGCTCCCATTTGACGACCCGCAAATTGTGCACCGTGCCGCCGCTGCCGATCACCAAGATATCTGCTGCCCCCAGTCCCCGAAGGGATTCGCCAATCTTGAACTGGTCTTGCGGAGGCAGAAACGGATTGACTGAAATCTGAATCACCGGGATGTCCGCATCCGGAACCATGCGCCGCAAAAGAGTCCAAGAACCGTGGTCCAATCCCCGGGACCGATCTTTTCTGGTGGGAATCCCTTGTCTTTCAAACCTCTCCGCTACCATGTCTGCAATCTGTGTGGAACCCTTCGCTTGATATTGAATGGCATAAAGCTCATCCGGAAATCCGTAAAAATCATAAATCGTTTCATACACCTCATCCGTGGACGAAATGGTCAGCACGTCACTTTCCCAATGCGCCGTAAAAATGACAATCGCTTTTGGTTTCCATGTCCGGCCAAGCCTTTCAAGAAAACGAGTATATTCCGTATTTTCAATGGCAAGCATGGGCGAACCGTGCGCCAAAAATAACGCAGGAAGCATGCCTTCCCCTCCGATCGGTTGGACTAAATAGTTACTTTATGTAAGTTAGTATATTAAAATAACTTAATAACGTCAAGATAATGACCTCCCGATGTCTCTTTTCAAATGGTGCCGCAGGCAATTCGCCTGCCGGAATCTCCAGCCGGATCTGTTTTCATATCATCTGCTTTTTCGTAGATCACCAGCGCGGTGCCCCCGCTTTTAAGCAAAGAATGTTTTTGGTTTTTGGACAGGGTCACCTGTTGCGCCACTTGCGCCCCCTTTGCTTTTCCGTCCGAATCTGCCACGATATTGGCTAAGTCACCGGCATGGGTTCCCTGCGGGTTCAGCTTCCCGTGTTTTTTGTGCCCGGGATTAAAATGGCCCCCTGCCGATTTAAAGTCGGGTGCCGCACACTTCCCGGTTTCATGAATATGGAAGCCGTGTGGTCCGGGCGAAAGTTGACTCACATTGAATTGGACCTTCACACCCTCTTTTTCTTCTGTCAATACAGCAGTGCCGATTTTATCGCCTTGTGAGTTGATCATGTCTACCGAAACGGCGGCGTTGCCTGTACAACCCGTCACCAGAACCAAGCAAATCCATGCATATGTAGCCCATCTGATTTTCAAATTTCCCATCCCCTCCGCTTTTCATCCTATTTATTATTTTGGAATTGTTTTCCATGTGTCAAGGGTTAAAAGCAACTTTAGCAAAGCATTGACACCCAAAGTGAAATGGATCAGAATCCATTGTTGATTAGCCGACTAATCAAGGAGGATGCGCAGTGGATGTTAATTACTCCGATGCTTTGACCCATCTGATAGGGCATGTGCTGAAACTACATCGGTAAAACGTCGATCTGCGGATTCAGGGGTATGACGTATTTCCCGGCCAGCCCCCCTTTCTGTTAAGACTTGCGGAGCAAGACGGATAAATCCAAAAAGAATTGGACAGTGATCAAAGAGTGTCCAGGGTTTATCTCACCAATAAAGGACGCATTCGCATTTCGGCTAATCACTTCCCATTTCTCACAGGGGAATGCAACCAAACCCGGTCAAATCCCGTTTCGTCCCACGGTGCATAAGCGCGGTTGATCTCTTCGACCAATATAATGGCCACCTCTTGAATAGGGGGTTTTTCCCTTGCCCTGAGGTTGATGTAAAATTGAGTAGAAGAGCGAGATATGAGAGGATAGGAGGCGCTAGCATGAACAAAAACGTCCAAATTCGGCAGGAGATTTGGCAAGAGGTCGAACTTTTATCCGATGAGCAATTAAACCAAAAACCATCTCCGGATCATTGGAGTATCGCCCAAATCTTGGAACACTTGTATTTAACCGAACTTAGCGTGGCCCATCAGATGAAGAAAGCGGCGGAACGCACGGACACACCAATTCCCGAGGCAAAGCCCATTCAATTGACCTTGGACCGCAGCCGCCGGGTGAATGTTCCCACACCGGCCATAGAACCAAGCGACGGCTACAAAACGCTTGATTCGCTGAAAGAGAAGTTGTATCGGTCCCGTCAGGTCCTCACCTGTGTGTTGCAGGATTTGACACCGGATCAATTGAAACGGAGCTCTATGCCCCACCCTTTGTTTGGGGCCATGAGCCTGAAGCAATGGGTTGAATTTGTCGGATTGCATGAACAAAGGCATCTCGAGCAAATTAAGGAAACCAAAGAGAGGTTATTCAGTTAAGCTCCCTAAGAGGGGGTATATTCGAGACACGGCCAAAAGCGGCACGATAGATGGGGGAAAACGGAAAGATAGTGATACCAACTTATTGGAAATTGAGACTCCACACGGCTGAAGCCGTGGGATTCTTGGGTAGTTAACGCACTCAATCCATTTCTGCTTCATGCAACTCCCGAGTTCAGGGCTGTCTCATCAGCCCGTCCCATGCAGTTCTACAACTCATGTTGCATGTACCCACATGGGCGGAACGCCTATTACCGGCATTCTAGTTCCGTTTTACTCACTCTCATGATTTTACCCAGTGGGAGAGATTGGTTCGCCACTGGAACCCCATATCATGACGTACAGAGGGAACAAAACCCACTACCAGTGGGATGAGCACCGCTCATGCGTTAGATTATACTGAAAATTGTTGCTCTTAACAATCCCATAAAGGGATTACCGAGCAACGCCGACTTTCATCCCATCCTTGAAAGAGTTGGGCTTTCAGTCGGCAACTTCTGTAAAAACTCAAAATTGAAAACGTAGGGAAGCGGTAGCTATGCGGACTCGTCACATGATTTGTTTTCTTACCCTCATTGGTTTGGCCGGTTGTACATGGTTCTTGTCGAACATGTTTTTGAAAGGTGCCACCCTTGTCGATGGGAACCGGGCGTATACGGTTCACCCTTCGGTCGTCGTGCTGGAGGAGAATGTGGAGGATGCAGTGGGAGATTCCAACGCCGGCACCGTGTACCGGATCAACGGATTGTCCACCAAGGAGTGGCTGGCCATGTGCCCCGATCACAATCTCGCCTGCTTCGCCTATCAAGAAAACCATCTCCCCAAACTGGACATCAAGCGATTTGATCCCTATCAAGTAGAATTTCGCCGACCGCTCGGCAATGGGCGAATCGTGACCATTCGGGACCCAGGAAAGATCCGATTGCTGATTGACACCTTTTTGACGCGACCCGGTGTAAAAAGTGCACATCAGCGGCATAAACGGATCAAGCATAACCGATTGGTCCATTTTTACTCCAAAAAGTATCCCTCTCTCATTTACGAATGGAATTATGAAGTGGATGCAGACGGGCGCCGCTATCTGCAGGGAGACGGAAAAGTCGTGGAGTTGGGCGACGTGTTGAAACAGGAGATTCGGTAACAGCGCAAACGTTATTCCGCTTGCGTTTGTGATCGGACTGTATACGGCCCATAAAAACAAACTGCGCCGGGCAGCACAAAAATCACCCCGAAAAGGAAGACGCCGGGCAACGAATCGACCCACGACGTTTTCAAAACCGCCATGAAGGTCGGCGGTAACTTGGTCAACATTGTTCCACTGTTCATGCAAGGCGTGACGGGGGTCAGTGCGTCCTCTTCCGGCACTGTCATGACTCCGATGATCATCACCATGATTGTGGGCAGCGTGTTGGGCGGACAGTTGGTGCATATGATCGGGATGCGGGTCCAAATGGCTTTGGGCATGCTGATCATGTCTGGCGGCTTTTCTTATGTTTGAATATTGAATCGAAGTGTGTGCATGACATATAGACAGAAACCCTGCGCATCTTGAGCGCAGGGTTTGCAAAACAGTTTTCGGAAACACCACCTGTGGCATGCAGCCGTCAGGGTTCTGACTTCCGGCTATTTTTGCAGCAAATGCCAGGCGATGGCGACAACGACGCCCAAAGGAATCAATTTAAGAATGAATTTCACCAAAAAGGTCAATTTGAGATCCAAAAGGATCCGATAAACGATCTCTACAACCGCCACATTCTTTTTTGCGGAATATTTCCTATACCCCATGGCATAGCACCATAAGATTAAGAGGGAGAGGATCGCGGCAATCTTCCACAGGGTCAACCCGTCAAACCGCTCAACCAACCAGCCTCCAAAAACGGGTCCCGCACTCAAGCCAAGCTGCGCGAAATGGGCCGCGCCATAATAAGCCCCGCGGTACTTCTCATCCGCCAATTGGTCTGTCAGCTGGTTTGTGACGGGAAAAATAAGCATTTCCCCAAAAGTGAGAAGGGTAATCCCCATGACAAACATGAGTGGTTGATCATTCAGAGAAAAACAATAAAAACCCAACGTATATAGGACAGTCCCCAACGCAATGCTGCTGAGCGGATGTCTCTTTTCCGACCAAGCGGACATATAGCGCTGAACCAAGATCACAAGGCCTGCGTTAATCACAAGCAAAATGGGATACAACTTGCTTCCGTTGGGAATTTCCTTAGACAGATAAATGGGCAAATTGGATTCCATCTGGGCATACACCATAAAAAAAAGCATGCCGCCCAGTGTGTAATAACCCAAGGCCCGATCCTTGGAAATCACTCTGATGCAATTGGCCAAGTGCGTTCGCCTTTTGGGAGGAGTTTGATTCAGGCGTCCCTTATAACGTTTTAGTTTGAAGTGCAAAATCACACCATAGAAAGAAAAAATGGCCCCTGTTATGACAAAGGTGTAAATGCCGAGCCAATGGAACAGGTATGCCCCAAGCAGAGGGCCTGACACCATTCCCACGTTTAATGCGACATATCGATAACTAAATACCTGCAAACGTTTTTCTTCCGCTGTCAAGTCCGCCATGCACGCCTGGGAAATCGGATCAAAAAAAGACCGAAACAACCCGTGCAGAAAGCTTAAAATGACAAAATGCATATAATCGGTCGCAAACAGGTATAAAAAGAAAATGCTCGTCCAACCGAACATGGTTACATTTAAAATTCGGCTGCGCCCAAATAGGTCGGATAACCCTCCACCGATAATCCCCCCTATCGCACCGCCGATCCCCGACATTCCGATAATGATTCCCGTCTGCAGGGAGTGAAAGTGAAATGTGGACGTCAGGTAAAATGCCAGAAACGGCAGACTCATAAAGGCGGCGGTTCGAATGAGGGCTGTTCCAATAAGCAAAAAAACGACGAAAGGATGCAGGTGGTTGCGTAAATATCGGTCTGTGCGCGAGGGCAATGGCTTCGTTGCGCTAGTTATCGCGTATCACCTCACAGTTCCCATCTCTAATTGTAATAATGAAAAAAATAATTTCCCTATAATATTTTTTATTATTTGTGAACATATCCTATTTATTTTGCGATAAAACAAAACTTCTCCTGTTTTATTTCTCAATTTTGCAAATACTATCCATTACGAAATAAAGAAAAGTCGGAATCTAGCGACTGAATTTTAAACCCAGTGCCCGAACCTCATGGGAACAAACCCCACCTCCCCAAGCTTACACCCGAGGAGATGGGGTTTGTCAGCCTTTGGTATATAAACAAAGAATTCAGTCCATATTGGAAAGTGAAATGATGGAAAGAGAGGAAGACACTTTGGAAGAACGCTTCTTGAATTTAAAGGATATATTCAACCGAACCAACGAAGCGCTGGTTGATTTTATGAAGATCTTGGAACCGGCCATTGAGGGCGCCAAAGACGACCACGAAAAATTATACTTTCATCACATTTACGAAGAAGAAGAACACCGCTCAGACCGCTTGCAAGAATTGTTGCCCAAACTTGAATCCTTTCTTGAAAACCCCGGTATGCAACAAACGAGCAATGCGGAATTCATTCATGTATTGCAAGATATCAGCCTGGAAAAGTTCGGGCTGCACAACTTTTTGGAACACTTGGATTTGGCGTTATTCCAATTTAAAGATACGGAACACTTTAACAAGCTGCAACAGTTAAGAGAAATGACATTTGAGGATTACCAAGAGACCAAAAGAATCTTGCAAGCGTTAAATGAGCAGTTTGATGGCGCGGCTTCCAAAGGGGGGTCCATCCCAACGGATGAAAAGGAAGATGTGAGCGAAGGGTTAAAAATCGAAATGTACACGGATGATGCCGCTCTCACCAACCGCCCCATTCCCCTGCACACACCAACGCAGATCAAAAAGAGAGGCTTTACGGTAGGCAGCCTAAAAAAATAATCGGAGGTAAAAAATGGACAAACTACAACGCTTTCCGGATGCGCCTTTTAATGCTGAGCAATGGGAATCTTTAGAGCAGACGGTCATTGAAAGCGCCAAAAGGCAATTGGTCGGAAGAAGATTCATCGATATTTACGGGCCGCTTGGCGAAGGGGTCCAAACCGTTGTGAATGACATCTTCGCAAGGCCGGAAATGGGAAATCTGAGCCTGCATGGTGAAGAGACGGGCCTTTCCCAGCCAACCAGCCGAGTCAACCTTACGATCCCCATGTTGTATAAAGATTTTATTTTGTACTGGCGCGACATCCAACAAAGCAAATCGATGGACATGCCCATTGATTTTTCACCCGCCGCCAATGCCGCGCAGCAATGCGCACTGCTGGAAGACGACCTGATTTTCAACGGTTCCAATCTATTCCACCTGCCGGGGCTGATGAATGTGAAAGGGCGGTTAACCCACATTCGCAGCGATTGGATGAAGTCCGGCAACGCGTTCTCGGATGTGGTGGAAGCAAGGAACAAATTGTTAAGCATGGGGCATTCCGGTCCTTATGCGTTAGTGGTGTCCCCATCGCTATACGCCTTGTTGCACCGTGTGCACGAAGGAACCCATGTCCTTGAAATCGAACACGTTCGCGAATTGATGACAGACGGCGTGTATCAATCCCCCGTCATTACCGGCGAAGCCGGCGTCGTCATCGCCACGGGTAGGCAAAATCTCGATCTGGCGATCGCCGAAGACTTTGACACGGTTTTTCTTGACTATGAAAACATGAACTACCTCTTCCGGGTCTATGAATGCCTTGCCCTCCGGATTAAGCGCCCAAGTGCCATTTGCACATTGGAAGACCCCAACGGCAACAACCAGTAAACAAGCGGGATCATCGGATCCTGTTTTTTTTTGCATGGCAAGCAGATCGATCCTGTTAAGCGATTTGAACCAATCTGGGATATTTGCGGAGGAAGTCCAAATTCAGTTCGCTCTCGACCGATTCGATGCCGATATCATTCACGATGGCTTCGACCTCTTTGATGAATGGTTCCGTATAGTAACCCTCATTCACTTCGCACAAACGCTTGAGGTATTTCAGCTTCTCATTCACCTTTATTTTTTTGTAATAACTGTTTTGAAGCTCCTTCGTCCGTTTATGCATCGGAGAAACGATACTGCAAATTTCATTCACGTTGACAATCACTTTGAGTCCCGTGTTGGAAACGAAACCCATGGTATAAAAAGTGGTGCCGGTGAAATCAATATGGGTCACAACCGGATGCGTAAACACTTCACCCGAACGCAACCGGATGCTTTCCGCTTCAATGACGCCGCCAACTCGCCGCTCATTGGAAAGAATCATATATATGTCAGCAAATCCATTAACCTCATAATTCATGATGACCCCACCTTATCGGAATCCGTATCGTTGAAATTCATTTTCATCATCATACTAATTGAAAATGATTCTTATCGTCAAGCCGCTTTTATATCAGACGCTCCAGCAAATGTTTCCTTTAGAGTTTTTTTGAGATACCGATTAAAATGAAAAGCAGAAAAGAAAACGAAATGGGGAATGGACTTTGAGCAAGAAACCACTCACTGTCGGATCTCTGAAAGAAAACCAACCGACACAAATGAAGATGTCACCTCCACAACCCATGGAACCACCCAACCGCAAAACAACAGCTCAGCCTCTCATTAAATTGAAGCAACATGACCGCACATTCACTTTAACCCCCCATTCAGGGAGAACCATCCTGGATTGCGCACTCAGCCAAAACCAACCCATTGATTATAAGTGCGGAAAAGGGAATTGCGAGAAATGCTTGGTAAAAGTGGTGGCGGGATCAGCCTTGATCTCTCCCCCCACGGCGATCGAATGGAGCAAATTGAACAAACGGCTGGCAGAAGGATTCCGCCTGGCTTGCCAAACCAAGATCAACTAGGGTGTGTCCGGCAAATAAGAAACCCCAACGGCCATGCGGATGTTGGGGTTTTCACCATTGAACGGAGGATTTCTATTTTTTTGCGAGCATGCGATCGATATAGTTGATAACCGCTTCCCGATTTCCCAAAATGCTCCCTGCGCGCTCCTCGTCTTTCGCCATTTTTTCCAACGCTTTCTTCAACACATCCTGTTCCATGCGCTCTGGAACAACCGTCACACCATCGACATCGCCGACGATGATATCCCCGGGATAGATGGTCACCCCGCCGCAGGAGATGGGCACGCCGGTTTCGCCCCCACCCGCCTTGCCGCTGGCGGCCACCGTGGTCCCTTTGCAGAAAACGGGAAAATTCAAACTCTTGATCTCCGCCACATCTCGAATGACACCATCGACCACAATCCCTCCCAAACCCAATGTTTGGGCCATGCCCACAACGAAATCGCCCGCAATGGCGTTATATTGATGTCCTTTGGCATCAACGACCAGAATGTCTCCCGGCTTTGCTTCTTTTATCGCTTTTAAAAACATGAGATTATCATTTGCGGGCAAGTTTACAGTAAAAGCCCTTCCCGCGATTTTATATTCCTCTTTTAACGGCTTGATGGAAGGATCAAGGCCGTTCAGTCCTTGCATCGCATCGGATATGCAGGTTGTCGGGACTTCCTTGAATTGGTTGACGATGCTGCTCATGGTGTTTCCTCCTTCAGGGGGCATGTGATGCTCCCATTATAACATTTTCGGCAAAATTCCCTCCATTCCACCCACAAAACACCGGTGACGGTGGACAGGAGAAAAGTGGAGGAAGTCTTGCTGCACATTCCCGGTGTCAAAAATGTTCATGATTTGCAACACAAGGAATGCCAATCCTTACATGGAGTTTGTGGCGCAAGAAAAAAATAGCATACTCAATGCATATAAGAAGCCGGGGAATCCCCCGGCTTCACTGTTGGCTCAAAGCCAAGCCACCTTCCATCCCCTTACTCGCCCTCGACAAAGGTTGGTAACATAACAACAACACGCTAATGGAAACAGGTGTGGTGGACGGCCTCAGTTGATCGCGCAGGACCCCGGCCCAACGGGGCCTTTGCCCTTCACGACGACCGTCCCCCCTTTAATGGCATCAGACAAAAAAAGACACGAAGATTTTGAACGCAAAAAAGATTAACACGGCACCGAGAATGCGGTCAAACCAATATGAATATCGCTGATAAAGCCGCTTAAACCGATCATTGGTGATGAGACAGGAGAGCAGGGTAAACCACAGGGCAACCGCGATCACGATCTCCAGCCCGTACACCCAACCCACCCAAGTCTGGGTGCCGGATGAAAGGAATTGCGAAAAAACACTGAGGAAAAAAAGGGTCGCTTTGGGGTTGAGGGCATTGCACAAAAAACCTTCGATGAATCCTTTGACCGCTGTTTTTTCCGGTTGGGCTGCGGTGTTTTTATTCATGTGCAAATCAAGTTCGCTGACGGAAGCTTTGACGGCATGATATCCCAACCAGAACAGATATAAGGCCCCCAAACCTTGAACCAACCGAAAGAGTGCCGGATGTTGGTGCAAAAGGAAGGCGAATCCCAACACGGTATAGGTAATGTGAATCATCAGGGCGGAGCCGATCCCGATGGCGGTGGCCACGCCGATATGGCGACCGAACCTAAGGCTGTTGCACAACACGACGAAAAAGTCCGGGCCAGGCGACATTCCCGCAAGCAGACCAACCAGGAAGACCTCGATATACATGCAATCACCTTCCTCATCGATCACTACCTTCCCTTTATGCGCCAAGCAGAGACAAGCGGATGCGCGGGGAGAAAGGCACATAAAGTCAATTCACCACACCGTGGGCTGATTTTAACATATTCCTGGCCAGCTTAGCTCCCTCCAACAACAATTTTTTCGCCTCACCCAGCGTTGTGATGTTTGAGCTATTTCAAACGGCGGATGACCTGCTTTTTAAACAGATCCATTTCGGGCTGGAATAAGCCAATCAGTTTCCCTCCCTCTTTTAATTGCTGGTGAATAAAGATGGCCAGCTCTTTATATTCTTCATGGGACATGTTCGTGATTCTGGTTGTTAATTGCCGCTTTGAAAGATCTTCTTTCATGCGGAGATAGGTGGGAATCAAGATAGCTGATGAATAAGGGTAGATCTCTTGATGTTTGGAAAAAGGCAATTCCGCAAGCGTATGATTGATCCGGTCTAACCCTAACCGTTCCATCAAGAATTCTGTATTGGCATTGGAACTGAATAAAATCATCCCCCGCGCCACTTCTTGCAGCTCGACTCGTTGCCCGGATATTTTATTGGATCTCTCCATTTGCGCCAACCATTCGGGATGGCTTTCCCCATCAGTATGCGGAATATAATACTTTTCCAACTCATCCAAGGAAACCCATTCAGTTGGGTCGATGCGTTGCGCTTCCACCTGCAAAGCGTATTCAATCGCCACAATCACCTTAACCACACTTGCCAAAGGCATGGGTTGTTCCGGTTGGTATTCGATGATGGTTTGATTGTTTTCCCTTATCACCAATGAAGCCTTCTCAGGATTTTCCGCCAAGAACCGCAACTGTTTTTTGGCTGTCCCGAACTTTGACCCCCCATGCGAAAACAAGAAAAAGAAAAAACATACCGCCAATAGCCAAGCCAATCCATAACAACATGTGCATGTTACCACTCCTTCTTCAGTGAACAACGAGTTCATTCCTTACGAGAAAATCACCGTCAAACATAAGGGGAAGGGACTTTTTTCTTGTTTTATCGACCGCATGGATATGCAAATGGGGCTCACTTGACATCCCCGAGTTCCCGACAAGCCCAATCAAGTCGCCAACTTGAACGGTGTCACCGGTTTTCACGCGGATACTGCCTGGCTTCAAATGGGCTAAAATGATATACGCTTCATTTTCAATCACAACAAAATTGCCTGGTGGAAATTGGCGATTTTGCCTGGATGGCGGTTGGTCCTTCACATGATTGACGACTTTATACACTTTCCCCCTTGCGGGACTATAAACCGCCTGGCCATAAATCGCGTAACCGGATAACCCATCGCTGCCGATTTTTTTGGATGAGCCGATTTCATTCAGCCTGACAATATCCAAGGCGTACCTTTCCTCAGGCGTGTCATAGTGGTGATTCATCAAGCGGTGACCGCCGTCTTGCCCCACATAAAACACCCCTCCTTTTAATGGGAATTGCAGCGGGACGGCGAGTTGGCCGGGATAATTGACACCAACAGAAAAAACGCGCCAAAAACCCCTTCTTCAACTGAAACCAATTGAAGAAGGGAAGAACGCAATGCCACCATGTCCCGCAAAACGGTTCTTTCCACTTCTTTTCCTTCACCGTTTGACCTACTTGACAAAAAAATATATGATAATGATAATCGTTATCACACAATGAAAGGTGGGTTGAAATTGAAACATGCTACCCCGCTGTTTCTAACCTTGTTTAGCGCCTATTTCAGCTTATCGATGGTGAATCCGCTATTGGGGCCGATCTTCCGCGCATTGCATTTATCAGAGATAGAAGCAAGCCTGGTTTTTTCCATCGCCGCCCTGTCTCTGTTTGTTTCCAGCATATTTTGGGGGAACAGAGTTCAAAAATGGGGGAAAAAGAAAATCCTGATAGCGGGAACATTCCACTTTTCCCTCAGTTATCTTTTTTTCGGGCTGTCCATCCAACTGGGCTTGTCACATCTGCTCTCTTTTACCCTGTTATTTTTGTGTCTGCTTCTGATTCGTTTATATGGAGGCGTTGTCTTTGCGGCGATGCTTACCTCTTCTCAAGCCCTTATGGCTGACATCACCTCAAAACAGGATCGTTCTTCGGGAATGGCGCTGATTGGGGCGGCCAATGGGCTGGGCCTCATCATCGGACCAGCTGTCGGCGGGTTATTGGTCGGTGTCCACTTTACCGTCCCCATCTATTTGGCCGCTTTGTTTCCCGTCGTCATGACTTTGGTGTTACTAAAAGCATTGCCCAATGAGTCCGGTTCGGTCCGATCCGAAGAAAAATGGACCCTGACCCCTTTCGACAAGGGCATTTTCCCCTATCTGCTGATCAGCTTTTGCATTAATCTCATCTTCGTCATCCTCCACGTCACACTCGGATATTATTTGCAGGATCGCCTGAACATGAACGCAGCCGAGGCGGCACAATGGGCCAGTTTCGCGCTTGTGGCACCGGGAATCACCATGTTTGTCAGCCAGATTGTCATCGTGCGCAAATTCAAGCTGACGCATGCGTTTATGCTGTATTTGGGATTCCCTTTATTCCTGGTGGGATTCTTAGGCTTTTTGTTCAGCCCGTCTTACCCTTGGATCATCGCGTCATTTTCGATCATCGGGTTGGGTGCGGGTCTCATCATTCCTGGTTACCTCACCGCCGCATCTTTGGCTGTTGGAGACAGGCTGCAAGGTGCCGTTGCCGGGTTGACAAGCGCATCCAACGGGATTGGGGCCATGTTGGCACCGATCATTGGTTCGGCCCTATACAATGTTTTTCCTGAATTCCCGTATTATCTTGCTCTTTTTCTCATCTCCGGGTTAACGATCATGGTTTATTTTTTGCGACCGAATGTCCATTCGTCTTCAACCACCCTGTCAAACCAGTAACATCGATTACATAAGTGATGATCCACTGCAAACAAACCGCTCCAACCGGAGTTGAAGCGGGGGCCATCACTTTGCGTATAACAGATGGAAATAAGAGTCCGTCATTTAATCAAACGCTTTTTTCGCCAATTCAACATTGCCGATTTACCCAAAATGGGGCGATATGCGAGGTTTGCATCCATTCGTGGAGAAGGTGCAAATCTTTGGCGTAGGACATCGAACACGCCGATATCGTTTGGCCTGTACCCTGATCAACGCTCTGAAACAGGTGCGCTTGCCCTTCGCCAACCTTTTTCATACTTCTTTCACCTTTCCTCCATTGTCTATAGTCCAGGAATATATTAATTGATAACGATTATCATTAGCAAATAATTTTTTAAGAAAAAACTATTTACTTTAATTTGGTTGAATGGTATATTAATAACCGAAATCACGATTGATAATGATTATCATTATCATTATCTGATAGGAGTGAGATAAATGAGTCATGCCCCAGTGATTCAAAACGCGCATTACCTCGCCAATCAAGAACATCGCGAGTCCAATGCCCGCTCTTACCCACGGCGCATTCCCATTGCCATTAAGGAAGCGAGCGGGATCACGGTGAAAGACGTGGAGGGAAAGGTGTATATTGACTGCTTGTCAGGCGCCGGCACCCTCGCGTTGGGACATAATCATCCTGTCGTCATCGAAGCCATTCAACAAGTGCTTAACAGCCATCTTCCTTTGCACACGCTCGATATCACGACACCGGTTAAAGATGAATTTGTCGAAGAATTGTTTTCCAGTCTGCCTGAGGAATTCGCCTCCCGGGCCAAAATCCAGTTTTGCGGGCCTGCGGGAGCCGATGCCGTTGAAGCCGCCCTCAAGCTGGTTAAAACAGCGACAGGGCGACGCAGCATTCTCTCGTTTCATGGGGCTTATCATGGGATGACGCATGGTGCGCTCAGTTTGACCGGGAATGTGGGGCCAAAACAATCGGTGGCCAGTTTGATGCCCGATGTCCATTTTCTCCCTTATCCCTACAGCTATCGTTGCCCGTTTAACCAAGGTGGCGAGCTGGGAGAACAGATCGGCCACCAATACGTGCAGCATGTGCTGGATGATCCGGAAAGCGGCATTGTCTCCCCCGCCGGCCTGATTATGGAAATCGTGCAAGGGGAAGGTGGGGTTATTCCCGCGCCCGACAATTGGGTAAGGCAGATTCGTTCCATCACGCGTGAACGGGGCATTCCCCTCATTGTGGATGAGGTGCAAACCGGATTGGGTCGCACCGGAAAGCTGTTTGCGTTTGAGCATGCGGATATCATTCCGGATGTGGTGATTTTATCCAAAGCGATTGGCGGATCACTGCCGCTGGCCGTCGTCGTGTACGACAAATCTTTGGATCAATGGGCGCCCGGAGCCCATGCCGGCACATTCCGGGGCAACCAAATGGCCATGGCCGCCGGGATCGCCACGATTCGGTTCATCCGTGAAAACAAACTCGAGACGAATGCCGCCCAAATGGGGAACAGACTGATATCACATCTTAAAGAGATTCAGAAAAACAGCTCAAGCATTGGAGAAGTGCGCGGCCGGGGATTGATGGTTGGTGTGGAAATCGTCAACACCCAGCTGAAGTCAAACGCGATCGGAAGTTATCCCGCCTACCCCGAACTGGCGCGGCAAATTCAACAAGAGTGTTTCACCAGAGGATTAATCCTGGAACTGGGCGGCAGATATGGAAGTGTGGTTCGCTTTTTGCCACCGCTCTTAATCACGGAAGAGCAAGTGGATCACATCTGCGGGATTTTCGATGAAGCGGTTCGGGCCGCTGAAAAGAAATGGTTACATACATGATGAACAGGAGGTTTTCGTGACGAGCATGCGGAAAAAGCCGAAGACGCTAGCAGAACACCTTTTTCTAAATAACTCATATGAATCCCGGGCTGAATATCATCGGGCGATGTCACATGCGCAACAGATCATTTATGAACAGTTCGCCAATCGGCCGCAGCCTTTTAGCGGAATTCAGGTTCAAGAGCTGACATCCCAACTGGATCAGTTTGAGGTGTGTCCAGAAGAAGGCAGTGATCTCGCTGACATTATCACGCGAGCGGGACAAACCATCCTCAAACACTCGATCGCCGTTCACCATCCAACCTGTTCCGCCCACTTGCACTGCCCTCCGCTGATTCCTGCGTTGGCGGCCGAAGCCATGATCAGCGCCAGCAACCAATCGATGGATTCGTGGGATCAAAGCCCTGCCGCGACACTGTTGGAAGAGAAGTTGATCCGCTGGCTCTGCCACTTATACGGATACACTGAAGAGGCGGATGGCGTCTTCACTAGCGGGGGAACCCAATCCAACTTTATGGGCCTGCTGTTGGCCAGAGATCACTATATCAAGGAGCGGTTGGGTTGGCATGTCCAGAAGCGCGGACTGCCGCCAGAGTCCAGCAAATTGCGTATTTTGTGCGCAAAAACCGCCCACTTTACGGTGAAACAATCGGCCGCTTTGCTGGGGTTGGGCGAACGTGCGGTCGTCTGTGTCGATACAGATGAACATATGCGCATGTGTTTAAACGATTTGGATCAACGGCTGAACGAACTTCATGCGCAGGGATTGCTTCCCTTTGCTTTGGTGGCTACGGCCGGATCGACTGACTTTGGCGCGATTGATCCCATTTCGGAATGCGCTTCTCGGGCCAAGCACTTCGGTATGTGGCTGCATGTGGATGCCGCTTACGGCGGAGCTGTGATCTTGAGTGACCAACACAAACATCTGCTCTCTGGCATTGAAACGGCCGACTCGATCACCGTCGATTTCCATAAGCTCTTTTATCAACCCATCAGTTGCGGGGCATTTCTCACCAAAAAGGCGATCCATTTTAACCTGATGAAATGGAATGCCGACTATCTGAACCCGGAAGAAGACGAACGGCAAGGAATCCCCAACCTGGTGGCCAAATCGGTTCAGACCACCCGCCGTTTTGATGCGCTCAAGTTATGGATTTCCATGCAAACGATCGGCCGCGCGCAATTCGCCGAGCTGATCAACCACACGATCGAGTTGGCCCAAAAAACGGCCCAACTCATCTCGGAAGATCCGCAATTGGAGCTGATCAATAAAGAACCAAGCCTGAATGCCATCGTTTTTCGCTATGCGGCGCAAACCGCGGCCAATGAACCGGCGGCATTAAACAAGCAAAATCAACTCAACCAATCCATTCGCCAAGCACTATTGCAAAGTGGCCAAGTGGTGTTGGCGCAAACAAAAGTGGGCGGCATGCACTGTTTAAAGCTAACCATGCTCAATCCGCGCATGACCATGGAAGATGTGAAATTCATCTTACATCAAGTAAAACAAACCGGCGAGTTACTGGAATTGCAGAAAGGGGAGAAAGAAGGGCATGCCCAAAAACACAGCTGAACAGGCAAGCATGCAAAGCTTTTTAAACTGCTATCTCAGAGAAGTGGGAAACTATGAACTGGTAGGGGGAAACGGGTCAGACAGCCATCATCCATGCGACCGGCTCTTCTCCGTTTGCCAAACCGACAAATGGGTGGTTTGCCCGCTTCCCCACCATGGAATCAACATCATCGCACCTGTAAAGTATTGGTCTTTGACGGGCCGCCATCTTTTCCATTTTCCTTGGCATTACATTACGCCAACGGAAGAACGGCAACAGTTGGATTACGTTACGTTCGTCACCTTGATCACAAAGGAATTGTCGATTTCCCGGAACACCGCCGGCTATCCAGATGAATTGGTCTTTCGAACCATTCAAAGCTGTCAACACATCGCCTCTTATATTTCCGCGCGCCACGCGGACTTGAAGGAACTATACGGCCCGCATTTCCGTTTTATCGATGCGGAACAATCATTGGTCTTTGGGCATCTGATGCATCCGACTCCCAAAAGCCGCCAAGGTCTTTCCGACCTGGATCAGCGCCTTTATTCCCCTGAGCTGAAAGGGACGTTCGCTTTGCATTACTTTCGCGCGCACCGATCCATCGTGAAAGAAGATTCCACCTTGTCCCAATCAGCTACTCAGCTGATTAAAGAAGAACTGCTGCAAGACCCGGAACTGGACGAGTCCTTCAAAAAGGCTTTCTTGCAAGCGGACGAATACTCGATTCTGCCTGTCCATCCGTTGCAGGCTCAACATTTGCTCCAAAAACAAGAAATCCAACAGTTCATCGCACAAGGATTATTGGTTGACCTCGGCGTAAAGGGAAGGGCTTATCATCCCACTTCGTCGATCCGCACGTTGTATCATCCCCAAGCCCGCTTTATGCTTAAATGCTCGCTCAACATCAAGATTACGAACTCCGTGCGCCTGAATAAACTGAAAGAGCTTGAGCGCGGCGTGGAAGTGTCAAGAATCCTGGGCACCCAGATCGGAAAAGAAATGGAAAGGAAATTCCCAAGATTCAGCATCATTCAAGACCCCGCCTATATCACGGTCAACATTCCCGGATTCGAGGAGTCGGGTTTCGAATTGGTTCTGCGTGAGAACCCGTTTGTTGAGGGGCAAGACAAAGATGTCACGCTTTTGGCGGGACTGGGACAAGATCCCGTCACGGGTAAAAAATCAAGGTTGGCCCATATCATCACCGAGCTGGCACACAAAGAACAGCGCAGCACACAAGAAGTCAGCTGCGAATGGTTCCGCCGATACCTATCCATCTCGTTTCAACCGATGATGTGGCTGTATCTGCGCTATGGAATCGCCTTGGAGGCCCACCAGCAAAACAGCTTGGTTCAATTGCATGAAGGATATCCGCATCGTTTCTATTACCGGGACAATCAGGGCTATTACTACTGTGAGTCCACTTTCCCCGAACTGGAGCGGATTCTCCCCGGCATCAGCGAGCAAAGTCAGACCATGTGCGCAGATGCCGTCGCCGATGAAAGACTCCGTTACTATCTCTTTATCAATCATTTGTTTGGTCTCATCAATGCGTTTGGAACTTCGGGCCTTGCCGACGAAAGGGAACTTCTCTTGGAGTTGCGGAATGCGCTAAGTGAATGGCAACCATCCAATCGTAAGCCGTCCAGCTTGATTGCCAGCCTGTTGGAAAATGAACAGTTGCCTTGCAAGGCCAACTTGTTAACCCGTCTGCACGATATGGACGAACTCGTGGGACCGATGGAAAGCCAATCTGTGTATGTACCCATTCCCAATCCATTGTTAAAAGGGGTGAACATGGCCAATGAAACGTCCACATCCTGATTCTCATCCACACCTGGCTGAGATTAGCTTGTTTGATCAGACGATTGGAAAAACCATCTCTTTCCGTCGAGTAACCTTGGAACACGACTTGGACATGCTCTTTCAATGGATGCATGAACCCCATGTCATCCCCTTTTGGAATCTGGCGATTCCCTTTGAGAAATATGAGAAGCACTTGCGCAAATTCTTGGCGGATCCGCACCAAACCCTTCACATCGGCTCACTCGACGGGGTACCGATGAGCTATTGGGAAACCTATTGGGCCAAAGATGATGTTGTCGGCAAAACCTATGATGTTCATCCGGAAGACCAAGGGATTCATCTGTTGTTTGGCCCACCCTCCTATTTGGGAAAAGGATATGCCTTGCCGTTATTAAAAACCATGGTATTCCGCTTATTCCAACATGAAAAGACCGAAAAAGTCGTGGCCGAGCCCGATATCCGCAATGAAAAGATGATTCACATTTTCAAGAAATGCGGGTTTGCGTTTCAAAAAGAGATTGATCTTCCCGACAAGCGGGCCGCACTCATGTACTGTTACCGCGAACCATTTTTAAGGAGTTGGAACCATGCCTAGTCAAACAACCACGCAAACAGATCCCTCTTTATTAGATCTCGTCGGTGTCGGGATTGGGCCTTTTAATTTGGGACTGGCGGCCATGCTGACAAAAGTGCCGGGAATCAAAGCGTTGTTTTTCGAGCAAAAGCCTCAATTCGACTGGCATCCCGGATTATTGCTTGAAGGAACCACACTGCAAGTCCCATTTTTCGCTGATCTGGTCACGATGGCAGATCCGACCAGCCCTTACACCTTTCTGAATTACCTGAAGAAACACAACCGCTTATACCATTTTTACTTTTTGGAACGGTTCCATATCCCGCGCCGGGAGTACAATCATTACTGCCAATGGGTCGCCGGGCAACTGGCTCATTGTCGCTTCGGACAACGGGTAACGCATGTCGAATGGGTCAAAGAGGACAAACAAGACTACTTCCGCATCGAAGTGACGGAAGTGAATAGTGACACCACCGTGGAATACCGGGCCAAGCACCTGGTTTTGGGTGTGGGAAGCACGCCTCATCTGCATCCCAACTTCAAGGACCTTCCTTCCGACGATGTTTTTCACTCCGCCAAGTTTTTGCACCGTCGGGATCGGTGTCGAAAAGCGGATTCGATCACGGTGATCGGATCGGGTCAGAGCGCAGCTGAAGTCTTCTATTCCCTATTGCAAGAACAGAACGAAGTGGGTTATAGGCTGGATTGGTTCACGCGGTCAAGCGGCTTTTTCCCCATGGAATATTCCAAGCTGGGATTGGAGCATTTCTCGCCTGATTATACAGAGTACTTCCACTCCCTTCCACAGGAGAAACGGGACAGCCGCATCCAGAAGCAAGATTTGCTTTATAAAGGAATCAGCGCCAGGACCATAGCCGACATCTATGATCTTCTCTATGAGCGCACCACATGCGGCCAGCAGATTCCCGTGCGCTTGCTCTCCCAAACGGAGGTGCAACAGTTGGAGCGACGGGATCAGGAAGGAAAGCAGACATACCGTTTAACCTGCCTGCACAAAGAACAAGAAAAAAGATTCGCGCATGAAAGCGAAGTGGTGATTTTCGCGACGGGTTACCAACATAACATACCCGGATGCATCTCGGGTCTGAAATCGTTGATCCGTTGGGATGCGGAGAACAGATACTTCGTCAAGCGAGATTATCGGCTCGCCTTAAATGAACAGACGGATTGCGCCATCTATGTGCAAAACGGGGAACTCCACACCCACGGCATCGGCGCGCCCGACCTGGGCCTGGGAGCGTACCGCAACTCGGTTATCATCAATGCGCTCTCCAATCAAAACATCTATCCTGTGTCAAACCGAAATGTATTCCAACAGTTTGGCGTTTCTCCCACTTAACCGGGCAAGCACGGCCTGCCTGCGGTTCGATCATTTGAAAAGCAAAGGAGTGTCCATTCATGCATGAAGCCCAAAAAATCACCTCCGCACTCAACCCCAAATCATGGGAAACCGTATCCCGCAACCTGTTGACCAAGATGATTTCCGAGTTTATGTATGAAGACATCATCGCACCGGAATATGTCAAAAGCGAAGGGGACACCGTTACTTATCGCCTGATCCTGAACAACGGGGTGGAGTACACATTCCAAGCCAAAAAGCGCTTATTTGACAGCTACCGTGTCTTGGCTGAAACCATTCAGCGCCATGAATCGGGTTCATCCACCCAAGCGACGAATCCAAACCGGTTTCTTCTCGACCTGCAAAACACCATCGGCATGTCTTCCACAACCGCCGCTCATCTCATTCGCGAATATAACCATACCCTGATTGCGGATGCCCACATCTTGGAGAAAAAACAAACCCAGCGTCTTGATCTCACGCAACTGGACTACGCCGAATTGGAAGGCGAAATGGAAGGACATCCCTGGATCACCTACAACAAAGGGCGGATCGGGTTTGGCTATGATGATTACTTGGCCTACGCCCCCGAACAAAAGAAACCCGTGCGGCTCTCGTGGATCGCGGTCCATAAAGACAAGGCCGAGTTTCACGCGGTGGCGGGCCTTGAGCATGACGAACTCATCCGCAAAGAGTTGGGCGAACAGGCCAAGCTGTTCAAAAGACGTTTGGCGGAATTGGGAGCGGATGCCCACCACTATTTCTTTATGCCCATCCATGAATGGCAATGGAACAACTACATCATTCCTTTCTTTGCCGAAGATTTGGCAAACAGAGAGATCGTTTATCTGGGAACCGGCGAAGATGAATATCTCCCCCAGCAATCGATCCGAACCTTTGTGAACACCAGCCAAAAGAACCGCCATCATGTCAAATTGCCGATGAGCATCCTAAACACGCTCGTCTATCGTGGACTGCCCGGCGAAAGAACCGTTCTCGCACCCAAAATCACAGAATACATCAAAGGCATCTGGCGGAAAGACCCCTTTTTAAATGAAGAATGCCGCCTGATCCTTCCCGGGGAAATCGCTAGCTTAAACTACGATCATCGCTATTACGCCAACCTGGAAGGAGTGCCTTATCAATATCAGGAATTGTTGGGTTGCATCTGGCGCGAAAGCATCTACTCTTACTTGGACGAAGGGGAACAACCCATTACCCTCGCCTCCCTCTTGCATGTGGACGGACAGGGAAAACCGTTTGTTTCCGCCCTTGTGGAGCGGTCCGGTTTACCTTTGGAGGAATGGCTTGATCGTTTATTCGCGGTGATCCTTCCTCCGCTTCTTCATTATTTATATCGTTATGGCGTCGTGTTTTCACCTCATGGCCAAAATACGATCTTGGTATTGAAAAATTTTGTTCCGCATCGCCTGGCGATCAAGGATTTTGTGGACGATGTGAATGTGAGCCGCCATCCGATCCCGGAGCTGTCCAATTTGCCGGAGGACCTGAGAAAGGTGTTGCGCAGCGAAGAGCCCGAAGGATTGTGCCAGTTTATTTTCACCGGGTTGTTCATTTGTCATATGCGCTATTTGTCCGACCTGCTGGAGATTCATCATCACTATCCGGAAGCCGCGTTCTGGCAAAAGGTTCGCACCACGATTCTTGGCTATCAGAACCGGTTCCCGGAATGGAAGGAACGGTATGAACTGTTTGATTTGTTGAGGCCCAAGTTCACCAAACTTTGCCTCAATCGCAACCGCATGCTGGACTATGGCTATGCTGATGATGATGACAGACCGCACGCTTCCGAACATGGTTATGTCAACAACGCATTGGCCAACGAGCTTTCCCGCCCCTGATTTATCATAAACAAGCGGAATACCACCATCCTCATCGCCCCCTCTGGAGTGAAGATGCCCCAATGCCGGGGCATCCGCTTCAGGAGGGGTTATTTTGTATGCGACCTTTTAAAATATTCACACAAACACCCCTTTACTTTCCTGTTCTCGTCTGCTAAAATGCTTATAAAAATTTGATAAGAGATGATCGATGATTGAGAAAGTAAAAAAGGGACTTGTTTTTCAGCGAGCTAGGGTTGCTGTGAGCCTAGCAAACATCCCTTTTTGAAGCGCACTTATGAGATGTTGCGTTGAAAAACAGTAGGCGTAACCGGGAATCACTCCCGTTATCAGTTGAAAGTGGCATTTTCTGATGCAACTGGAGTGGCACCACGGGAAAACTCGTCTCCTATACAGGAGACGAGTTTGAGGCTGCTGACAAACTGCCTTGAAAGGCAGGGTCAGCAGCCTTTTTTGTCGAATCAATAAAAA
>NZ_JBHTBW010000003.1:0-82326 GCF_042665195.1 Laceyella putida
TTGCTTTTGTTGTTATGAACATTCTAACAGGAAATCATGATGGATTCACCAGACACGCCCTAGAATACCAAAAAAGAGGTGATCAATGTAAAGAAATTGTTGCAAATACTCTAAATAAGCTCAAAGTAGGACGTCAACGTTGCGTTTATCCTTTGTTAATGATCTATGATGATGAGATTACAGTGGATTTTGAAGAAGATAACTTAGAAACAACATGTACAGTTCTTCTTGATCGATCAAATGAGTCCCTACCTTTCTATGTACACTTGGGCCATAAATACCATCTTCTTCGTTTAGCAGCGCAGATGCTATTAGTAAAGGAGTTTTTACCTGAATGTAAAGTTCAAGGAAAGCTCCAGTATCGAAATCAAACGACCAATTTTTATTTTAATCGATCTGTGATGAAAGAGTTAATTGAAGTAATCGGTAATATACATGAAAACAAGATTGATGGAATTATACCTAATTCTTATCGCTGTATGAACTGCAATTTTAATACCAAATGTACAGAATTAACGCGAGAGGTGCGTGAAATGATTGAGCAAAGAACATAATAAGGGAAAAGAGAGTGAAGAGGAAGTAATTTTAACACTTCTAAATAATACCTTAGAAAATATGAAGTATCTAAGGGAAAGCTCAAACCACGTCTCGCCAGAAAGCTTTTTTCCTCATCTTCGAGAAGTAGTGGATTTGATAGCCAAACAACCGATGGCGCTTCAGGTGATAAAGGAGCGTCAAAAAAAGTTTTATGATATCCAATCAGCTGTAGAAACAAGCATTTTTTTAGATAAAAAGTTGAAGCTACCGGATTCATCAGATGAAGAAGTTGTCTTTATTTTTGGGTTATTGAAGTATTTTACACTTGTATATAACCGATACTCAATATTTGATGCGATTTATCCATATAGAGAAAAGACACCAGAAGAATTAGAAGATGAGGAGAAGAGGATTCAACAATCGATATGGGAAACCACTCAAGAGGAAGAAGAATATGATCGATTACAAAAGCTCCGTCGAAAGCGAATGCAAGAGAAAAATAGGAAATCATCATCAACTAACTTTATAAACGAAGTCCTGATCCCTTTTATCCGTATGATTGAGCGAGAATTAATGAAGGCAAAGTTAGAGCTAGAGACAAAAAGGGCTACAGGAGTTCACATAAATATTGAAGGGAATGTTGGAGATCATACCGTTATCGGTAATTTCGAAAATAGTAAAAGCACCATCAATAGCCATAATCAATCTAATTCCACAGATAACCCAGACGAAAGTTAATGAGGAACTACTGTGAAGTAAAGATATAATCCATGTATACCCCTGCCCTGTTTGTTGGAATGACGGTGGGGGTGTTTTTGTTGCATAGAATCAGCGATACAGGGAAAATCATATTTCTACTTTTCATTTTACAGATATCCTCCTTTTTTATATCATATATAATATGGGAAATTTATAAATTTGTATATACTATGAAAATATTAAGGAGAATTTTTATGTACTCCAATAGAATGCGCTTGATCGCTTCATTATTCTCTTTAACTTGTTTAGGATTATATTCCTTATACTTAAGTGAATGGGATACTAGTTCAATTAATGTACAAATCATTCTTTTTTATCTGGCCATTGCGTTGATACTCATTTATACCTATGGGCTTATCGCACACATGTTTATCCTATGGGTATTAAAGAGAATGAAAAAGCAAAAAATCTGGATAAGGGAAATTACTGAGCTTTTCCTGTATTTATTTTTCGGCCTTGTATTTGACTGTTTCATAGGGTTCATAGCAAATCGTTTTGTATTTACAGGTATTGCAACCATTTCGTCCCTATCAGGTTATGCCATGCTTAAAATCCTGAGCTTTCACCGCAGTCGCAACTAGCTAGTGAGCTCAGATGAGTTTCGGTACATTTTCGGAAAAAGAGCGACAATGATCAGGCAGAAGACATTGATAACAAACTCAAAACAGCATTATTGATTATCGATAAAGATTTTAAAGCAAAACTCAATTATTCGCTTATTGTAGCCAGACCGAGAAATGTATTTGCGAATGAATATTTCTTGGTTAATCCTGTAGTCGAAATCTTAAGCCCTTAATGAAAGCTGTAGGCTTGGATGAGTTAGGTTTATACTATGCAGATTGGCTGGAAGAAATCATACCGACCGAAGTGAATGATTGAGGGGAACGTCCTGAAAAAAGTGCATCAGAATTAAGTCATTAGCTTAGCATCGCCGTTTTTATATTGCTTCCACACCTTTAATATAAAAGCCCCATCCGATTAAGTATCGAAGGGGCTTTTTATGCTCTGGATTATTGGAAGGGCAACGTATCCTGCATCTCTGGTGGCTCGGGTTTTAGATCCGTCGAACCCAAGCGTGTGGGAATCTTTCCCACCGAAGTGGATCATCATCAACTTTTGATAAGGGGGACCGCCATCAAGGCGGACTTTATCATCTATTCGCAAGCCACCCCATCCCCATCCCGATCCTTTTTGGCATATCCCGGTTCACCCGTATAGATCGCTGCCGCTCCGGCTGCCGTGCTTCGAAACAGTTCGCGTAATAGAGGCAGGAGGGACGACTTTCGGTTGACCTAAGGCTAAATGAGAATCCGATAGCTATAGAATTTTAGCACTTATATTAACGATCATTTGCTTAGTTATATGGGTTCTAAGTAGGATACGGATTGGGTACCGGATCTAAATTTCAGAAGAAAATCATGGTAAAGGAGAAGTAAAGATGAGTGAGTGGCGATTAGAAATTTTAAAACATGAGGGGAAAGAAGTGATATTAAATCCAACATGGGATCAAATAACATCAGCTCTAAATAAAATGGACGGATATGATACCCTTGACAATATACTATTGATATCAAATGAAAGTGGCCATTTTACAATTACTGGGGGGAATAGGGTAAAAGGAAAAAGGGTATATCATGTTTTTTCTATGGATAGTGAAGGAGCAGACGCAAATTTGGTAAATCCCTCGGTATCTAAGTCAAATAAAGAGTACTTACAAATCACAGTTCAGAGAGTAGGTTTTGAGTTGCTTAAAAAATATCTTGTTGAATATGGTGACATGATTAAAGCAGTTAAACACTTTTTTGAAACAGGAGAACTTACAGGAGATCAAGAATGGGAATAAGTAACAACGAAGAATTGGGGAAGATATCTTCACCCCGTTTAGTATTGCTAAGGGCCATCATCAAAGATGGCTCTTTATTTTGCTTAATATTTTTGTTCGAGTAATGTTCAATGAAAATTAGCAGGATGTAGCCGATATGAAGTTCATTTTTACCAGGAATTGGGCGGAGACGCCGCTTGACCACATTTTGACCACACACTACTGATCACTAGGGTAAATCAGATGAGATATGGCATTGCGAAGAATCCCGATTTCATGCGGACATTTCAACTATAGTACATTAAAATTCACTAGTATTATTGGGCGATACTTCATTTAAATGAAAAAACTGAAACACATTATAAACTCATTAGAAAAACTTTTGCAAAGATCATTCATTATTATTATAAGAGGTTTTGCGCAAAACTTTTTAGTAGAGGTTTTAGAAAAAGGAATACTTAGCAGATTTAATATTGATGTCAAAAAACATTTCATCTTCGTCTTAGCTGTGATGTTTATTCTGGAATGTTTGGTTCTAATATCCATTTCTAGTTTAGCCACCAGTAAATTAAAAGAGCTGTTTTCCTTGCAATCTGTCGTTTATTATTATTATGCGTATGTATTTATTTCCATTGGACTTTTACCGATTATCGCGCGGACTTATAAATTGATTACGCCATTAGATAGACAATTATTGTATAGATCGCCCCTTCGAAATAGAGATATCTATTTATTACTTTGGATAAATGATTTTATTAACAATAGTTCTGTGATTCTTTATTCCTTGAGTATAGGTATTGGAATAAGCTTTCATATACCGCATTCAAAATCCCTATTTTTTTTGATTACTACTTGTTTAATCATCCTAAGTTCTATGATTTCTTATGCTTTGCAGATCATCTTTATCTCGCTTAGAGTAAACATGATTAAAAAGGGATACGGTATTGGAGCTTTTATTATATCTTTAATGATTGGTTTATGTACACTTTGTTTCAGTATTGTTCTTTCTAAATTGATACTTAATCTTTCAATTCCCACTTTTTCTATGATTTTAAATAATGTTCATAAAAAAGCGGCTTTCAATTGGGTTGATTTCATGTCTATATTTTATAAATCTATGATGACAGTAGACCGATTTATGAAAATGATGATGGATGATTGGATGATCAATGCAATAGCAACAAGAATGTTATTCGGTTCACTTCACAAATCCGATTTATTCGCATTATCCATCACATTCATCACATTACTACTCATATTCATCATGTCATTTAAAAAAGCGGGCTTTTGGTACCGTCAATTTTTGGATATGCCCGAATCTGACGTTGCAAAAGGATATATTTCTTATTATGGGGGGGTTTTGCAAAAACTGAATAGAAATCCCCTTGTACGAGTACAAATAAAAAAGCTTTTTAGGGATAATGAACAGTTATCTATGCATTATACCTTCTTTTTTATCGATTTTAGCGTTTGGATGTTTACGGGTTTTGCGATTTCTATTGCGTCTTTTAAGCATGCGTCTGCGTTGCTGAGTTTGTTTGGTACTTGTTTCGTCATCAACGCAATAACCAGAGATGGATTTTCATCAGGAGTTGATCTGTTTCCAGGGCATTTAAAATTTGATGCGGATGGCAAATCTGTACGATTGTTTCGTCTTTCAGGAGGCTCTTTGTCCCAATTGTATCAATCAAAGATAAAAACACAGCGTTTATTAGGCTTACATGAATCGATTTTAGGCCTGTTGATCGTAATCATGATTTTAAGGGTAAATTTTTACTCCCTGCTATTTTCGGGCTTGATTTTTCTACTAAATTATTTGGTTATTCCTCATTTATCAACTTTACCTTCTTATTTGAGTCCTCATTATAAACGACAACACTATACGGAGGCGGAAATCTATAAGGAGCAAGAGTTGTTGGACAATACTATTTTCGGCAGAGCAAGACAATTATTAACTCTTGCCATTGTTGTTCCATTCATCATCGAATATTTTGCCAAGATAAGCATGAACACGTTTTGCATGATGTATGCTTCGTGGGTTGTCATTTTAATCTTGTTTGTGAGTTTAATGATACGTATGACTGTTAATAAAACAACTCGACGTTTGGATCGGAGCGATCTTGTAGCATGATGATATTCAATATAAAAAAATATCTTATCGTTTCTAGTGCCATATACTTCGGATCACTTTTGTTGGGGTGTTTGTTGTATATTACCGTTCCATTTAATCTAGGGAAAATTAAGGTTGTAAATCAAACCGCCTGGTTTGAGTATGTCATGCACAATGGTTCACTCAATCTAGTTCTGATATTTGGATTTTTGACGTTTTGTGTTGTATCTGTGGTTCTCCTTTTGTTTAATGGAGTAATCATTGGATATATGGTGGCGCATGCTGCCAAATATGGCATGTTTTTAAAATTCTTTTTCCTATTGGCTCCTCATGGCATAGCTGAAATACCTGCTATGCTTTTGGCCAGTTCGATCTCTTTTACGACGCTGTCTTACTTACGAAAGCAATTAAGACAGAGGCAAAAAATAAGTTTTAAATACTTATCTTTAAACGTTTTTAAGTATTCCGTTATAGTCGCCATTCTTACATTGATTGCCGGAATTATTGAATCAAATGTCACCATAAACATTTCATCATAGGTGTGATAGCGATGCTGTTAGAAGTGAAGGAGTTATATAAAAAATTTGGCAGTAAGGCAGTTATAGAAAATTTGAATCTACATTTACATAGTAACGAAATAGTTGCTTTGATGGGACAGAATGGAGTTGGAAAAACAACTCTTCTTAACATCCTTACAGGATTGATATACCCTGACTCAGGTGATGTAACGATCGAGGGGAAAAATCTCTTTAATCAAGTAGAAATAAGAAAACAAATCGGATATATTCCCGTAGATGGATTTTTCTATGACCATTTAAACGCATATGAAAATCTAGAGATGGTTGCTTGTTTATATGGAGTAAAACCTAAAAAAACCGATATAGAACAACTATTAGAACAAGTTGGTCTTTATCCAGAAGATGCAAAGAGACCGACTGGAACATACTCTTCAGGGATGAAACAAAAGTTAAACTTTGCAAGCGGAATGATTCATCAGCCTAAGCTATTGGTCTTAGACGAACCATTTAATGCTTTGGATCCCCAAACCACTTCTATTTTCAAAAACTTATTAAAGGATTTTGTTAATAAGGGTAAAGGGATTTTATTTACGAGCCATTTGCCCGAAACGATTCTGCAATTAGCAGACCGGGTTGTCGTCATGAGTAATAAGAAAATAGAAAGTGAGTTAACGTTAGAGAAGTCACTTAGAGTGGAGCAATTATTAAATTGGTTTAATAGTGCTATTAATATAGGGGGATATCAATGAGTAGCGAAAAACAAACTTTTCTTCAGTTGCTTATGAAAGAATTGACGAATGCTACTGTATTATTTCCACTGTTATTCGGTTTGATTGTTTCTTGTTTCTTATTTGGGTTCGATTGGAGAATCATTGCGATGTTTATCGGGGCTCCATTGGTTTGGTTTCTTATTATTTATTTAATAAAACAAAATAAAAGGGACTGATGTAGCACCTTAAAATCCTCTATACCCAAAATGTGGGATTTCGGATGGATATGGGATGATTCGGGAACGGCGAAGCAAGCAGAAAAGTCGCACAAGCCGTGGAGCGTGATTTTGCGTGGACAAGGGGGACCGCCATCAAGGCGGTCTTAGTCATCTATTCGCAAGCAACCCCATCTCCATCCCGATCCAGCTTTTTGGCATATCCCGGCTCACCCGCATAGATCGGTGCCGCCCCGGCTGCCCGCGCTTCGGAACAGTTCGCGTAATAGACGGAGGAAGAACGGCTTTCGGTTGAAGGGGAGTCATTGCTTGAAGAAGAGGAGCTGCTGCTGGTTGTGGTTTGCTGTTTTTTCTCTTCTTCAGCGGCTTTCAGTTCGTTTTCCTTTTTGGTGATTTCTTCTTGCAACTTCTTCTTTTCTTCCTCGCAAGCTTTCAATTTCGCTTCGAGATCCTGCTTGCTCTTTTTCAATTCTTCATTCTGCTGTTGCAGTTGTTTCAGTTGCTTCAGTTGTTCATTGTTTTTAGCCAATTGCTTCTTTGCTTTATCCAGTTCCGCTTCGATTTCGGCTTTGGCCGTGTCCTCGACGGGTTGCGGTTGGCTTGGGGCAAGAATGCCGATCAGGATGAAACAGAGAACGAATAAGGCGGCGTTCCAAACACGTTTCCCCAGATCGACTTGCTTGTAGGCGATTTTTTTATGTAGTGGAGTCGGATAAATGATGCCGACCAGAGCGAACAGCAAAAGCAGCGTGAGAAGTACGATGATAGCTGACATGGGTCAGGTTGCCTCCTTTGTGTGAATGAAAGGTTCTAGCATGAAGGTGAAGTAGGAGAGGTTATTGTTTTTGGGTATCATGCAAAATTGCGATAGAAAACACCATGAAAAGGATATCATCAATTTTTGTATTATACAATATTGTTTTTATTATAAATAAATATATTGTTTTATTGTTGTGATTGTTGGTCCCAGCACATATCGGAAATCAACAGACCGTGAATTGTCTTTTATCTAAAAATTGTGGTATTTTACCCAAACACGGTAACCTTCCCCCGTCTTTTTTTGGTGCTACACTTGATTTGTGACAAAACATCAAGACAGGGAGTTAACAAATGAGTATGAAAGCGCATTCATTTCAGCTACGTCTGCTTTGGCTCTCTCGGCCGCGGCCAGTCTGGTTGTGGCCAGTCCGATCGCCAGTGCGGCCATGCCGTGGGGCTGTACAGGGTCGGCATGATGTCGGCCTGCGGGACTATGCCAAGCGGTGCGTGGTCAGGTTGGGGACGGCGGTGGACGTGAACGCGCTTGCCCATCAACCGCGGTACCGTGACCGAAAACCCTGCGCCGCCTGCACTCCGGCCGGCTTCCTTCGGGACTTTCGTTGCGGGCAATGGAAATCCGCCTCCACCCTTAAGCCGGTTGGTGGCGGATTTTTCGCTTTTCACCAAGCGTCATCTTCCCAAAAAAGTGGCGCTTTGCGGTAAACGGAAGCGATGGTTTATTTTTTATCTTTTTATTCCGATCGTTTGATAAAATTGAAGGAGATGCAAAATGGGTGATGCTTATTATTAAGAACAGACTGAGAAAACTCAATACCTTGCGCAACCAGATCCTTTCTGTCTTTCTCATAGTCATGCTGTTCGTCCTGGCCATCGTGTCCTTTTTGGTGTATAACCAAGTGTCCGCGCTGGTGAAGAACCAGGCCGAGACACAAATGAAGCAGACGGCCGTTGAAGCAAACGGAAGAATGGAAACGCTTTATAAACAAGTGGACACCTTGTCCAGCCAGCTTGCGACGAACCAAACGGTTCAGCAGCTGATGCTGTCCATGGTGAACGGAAACGGTTTGGACTTTTCCGAAAAGCAAACGCTGGCACGAATCATCGGCAACTACCAGGTGTATTCGAACGGCATTCAGTCCTTTGAACTGTATTCGGTCGACGGAAACCGAATCTTCCCGTTTGATGACACTCGGCTTTCGGACAGGATTGACCGCAAGTGGATTGAGCGGGCGGAGTTGGAAAAAGGGAAGGCTGTTTGGGCTGGCAAGGATCCCCACAACGGCAACTATTCCCTTGCGATCCGCAGAGTCAGTTTGATGGACCGCTGGTTTAGCAAAGGGGGCTATCTGGTCACCCGCATTGATAACAGCTATTTTCAGTTAAATCACATTCATCGTGGAGATGAGCGCCGGGAATTCATGATGCTCCTTGACCAAAGCCTCACACCCATCACTTCCAACTATCAAGGTAGCCTGGAAAGGGTATTGGCGGGAGACCGTATTTTTGCTTCCAAAGGATTATGTCAGATACCGGCTGACAGGCAAGATCCACAGTGAATATTCGGATGCGGCGGGAACGTTGTTGCTTGATGTACAGAAAAAAGAATGGAACGAAGAAATTTGCGGGCTGCTCGGAATACCGGTTCAGATGTGCCCGCCGCTTGTTGAGTCGCATGAATGTGTCGGTGGGCTTCTTCCCGCCATATCCGGGGAAACGGGTTTGCGTTCCGGCACGAAAGTGTTCGCTGGGGGTGCCGACAATGCATGCGGCGCGATTGGTGCAGGCATCCTTTCGGAAGGGAAGACGCTATGCAGCATCGGCACTTCCGGGGTGGTGCTTTCATATGAGGCGCAAGGAGACAAGGATTTTCAGGGCAAGGTCCATTATTTTAACCATGGCAAGGAAAACGCTTTTTACACGATGGGTGTCACGTTGTCCGCAGGCTACAGCCTGAGCTGGTTCAAAGACGTTTTCGCGAAAGGAGAAGACTTTGATGCCTTGCTGGCGGATATCAATGAAGTCCCCATTGGTGCTAACGGACTTCTTTTCACACCATATTTGGCCGGTGAACGGACCCCATACCCTGATGCAGCGATCAGAGGAAGCTTCATCGGCATGGACGCATCCCATCAGCGAAGCGATTTTGTCAGGGCCGTCATGGAGGGAATCACTTTTTCCTTGAATGAATGCATGGAGATCTTCCGGGGAAATGGCAAAACAGTCGATTCGGTCATCTCGATTGGCGGAGGGGCGAAAAACCCGGCGTGGTTGCAAATGCAGGCGGATATATTCAACGCTGATGTGATCAAGCTGTCAAACGAACAGGGGCCTGGAATGGGCGCCGCCATGATTGCCGCGTTTGGCTGCGGTTGGTTCCCTTCACTGGAAGCGTGTGCGGACGTCTTTATCCAGCCTGCGAAGACATACAGGCCGATTGTGGAACATGTGGAAAAGTACGATAAACTATTCAGAATATATAAAAAGGTGTATGGGCAAACTAAGGCGCTTAGTGAAGAATTGATGGAGTTCAGGAAATAAAGAACGGGTTAACCACCGCCGGGGCCAGCCATAGAACCAAACGCCACTTGCCCCCGGCTGGTGGTTTTCTCATATGCCCCCATTTTTTAAAAGGATTGCCGGCTCTTTTTTCTGTTCCTACATTTCTATGTAAAATAATTTAAATCATTGATAAAATGTTTTTAAAAATACATAAAGGAGATTGAATGCTGTGAGTCGATGGGAACAATGGGAGATGGAAAGCAAGATCAGGGAAGTGTTGCAAGCGGTGGAGAGTGATCGCGGGGAGTCGCACCATTTTGGGCGTCCGCTTTATACGGCGTACCAAATCGCCATCGCCATAGGCAAGCGGTACCCGGACTTTCTGGAGCAAATTGAGATGGAGATCGGAGGGGAGGGGGCGGAGAGCTCCTTGGCTCGCTATATTGCGCAACGGTTGTCCGTGAGGATCAAAGACGGGCGCATTGCGGATATCGAAGGGTTTTTGTTGGCGGCGGATCATGTGAAGGAGATTGATTTCATCGATCCGAGCCGCGAAGAGATTGAGGCCAATATCACGAGCGATGTGTCGCTGTTCCGGTTGAAGGGATAAAAGAAAGTCCCCCGACATGATGGGGGACTTTGTTTATGTCAGGAGGGGAAATATTCTTTCCACCGCTCATCCACTTTCCGCTTGATGTCCGGGTCGGGTTCCAGTTCATCGGGATAGCCCGGTTTCATCCGCGCATCGACGATGATCGGGAAGCGGTAGCTCGCATGGTGGCGTGTCCATTCCGCTTTGGCGTAAATGTCGTGAGCGGGATCGAAGCGGGTGAAGATGGTCCACAGGAACGGGGTTTGGCCGGAGGCGGCGGTGATGTCGTCCACCAAGAAGATCATCGGCCACGCTTGCAACTCCTCGTGATAGTGGGTGAGCAAGCGGTCCGCCAACTCGGGGGCATCGGCAAACGAATCCGTCTCCAGCACCAGCGCGCCGCGGCAGTAAACGGCGGCCTGCTTCACCCCTTGCATCTCGGGACCGTGGAATTCGGCGGGCAAGTCCCGTTTGGCTTCGCCCGTTCCGATCAGCACGGCCTTGCTGCCGTGGTTGAAGCGGCGTCCTGTGTAATCCAGCGTGTCCATGGAGGTGTTGCCGAAGACGAATAAGTCAGTGGCCGGGTCAAACCGTTCCAATACGGTTTCAAAGAGTTGCGGGAAGTTTTCCAGGGTGACGGACCGGTCGGTCAGGATGAGGAACTTGGTCAGCGTCAATTGCCCTTCGCCCAAGATGCGGAAGGCGTGCGCCAACGCTTCCCGGCTGTAACTTTCCCTGACGACGGCCGCCGCCAAGGAATGGAAACCGGTCTCGGCGTACGTCCACAACTCTTTCACTCCCGGCATCACCATCGGGAATGCCGGAGACAGCAGGCGTTGCAAAAACTCACCCAGATAGTAGTCTTCCTGGCGCGGTTTGCCCACCACGGTCGCCGGGTAAATCGCATCTTTGCGGTGGTGGACGCTGTCGACATGGAACACGGGGAAGTCATGAGCGAGCGAGTAATATCCATAATGATCGCCGAACGGCCCTTCCAGGCGGCGCGCATGGGGAGGGACATGCCCGGACAGGACAAACTCCGCTTCCGCAATGTAAGGATAGCCGCCATCCGCCGGACGGACGACCGGCAACTTTTCGCCGATGATCAGTGAGGCCAACAACAGTTCCGGCAAGAACTCGGGTGCCGGTGCGATGGCCGAAGCGATGAGGGCGGGCGGCCCGCCGAGATGGACGCGCACGGGCAGGGCTTGGTCCTTCTGTTCGGCGGCGAAATGATGGAAGCCGCCCCCCTTGTGGATTTGCCAATGCATGCCCGTGGTCTCGTGATCAAAGATTTGCATGCGGTACATGCCCAGATTGTGCTGTCCGGTTTCGGGATGCTCCGTATAGACTAGGGGCAAGGTGACAAACGGTCCGCCATCCTCCTGCCATGAAGTGATGACGGGCAGCCGGCTCAGGTCCACTTGCGGCTGTTTGGTTTCCAGCACAGGCGCCTGGCTGGCCGAAACGGGTTTCAAACCCACTTTGAGCAATTCGAAGATGAGTTGCCGTTCTCCCCAGATCGCTTTTGGCGTGGGCGGCATGAGTTTATGTACCATGTCGACGGCTTGTTGCATCAGCCTTTCCGGGCGAGGACCAAAAGCGAGGTCCACGCGGCGGGAAGTGCCGAACAGATTGGTGACTACCGGGAAGGAGCTTCCCTTCACATTGGTGAAAAGAAGAGCGGGCCCTTCTTCGGCGATTACGCGGCGGTGAATTTCGGCCAATTCCAGATGGGGGTCAACCGGTGCGTCTATTTCCACGATATCGTTTTCACGTTGCAGTTGCTTTATAAAAGTTCGTAAATTTTTATGCACGAAACATCTCTCCTAAATCAGCGGTGCCGATTGCCACGAAACGAAATGACGGTGTTGAAAGCGAATCGGTCCCCCTGCTCCTCAATGGTCTCTAGGCCTATTATACCGAAGACGTCACGTAAAAATATAGGGCCGCCAAGACCGGTTTCGTAGTATAGTATGAACAAAGGAGTGAATCAACCGATGGCAGTCATTGTGTATTCGCGGCCGCATTGCATTGAATGCAATGTGCTCAAGCGGTTTTTGAACGACTACAAGATTCCGTACGAGGTGCGGGATTGCGGGGAAAATCCGCAATATCTGGAAGAAGTGAAACAAATGGGCTTTTTGGGTGTCCCCGTCACGGTGGTGAACGGGCAAGCGATTCATGGGTTGCAACCGGATGCGATTTTAAAAGCATTAAAAGAAAAAAACAATTAATCTTTGAAAAGTCCTACCTTTAATGGTAGGATTTATTATTTATTTTCGCAAAAAATTCATATATAATAAGTTAACAGTCGCTCAATTCTTAATGATTCAATTCAAAGTAGTTGCTGTTTTATTCTAATTTTTTACTATTTAAAAAGGGGGTAGAATTGTGGAACTCTTTCGTAAAAAGAGCGTGGATTATGCCCTGGAGATGACTCGCAAAGGACCGCAATTGCGCAGGGAACTTGGGGCATGGGATTTGACACTGCTTGGCATCGGCGCGATTATCGGTACAGGGATTTTCGTCTTGACGGGCATTGGTTCGTTGACTGCGGGTCCCGCACTTACTTTATCCTTTATTCTTTCTGGATTGGCCTGTCTGTTTGCCGGACTGACGTATGCCGAGTTCGCTTCAATTGTCCCGGTGTCGGGTTCCGCTTACACCTACAGCTATGTGACGCTCGGTGAATTTTTCGCCTGGATCATCGGGTGGGACTTAATCTTGGAATACTTGCTTGCCGTAAGTTCCGTCTCGGTGGGATGGTCGGGTTATTTTGCCGATCTGCTCATGGGATTTGGCATCGAGATTCCAAAATCATTACTGACGTCGCCACTTGAAGGCGGGGTTATGAACCTCCCGGCTTTCGTTATCCTTCTGCTCATCACCTTGCTGGTGTCGATCGGGGTGAAAGAATCCAAATGGGTGAACAACGTGATTGTGGTCATGAAGCTCGTGGTGGTTCTCTTGTTCATCTTGGTTGGATTCTTCTATATCAAACCGGACAACTGGACTCCGTTCATGCCATTTGGATTTGACGGGGTGTTCCAAGCGGCCGCGGTCATCTTCTTCGCCTACCTGGGCTTTGACGCGGTAACCACGGCGGCGGAAGAAACACGCAATCCGCAAAAAGACTTGCCCAAAGGCATCTTGTGGTCGCTCGGTATCTGTACCGTCTTATATGTGATCACCACGCTGGTGATGACCGGTCTGGTTGAATTCAAACTATTCGAAGATCATAAAGAAAGCCCGGTTGCCTTTGCGATTTCCGTGACGGGCCAAGACTGGCTCCGCGGTTTTGTCAGCGTGGGAGCGACGGTGGGGATGTTGACCGTCTTGCTCGTCATGCTGTATGGCCAAGTGCGTGTCGGTTACTCCATGTCCCGCGATGGCTTGTTGCCGAAAGTGTTCTCCAAAGTAAACGCAACCACGCGCACGCCCTTTGTGAACACCTGGATCTGCGGTTTGATCTGCGCCGGCTTGGGTGGGTTTGTTCCCTTGAGAGAACTCGCTGAGCTGACGAACATGGGTACATTGGCGGCATTCGTTCTCGTATCTGTGTCCGTGATGGTCCTGCGCAAAACGCAACCCGATTTGCCACGGGCGTTCCGTACGCCATGGGTGCCGCTGGTGCCGATTCTAGCGATCTTGTTCTGCGGTTTCTTGATGTTTAAATTGCCGGGAACGACTTGGTTGCGCTTCTTGATTTGGTTGGTGGTCGGTTTGCTCGTCTACTTTGTGTACGGATACCGCAACTCGGAATTGAACAAGAAAAACTAAGAAATGGAAAAAGCTGTTGCCGTTGATCGGCAGCAGCTTTTTTAATCGATCCATTTCATTGTCGACGAGGAGGAAGCCTGAACCTGGCGGTTTCGTTTCCGTTTGCTTTTTTTTCGTTTGAGGTAGGCTTCGCGCTCCCAGCGCTTGAGCAGGGGATAGGGATCAAAGGAATAAGTGTTGCGCCCATTAAACTTGTATAAGCCGTAATGGAGATGGGGAGGGAATTTGCCTGATGTTCCAGGCGGGCCGTAACCGGATGAACCGACATAGCCGATCACATCGCCCGGCTTTACGATATCCCCTTTCTTCAATCCTTTGCGGAAACTGCTCAGATGGGCGAAGTAATGATAGCGGTTGTGGATGTCGCGTATGCCCAAGCGCCAGCCTCCATAGCGGTTCCAGCCCTTTAACTCCACGTAACCGTAGCTGGTGCTGAGCACGGGTGTTCCATAATCGGCGAAAATATCCGTCCCTTCATGAAGACGCAATCCGCCCCATCCACGCCGGTCACCCCAAGTGTTGTGGTAAGTGTAATTGTATTGCAAAGGGATGGGAAAAGATCGCTCATGGAGTTGGACGGTCTGAAACTTGCCGTAGATGCGCGCCATATGGGTAATCACATCGACCGCGGTGGGATGATGATAATAATCCCAGATGCGTTCGCGAATCTGCTCTTCTTTGATGCCTTTCGCCGCCAGGAAAGATGCGATGCTGTAGAGGACATCGACTGGATCGTGCGGATCCGCTTTCCCGTCGCCATTGCCATCCCTGCCGATTCCTCCGAAGAACGAGATCGAAGCGGGGATCAAGTCTTGCGGATCGGGATTGTTTATCCCCGTCCATACCAAAGGGGGCACTTGAATGGAAATGAGCGTCGATGCGGCCGTCTTTTTCTTCTGCGGGTGCGAGTTTTTCTCGTATTGGTCCAGAGCGGCCAGATAGGTCCACGGAACGCCAGTCAATGTCTGCATCGATTCGTACAGGTTTTGCCTTTGGGCCGCCACCGCTTTCTCTGTCGCATCGGTTGGCGCCGGGGAAGAGGCGGCCCAAGCGGGTTCGGGTGTTGCACTGCTGAGGAGGATCAAGCATAAGAGCAATAGCCATCGTCTCTTCATGGTCATCACCATAGATCATAGTTAAGATTGATGTGGATAGTCTGCCACGATCCATGGAATTCCATGATGGTAGATTGAGGAAAAAAGCGAGGCCCCATCTCAAGATGGAGCCTCGCTTACGGTTATGTTATTTTGCTTGCTTGATTTGGTTGACGATTCCGTTCAGTTGATCCAACATGATCATTGCGGCTTTGACGCCGCCAGCGGTGTTCCAGATCACGTCATCCACTTTAAAGGCGCGGTTGTTTTTCACCGCCGTCAAGTTTTTCCACAATGGATCGTTGGTGATTTCTTGTTCTTGCGCATCACCTTTTTTATCCCCTTCATCATAGGTGAAGTAGAAGATGATGTCACCATCGCCTTGCGGAATCTGTTCTTTGGAGATTTCCATCGCAAAGTCGTCTTTTTGTCCCAGTTCCGTGCGGGCAAACCCAACGTCTTTCAACAATACGCCGGTGAAGCTTTGTTGTTGGTAGATGCGGGTTTTGCCGGCCATGAAACGGATGACGGAAACTTTTTGCTGCAACAGGTCGCCTGCGTTTTGTTTCACTTCTTGCACTTTTTTCTCATAGTCAGCCAATACTTTTTTGCCTTCGGCTTCTTTGTTCAGCGCTTTGGCGTACAGGTCGAAGTTGACTTTCCAGTCGCCGCGCAGTTCTTCCGCAAATACGGTTGGCGCGATGGCGTTGAGCTGGCTGTACACTTTTTCTTGGCGCATTTTGTTGCCGATGATCAAATCCGGTTTCAAGCTGGCGATCGTTTCGAGGTTTGGCTCATGCTCATTTCCCACGGTTTTGACGCCTTTGGTTTCAGCCAACAGATGCTTGTAAAAAGGCTTTGCCGTAAACGATTCCACCGCACCGACAGGCTTGACGCCCAAGGCGAGCGCCGCTTCAAGCCCTTCATTGGTCAAGACAACCACGCGCTTGGGTTCGGCCGGCACTTTGGTGGTGCCCATGGCATGTTGAATGGTGCGTGTTTGTTCCGTCGCCTTTTCCTTGGGCGCAGGGGAAGATGAACAACCGACAAGTGCGATCAGCATGGCGCTGAAGACAAGCAGAGAACGAAGAAAATGTTTCTTAAGTCCGATCATAGAGGTAACTCCTTTCAGGTGTGTAACTGATAATGATTATCAATTATTTCGTTGCCTTTACTATAGCGCCTGTGACGATGGCTTGTCAATCATTTTTTGATAATGATTTTCAACGTCATTGACACGATTTCACCCTTCACATAGACTAAAATTGGTTTTAGTGGAAGAGATAACGGAACGAAGGTGACATTAGTTGAAAGAACTTGCTTACACACCTGGACGCAAATGGTTTGGTCTTTTTGGCGGTGTGCTGCTCGTTGGGTTGTTGATGGTGTTAAGTGTCAGTGTCGGTATCATACGCATCCCATTTCATACAGTAGTGGAGTCGTTTACCCATTTTAATGGTTCCAACCAACATCTGATCATTCAGACAACGCGTGTGCCCAGAACCTTGATTGCCGTGATGGTGGGGGGGAGCTTGGCGGTTGCCGGCGCGATGATGCAAGCGTTGACGCGCAATCCGTTGGCCTCCCCCGCAACATTGGGTGTGAATGCGGGCGCGAGTTTGCTTATCGTGGCGGGTGTTTCTTTCTTTTCCTTGACGGCAATGTCTTCCTTGATGGCTCTTGGATTTGTTGGAGCCGCGATATCTTCTTTTGCCGTGTATTTTTTGGGTTCGGCGGGAAGAGGAGGGTTGACGCCGGTCAAATTGACGCTGGCGGGTTCGGCGATTTGGGCGTTGTTTTCCTCGTTGACCCAAGGCTTGCTCGTCATGAATGAAAAAGGATTGAATGAGTTGCTGTTTTGGCTGACGGGGTCCGTGGAAGGGCGCAAGTTGGAGTTGGCGGTTCCCGTGTTTCCTTTCATGGTGGGCGGATTTGTGCTGGCGTTTTTGTTGTCCCGCGCCGTCAACATCTTGCTGATGGGGGATGAAGTCGCCGTTGGCTTGGGTGTGAAAACGGGATTGATCAAATGGTTGGGCTCGGTTGTGATTATCCTGTTGGCGGGTGGCGCGGTGGCCGTCGCCGGTCCGATCGTGTTTGTCGGTTTGGTTGTGCCCCACATCGTGCGTTGGTTTGTAGGGACGGATCACCGGTGGGTTTTTCCTTACTGCCTGGTCTATGGGGCGGCCATGTTGCTCATCGCTGACATCAGCGGGCGTTTTATCATGAATCAACAGGAGATTCCTGTCGGGGTGATGACCGCCATCATCGGGACGCCTTTCTTTATTTACTTGGCTTTGCGAAATGGAGGCGAGCGGACATGAAGAAGATGTGGACGTGGCGGTGGAAGGGTTTTTCCCAGCTCGTAGACGCCAAGGTGATCGGGGTCCTCATTGTGCTGGCCGGCTTCACCTTGTTGGCTGTGTGCGTCAGCGTGGGAGTCGGCGAAATGTACATAGCCCCGCAAGATGTGTTGAAGGTGTTCATGGGTTTGGGGAACCCTTACCATACGTTGGTGGTGGAAACGCTGCGTTTGCCGCGCGTGATCATCGCCCTTCTCGCCGGAGCGGGGTTGGCCGTTTCGGGGGCGATCCTGCAAGCGGTCATTCGCAATCCGCTGGCCTCGCCCGACTTGATCGGCATTACGGGAGGGGCCACCGTCGCCGCCGTCACGGTGATGACTTTCTTCAGTGATGGCTCGACGGCTCTCACGGTTCCGCTCTATTGGGTGCCCCTGGCCGCGTTTGTCGGCGCCATGGCCGTCGCTTTGTTCATGTATCTCTTATCTTGGCGCCAGGGGGTAACCCCTTTTCGGTTGATCTTATTGGGCATTGGCTTTTATACGGCGATGCAGGCCTTCACCAATCTGGTCATTTTGCTTGGGCCGGAGATGCAAGCCGTCCAGTCGAAAACGTGGATCACGGGAAGTGTCTATGGCAGCAATTGGCAGCAGGTCATGATCATCTTGCCATGGATGGCGGTCTTTTTGCCGCTCATCTTCTTCTTTGCCCGCCATCTGAACGTACAACAGCTGGGTGATCATGTCGCGACAGGACTGGGAAGCCGCGTGCATCGGGATCGTGTGCTGTTTTTGTTTTTGAGTACGGCTTTGACGGGCGCCTCCGTCGCTTTTGCGGGAGGGATCAGCTTTGTCGGCTTGATTGCTCCCCATGCGGCCCGCCGTTTGGTGGGGTCTTCTTATGGTGCGCTCTTGCCCGCGTCGGCCTTCTTGGGAAGCATTTTTGTCATGGTCGCGGATCTGTTGGGGAGAACCTTGTATGCGGCTCATGAGATTCCCGCCGGTGTGTTTACGGCCGTGATTGGCGCCCCTTATTTTATCTATCTTCTAATCCAAAGTCGAAATCGGACATAAGAGGATAGCTGGATAAGACAAACCCCAGAGAAGGAAGATTTTTGAAAGCGGAGTGACTGGGAGCTGTTAATCAAGCTTCGTTAAGAACGGAGGAGGAAAGCGGGCAACGGAGCGATAGCGACAACGAATGTGATTGTTGCCCGCGCCGGAGTTCGGTGACGGAGCTACATTCCGATAAGGCGACCAAGGAACGGAGACTCAAAAATCGACTTCGAGACCACTTTGTAAACAAGATAGCTTAGTTTTCCATCCTTTGTGGTAATATAAAGGAGACATTGAAGAATCACTTGTCACATAGATAGGCGGATGTGGTTTTTTTCAGGGGGGATTTAGGTGTCAGAGAACCATGTGACCAAAGAACGGAAGCCGGAGTGGCTGAAAGTTCGCTTGAATACAAATGAAAATTTCCAAGAGTTGAAGCGGATGATGCGGAGCAAGACATTGCACACCGTCTGCGAAGAAGCGCGTTGCCCCAATATCTTCGAATGCTGGGCCAACCGTACGGCCACCTTCATGATTTTGGGTGATATTTGCACGCGCGCTTGCCGTTTCTGCGCGGTGAAAACGGGTCTGCCAACGGAGTTGGATTGGGCAGAGCCGGAACGGGTGGCGGAAGCGGTTGAGCAAATGGGTGTGCGCCACGTGGTGGTCACATCTGTTGCCCGCGATGACTTGAATGATGGGGGAGCGGCTATTTTTGCGGCCACGATCAAAGCGGTCCGCAAACGGAATCCGTTGACCAGTGTCGAAGTGTTGATCCCTGACTTCTTGGGCAACTGGGATGCGCTCAAAGTGGTGATGGATGCGAAACCGGATATCCTCAACCACAACATTGAAACGGTGCGCCGCCGTTCCGACCGCGTCCGCTCCAAAGCGAAGTATGACCGCTCGTTGGAGCTCCTGAAACGGGCCAAAGAGATGCAGCCGACCATCCCGACGAAGTCCAGCATCATGGTCGGCGTCGGTGAAACCTTCGATGAAGTGGTTGAAGCGATGCGGGATCTGCGCGCGCATGATGTGGATATCGTCACGATCGGCCAATATCTGCAACCGACGAAAAAGCACTTGAAAATCGAACGTTATGCCACACCGGAAGAGTTCGCGCAGTGGAAAGAAATCGGACTCAGCATGGGCTTCTCCCATGTCGAATCCGGTCCGTTGGTGCGCAGTTCCTACCATGCGCATGAGCAGGTGCAATCGGCGCAAAAAAACGACCAACAAAAATTGGCGCAGTAACGAATAAAAAAAGGACGGCTCTTGTGATAAGGGTCGTCCTTTTCTCATCCTAGTCCATTCGCGGATTGACTTGGCGCAGGGAGTTGGGATTGGCTGATTCGTTGACGTCCGGCGGTGTCTCATCCCCGAGCTTGCGCAGGAGTTGCTCCAAATCGCCCTTCACCCCTTCGACATCATGGTTGCCGACCATGCGCATGCCGATGTCGTTCATCTGCGATTCCAAACTGCGGTTGGTGGTGATATGGACACGGTAATAACGGGGGGTGACGCTTTCAGCCGTGCGTCTGGCCTCTTTGACGGTTTTGGGGTCCATTTTTCCGTTTTTGGTCGCGATGCCCACAAACACGTGATCATCTGTGACCAGTGTGGTGGCGGTTTTGACATTGGGGAGATACGCAACCAATTCCGAAATGTGGCGGGCGAGCAAGTCGCGGTCGACAAACACGCTTGTGGTTGCGCCCGCTTTGTTGTGATAATTTTCTGGATTATATCTGAAATATCCCACTTCATTCTGGCCGCCGCCACCGGCGTTTTCTTCACCGGTCATCGTGTCATTCCGCACGCGGCCAATCCGTGTTTCTTGGCCCTCTTCACGATATAACGGTTCCGGGGTGCTGTTGTTCAACGTGCCGCCGCGGTTTTCCATACCCTGTTCATCCCCGTTGTTGTTGGCACAAGCAGGAATAAAAAGAAGGCTAACGAGAATAAAGTATATCCAGCGTTTCATTTCTTCACCTCCTATTTGCTAAGGTGCCCAAATCCCTTTTCGTGATACAGAAGGTTTTTTACCTGTTACAGGATGTGATAACATATAATGGAGAATAGGAACAGAAAAGGTTGATCGTCATGGAACGTATTCAGATATATGGTTTGGAGTATGAAGTGTTGACCAATTATCGTGAAGGATGGAATGCTGAGGCTTTTCGCCGCCGATATAGCGATATTTTGGCGAAATATGATTATATCGTGGGGGATTGGGGATACGGGCAATTAAGGCTCAAGGGTTTTTTCGCCGATCAGCATGCCCGGGCGACAACAGAGACGCGCATCAGCTATCTTCAGGAATATCTAAATGAATTTTGCAACTTCGGATGCGCTTATTTTGTGCTGAAACGGGTGGGAGAAAAAAAGGAATAGCGAAATGGAACGAGCCAGCTCAAAACTAAAGAGCTGGCTCGTCCGGTTCATCATGCGTGGGGTGGCTTCCGGGATATTCCCTGGCGATGCCTTCATGAAACTCCCGCATTTCATATGTAAAGCCAGAATGGACCTGTTGACCCGGTTTCCATGGCGTCGACTTGCCCAACTTCTGATTGTGCGCCGCGCCATAGGGGCCTTCTGGAAATTCTTCCGGTTGGATTTTTTCGTGTGAGAATGTCATCTGTTCCGCCTCCCTTACGCTTAAGATAAGATGGCGCGGGGGAGAATATGTGTGTCAAATCATGGTATACAAGAATTGGCGCAGTTCTTCCGCTTCCGCCTCTGACAATTGGTACACATGCTCCAAATAGCCGGGCTCATCCAAATCATCTTGGCCAATAATGGCAAAACGGTTTGATTGCAGGTTCAGCACCAGCAATTTGCCATAGAAACGGTCGGTCACCGTAATGGCCAGATCAAACCGATTCGTCTCTCCCATAAAGCTGACAAAGCGGGTTCGGGTATTGACTGTGTCATCATATAAAAACACCCAATCATTAGACATAAAGAAAAACTCCTTCAGAAGTGTTTTCTTCCATTATACCGAGAGGAACCCGGACCCGAAAGGTGAGATATAAATGGCGTAAAAATGAATGGGCTCAGCCGATCATGATAACATTATAAAAGTCCAAAGAACCGGGATTTTTTCTGCCGGCGCGGCAACAAACCGTATTCGCTGGTGGCGGCGGTCAGCCGTTGGGTGAACGAGACATTGCGCAGTTCAATCCGCAATTGGTCTTGTTTTTTGCGAATCTCATCAAACATATGTTGCACTTCATTGGCTGAGACGGAATCATAGCTGACCGTCAACACTTTTTGCTCCATCTCCTCCAATGATTCAAACAATCCAACCATGTGCGTTTCCATGCGTTCCATCCGTTCATACAATTCTTCCACCAAATCGCCCACATTGTCGATGGTTTCCAGCAAATGATGAAACATCTTTTCGGTTGTTTCCGTGTCCAATCTGGTTGGTTCCGCCGTGGAAGGCGGTTGGGAAAGTGAGATTTTCCCCTCTTGGATCAACTCTTCACGGACTTGTTTTAACGTCTTATTGGAGTCGTTGAGCCGCTTTTTGATATCCAGCAAACGGCTAAAGCTTTCCTCCGACAAGACATAATGGCCTCGCTCGTTCCAATTGGGACCGATATATTCTTGAAACGTATCAATCCAATTGCGGACGGTGCGAGCATGGACTTGCAAGCGCTCAGCCGCTTCTTTAGTAGAGATACACCCCGCTTGAGCCATCTTTTACCCTCCCCAAAAAATAAGTGTTTTTGTACGATTTCGCCCATTGTAAAATATTTCCTTCAATCAAGACAAAGGAAGTCACTAGCTGACAAAACTAGTGACTTTGTCGGATAAACAAACACGCGCGTCGAATGCCGGCGCAAAAATACTGCCCTGTGGGTGAAAGCTTCGTTACTGGGAGATACTTTCCGATAAGGCAACCATGAAACGAAGACTCATCAATCGACTCCAAGGCCGGCTTGTCAGCAAGCTACCCCCCCATGGGCATGAGGGGTTCGGTCTTTATTGATATGGAAATTGCGAGCGGTAGTTGGCAAACTGCTGCGCTTTTTGAGTGACTTTGTTCTGTTCCGCCGCCTCCAATTTGTACCAGCCTTTTTGGTGCATCAGGTTAAACAGATCGCGCTGGGCGCGGTGCACTTCGTTTAACAGTTGGAGTTGGATATCAAACAATTGCTGGTTGCTCGCTTCATTCACCGCGGTGTTATACCCGGCCGCCATATATTTTTCCATCGCCAGCATGTCGTTAATGATATCGCGGTCGTTGATTTCGGGCCCCTTCACTTGCGGCAAACCGGTAGAACGCTCAGGACCGATGATGTTTTGTTGGTTTGGGTTCACGATTGGATCTCCTCCTATTGGGTCATTTGCGGCATTTGTGCCGTAGCCGGCATGGGTGTGCCCGCCCCTGTTGCCATCTGCAACTGGACCAACAATGTTTCATAGTGGCGTTGATGCATTTGTCCCACTTGGTTGATCAAGGTGGCGATGGCAGGGTCTTGCACTTCGCGGGCGGCATGATGACACTTTTTCATGGCAAGAAGTTCCCAGGACATCTCATCCGTCAGATATTGCAAATCTTTTGTTGAAATTTGCACAGGTCATCCCTCCTATTTAGGTTTCGGGAGTAATGTTCGCATGGCGGGGAGTGATTATTCCCTTTCGGTTGAGGGATTAATTGTCACTCATATGTAATGGTTTGCATTCCAACGCCTGGCTTATAATTCAATATGAGTGTCAATAAAACGGCATTTTCCAATGTAGGGGGAACCGATATATGGTGTATGATGTTAATGTAAAGCGAATTAAAGTACAATTATGTTATTTGGCCCAATGTCAAGAGGTATTGCGTCAAATGGATCCGCAAACAAGCGGCCTTACGGAAAAGTTTGCGGCGGAGCGCGCTTTGCACTTGGCGGTAGAATGCATGATCGACATTGGCAGCGTAATGATTGATGGATTTATCATGCGGGATCCAGGGGGATATTCGGATATCGTTGAGATCTTGTTAGACGAAAAAGTCATTTCGGCAGACGTGGCGGAAACATTGAAAAAACATGTGCAACTTCGCGAGCGTCTGGTACGTTATTATGATAAGGTCACCTGGACTGAAATTCGCCCGATGTTAGGTGATATGGAGTTATACACTTCATTCAGCGAACAAGTAGAATCCTATTTAAAGCAAGAATTGGGAGCAGATTGGTTGGCATAAAGGGTATATCAGAAGAGAGAAAAGAGGAGAAAGGAAGGTGATGCAGATGAGCGAAGCGGGTTCAACCAGAAAAGAGATCCTATTGATGCTAAAAATGGAAGGGCCGCTTACAGTAGGGGAAATGGCCGAACGTCTGGGAGTCACAGAAATGGCCGTGCGGCGCCACATCAACACCTTGGAACGGGATGGGCTAATCCAAGCACGGCTTTTGAGACAAGCGATGGGCCGACCAACCAGTCAGTATTACCTAACGGAAAAGTCGGATGAATACTTCCCAAAGAGTTATTCGAACTTTACCATCGATTTATTGCACGATCTTGAAAAAAATTTTGGTCAAGAGATGATCAACCAGATTTTTCACAATCGTGAAGAACGGTTAACCGAGGCGCACCAGGCTGAATTTGCCGGTAAAGATCTTAGTGAAAGAGTGCGCATGTTGGCCGAGCTTCAAGACCAAAAAGGGTACATGGTGAAAGTTGAGAAGTTGCCCGATGGCAGCTACGAACTCATTGAATATAATTGTCCCATTGCCCAAGTCGCCAATCAATACAATCAAGCTTGCCAATGTGAACTCAATTGGTTTGAACGATTGCTGGATGCCCGGGTGGAGCGTCCGGAGTGTCAAGCCAAGGGCGGACAGCATTGCATCTTCCGCATCAAACAAAAACAGACAAGTTAAACGGCACGCCTGTCGTGTCGTTTTTCTTTTGGCGCGGACATGGTACAATCAATGAGAAATGATCAGGAGGGGACATCATGTCAAATTGGTACGAGAAAAGTTTTGGCGAAGATTATTTGATAGTCTATAAACATCGTAGTAGACAAGATGCCTCCCGAGAAGTGGCGAGGTTGCAAGAATGGCTTCAGCTACAAGAAAAGCAACTTATTCTCGATCTGTGTTGCGGAATGGGGCGGCATACGATCGCATTGGCGCGGAAAGGATACTCCATGGTGGGGTTGGATTTGTCGCGCGTTCTCCTTTCCCATGCAGTGAGAGAATCAGAAGGATTGGCGATCCCTTTTGTCCATGGGGATATGAGAGCCCTGCCCTTTGTGGATCACACGTTTGATGTCGTCTTAAACTTATTTACTTCGTTCGGTTATTTTGAGCGTGATGAAGATAATCTCCGTGTACTAAGCGAAATCCACCGCGTCTTGAAACCGCAGGGACAGTTTGTGATGGATTTTCTGAATCGGCATGCCGTTGAACAAAACTTGGTGCCGGAGAGCGTCAGGGAAGAAGACAATGTATGGATACGGGAAGAGCGCTGGATTGACGGGGATTTTGTCTGCAAAAAGATCACTGTCAAAGATGAACGAGGGGAACGGCGATATGAGGAGCGGGTTAAAATGGTTGAATATCCGCGCCTCCGGCAATGGATGGAGCAAACCGGCTTGACCGTTGTCCAAGCATATGGTGATTTTGCAGGCCATCCCTATACGAAGGAAAGCGAACGAATGATAATGGTGGGTTGTGTGAACAAATGAAAAAATACCATGGCTACTTGATCGATTTAGATGGAACCTTATTTCGCGGCACAGAGCGGATTGATGGCGCCCTTGAATTCATTGAGTGGCTCCACAAACAGGACGTGCCTTATCTGTACTTGACCAATAATTCGACACGCACCCCTGAACAAGTGGCTGAAAAGTTGCGTCAGTTCGGTTTTCCCGCCACCGCGGAGCAAGTGTACACCTCGGCATTGGCGGCGGCCCAATATGTCAAACAGGAGCTGAACGCGCCGTCCGTGTTTGTGATTGGCGAAGAAGGATTGCAACAAGCCTTTCGGGATCAAGGGATTCGGCTGACCGACGAGAATCCGGACGTGGTGGTTTCGGGATTGGATCGGGCATTCACATATGACAAGATGAAAAAGGCATGCTTGAGTATTCGTGCCGGTGCCACCTTTATCGGTACGAATGCGGACCGGGCTTTGCCGACAGAAGCGGGCCTTCTCCCCGGAAGCGGGTCGCTCGCGATGGGGATGGCTTATGCGACGGGTGTCGATCCGTTATTCATCGGCAAACCGGAGCCGATCATCATGCGCTTAGCCCTCCAGGCGCTTGGCGTGCCGCCAGAGAGGGTATTGGTGATAGGGGATAACTTGGATACAGATATATTGGCGGGTGTGCGGAGCGGCATCGATACACTCCTTGTGTTCACGGGAATTACCACAAGGGAGATGGCCCGAGCCTCTGCTGTGCGCGCTACATATGAAGTGGAGAATCTCCGTGACTGGATCAAACGAGAAAAAGGGGAATAAGGGATGAATCAATGGGAAGACATCTATCAGATTTCGTTGCCGTTGCCGTTTGCCTTGCGGATGATCAATGCGTATGTCATTAAGGGCTCGACAGGGATTACCTTGATCGATGCCGGTTTGAATATCGAAATGGACGTGCGGGCTTGGCAAGAAGCACAAGCAGCGGGAGGTTGGCAATGGGCAGAGGTGGAGAAAATCGTATTGACCCATTATCACCCCGACCATTATGGACTGGCGGGCACCTTGCAACAGTGGACGGGAGCGCCTGTCTACCTTTCCCGCACCGATCATGAACAAGCGCAAATGTTTTTTGGGCGCGACAGCCAGATGCCTGAAGAAATGATGTCGTTTTTTGCGCGCCACGGCTTGCCTGATGAGTGGGCGACACAGATTCCGGATCATATGCGCAGTTTCCATCCATGGGTGGAGCCCCATCCCAAAGCTTCTTGGCTTGAACCGGGGGATTGGATTCGCCTGGGGGACGTCGACTATGAAGTCTTGCATACGCCGGGCCATGCCGACGGCCATCTCAGTTTTTACGATCCCAAGCGAAAGTGGCTGATCGGTGGCGATTTCTTATTGCCGAAGATCACGCCCAACATCAGCTTGTGGCCGAACTGCCATCCCAATCCGCTGGACAATTATTTGGTGACGTTGGAACGGATGAAAGAGCGGGAGGTAACCAAAGTCTTTCCGTCGCATGGACCCATGTTTGATCACTATAACGAACGGATTGAAGCATTGGAGCGGCATCATGCCCAGCGTTTAAATGAAATGCGATCTTTCGTTGTGGACAAGCGGAGAGCGACGGCGTTTGAAGTGTGTGAGCATCAGTTCGGCACCGATCACACCATCCACAACCTCCGGTTCGCCCTGTCGGAGACATTGGCGCATCTGGAGTATTTGCGCTTGCGGGGAGAGCTGTCCGTCGAAGAACGGAACGGGATGGTTTATTACAAGGAGATCTGAGGATCGCAACCAACGCTTGTCATAAGAGAATGGCCGTCAAACGGAATGCAGTCGTTTTTAGCTCGCAACAAGCGCTGGCTGAGAACGGCTATTTTTCTTGTAACCGCTTGCGGTTGTGGGCGAGCCGGGCGGCGGCGGAAGCGGCGATCGCTCCGACGATGTCATCAAGAAAAGTGTGGATCTCCCCGTCATGCTTATTGTTCAGCCGTGCGAGAACGCCGGGTTTGACGCGATCAATAAATCCGTAATTGGTCAAGCCGATGTTGCCGTATACGTTTAAGATGGCCACTGACAATATCTCATCGATCCCATACAAGCTTTCATCATGCATGACCATCTGTTGCAAAGGTCTTTCCAATAAGTTCCTTTCGGCGAGCACATCAAGCTGAATCCCAGTGATGACGGCGTTTTGCACCTCGCGTTTGGTCAACACTTGATTGACGTGTTCCAGGCACTCGGCAAGCGTGATGTCGGGATAATAATCCTTTTGCAAGTATAAGGTTAATTCCGCGATTTCCTCCAGTTGCACGCCCCTTTCTTTAATACAATTGGCAAATCTCATTTTCTGAACAGGGTTGCGCGTTCTTTGCTTTTTGCACGGTAGGTCACCTTCCCATTGGAATATAAATGGAAAACTTCATCGAACATGCAAGGGTTGGGCAACGTTAGTTTATTCTTAACCATATGAGAGATAATTATGATGTGCATAGGGAAAGGATGTGGCAAGATGAGTGAAGCGAGAGTGGCTCTGATCGCGGGAAGCTTGAGCGGATTGGGAAGTATGATCGCCCGTACGCTAGCGGAGGAAATCATAAGGCTCGTTTTTTGTCTCATGAGAAAACAACTTGCTGTTCAAAAAAAGACGCGGCTTGCGCGTCTGAATGGATGGCGGGCGCTCCAAAACCGTTTTCCCATTTGCTTCACTTGTCCATCGGCGTTCATTGGGAAAAGGTTTTTCCGCTCATCAATGACTTTTGAAATAACTTGCAGATAAAACCTACAGGACGATTCTATTTGGATGCTTGCAAAGAAATGGGATGTCCTTGATTCCACCAAATAACACGCAACTCAGGGTAAAATGCGGCTATGAATAAAGCGACTTCTGAATTACCCGATACAAAATGCGTAAATCCAAGTTCAATCGCTCGACTCCCCTTCCATTTGGCAACGCTCTCCAATGTCGACAACTCAACATCGTCATCTCTAAAGATAATCGGCACATATATGTTGTGTGTGCGAAACCACTTTTCTGTTGACTCTTTGTGACTAACCGGTCGGCTTGAAATAATGATGTCTTGAGTTAAAGGAACGGGCGCGTATTTAGCAATCGGATCCTGATCCCGTAGGAAAGGAGTCCCTTCTGAACCATTATGTATTTGGGCCGATTTGATGCCATCTATGAATACTCCATCCATATCCCATGCTGTACGCTCATATTCATGATCCAAAAGTTCCTGATTTTCAGATGCTGTTCCTGTTGAAGGATTAATGCGATATCTTTCCCATGGCAACAAGAATCGAGCATTTGTTTCTTGACAATCAAAACAATAATAATCGGGGGTGGAGGCCGATTTTCGATCTTTGCAAATCACCAGGGTGGACACATCATAACCCAAATCGACAAGGAATTTTTTGCAATTGATGAGCGTTTTTCCCATGCCGGCGAAATCTTCGCAAATCAATAAACGTTTTTTTTCAGGTATGTTGCCTAACCATGCCGGCTTTTCTATTTTGCGATCGTAACGAAGAAAGTAGTAAGGGAGTCCTGTGAGAAAAGCCAAATGCATGCCAGCGAACGAACCACCACGCAAAATAATCACTAATCCATCAAAGTTAGCTGACATGATATCTTTTGCCAGCGTGTCTAACCGCAAAGAAATAGCATTATAGTCGAGATATATATTGCGAATATTCATGCTACTACCCCTTTAAAAAATTATTAATATTGTAAGCGATTATAACACATTACTATTTCCTGATGAACCCCAGTCAGTTAGATGAATGAATTACCCCTTTCAGACAAGTCTTAAGTTGAAATTCAAAAAGAAAGGAGCCTTTTTTCATGAAGTATCCTGTGTTTGATCTATAACCCCTGGAACTACATCAATGTCTAGACTTATGGGGTTTGCCAAGATTATACTAAATATACTGACAAACCTTTATGAAGGAGTGCTTATTATGAAAATTACAGCTGGCATACAAACATTTATCAACAATTATTTGAAAGCAATAATGGAAGATAGGGCTGCCATTTTTGCCGGTGCAGGTTTATCTGTGCCAGCTGGATTTGTTCCATGGAAAGAATTGCTGCGGGAGCCAGCGATGGATTTAGGGTTGGATGTTGAAAAAGAAACTGATTTAGTGGCCTTAGCCCAGTATTTCTATAACAAAAATCGCAGCAGACAAGAACTGACGGAACTCATTATCCAATATTTTGACAAGGAAGGAGTCATCACAAAGAACCACCATACCCTCGCCAGCTTGCCTATTAAAACATATTGGACTACTAATTATGATCAACTCATTGAAAAGGCTCTGATTCAAAACGGAAAAACACCAGACGTGAAGAAGCGCATACAGGACTTTTCCATCATTAAACCCAGAAGAGATGCTATTGTTTATAAAATGCATGGGGATGTCGAGTTGGCTGATCAAGCGGTACTTATCAAAGATGATTATGAAACGTACGAAGAGAAAAAAAAGTTATTTACCCTTAATTTGAAAGGCGAACTTGTTTCCAAAACATTTTTGTTCATTGGATTTAGCTTTGATGATCCTAATTTAGAGCATATTTTGAGTCGCATTCGTGCGTTGGTGGATGGACATACCCGACCTCACTACTGTTTCTTCAAGAAAGTTCAACGAAAAAACTATCCGAAAGGGGATATAGGGGATCAGGAGTATCAGTATGATAAGATCAAGCAAGATTTGAAGTGCGCAGACTTAATTCGGTATTGCATAAGACCCATATTAATTGATGATTATTCTGATATTGAGCAGATTTTGAGCTTGCTTCACCAGCGATATAGCAGAAATAATGTGTTGATATCTGGGAGCGCCGCGCAATATGATCAGTTCATGCTGAAGGATATAGATCCTACTAGATTCATTCATAATCTGGGTTATCAACTTAATAAGAGAGGATATAAAGTCATTACAGGTTTTGGAGACGGAGTGGGCAGTTCAGTCATAAATGGCGTATTGGAAAGTGTTTATGAAACAAATGAAAGAAAAATTGACAATCATCTTTTAATGCGTCCTCTCCCGCGGTTTGCAACTCAGGAAGAATCGTTGACGGAGCGGTGGGAGAAATACAGAAAAGATTTAATTCAAGAAGCGGGAATTGCTATATTTATTTTTGGAAACAAAATACAAGACAATCAACTGGTTAATTCTCCCGGTGTCAAAAGAGAGTTTGAAATTGCAAAAGAAAAAGGGCTTAAATTGATACCAATAGGAGTTACGGGATATAGAAGTCGAGAACTTTGGGAAGAAGTCATGAGGAATTTTGAAGTTTATTATAGCGACTTTGCTGCCTTAAAAGAACAATTCGCGAAATTGGGCAACGGTAATCTGAAATCTGAAGAAGTCATTCAAGCAGTCATTGAGATATTAGATGTACTAAATGGCAAGAAATAAAATGAATAGAAAGCTCCCTGTTTCCCTTTGAAGGGGATTTAATTATCATATCGGGGAGTTGTCCATTTATGCTGGACCCTCGAGCGATATTGGCCCAAGAAAATGATCATAGTTGTAAAAACGAGGGATGGGAGTGAGGATGCGAAGGGGTTAACCCCCTACCCATCCTCACTCTTAATTAAGGCTGATGTAGAGGTTCATGTTTCAACGAGTAACAATGTAAAAAGTAATGTGCGATCCAACTGACATATTTAAACAGACACGCCCTAGTAAGTTCGATGATCTTTTGCTAGAATTTAAGCATCGAATTACCAATATGCGAGCGTCAAATCGGTAAAATAAAACGTTTGCGCTTAGATGATGTCTTCGTGGATGGTTGTGGGTTGCCCCCCAAATGAGGCATCCATTTGTCAAATTTTAATTGACACATTCCATGAGTGCATTCCTTTGCGGATACATTGAAAAGTTACATCCATGTGGTTATCTAAGATACCGGTTCTCTAATGTTTCCTTTGTTAAACAAGAGAGATGTTGGTTGGATGCGATCAAATATAAGACGATAGGATGAAACAAATCATGAAGCAAAAAGTTGCATTGGTTACAGGTGGAACTCGCGGATTAGGGCAAGCTATCGCGAAAAAATTGGCTGCCGAAGGAGCGATTGTATGGGTTGCCTCTAGATCAGCCGAGTTTACAGAAGAAACCGTTCCTCGGCCTGGCGAAATCAAAGAAATTCACTTAGATGTAACGGATGAAGAAAGCGTAAAAAAACTGTTTGCCTATATTATGAAGCAACATAATCGGTTAGATGTACTGATTAACAATGCGGGAACTGCTATATTTAAACCCATTTTAGAAACCTCTGTAGATGAATGGAATCAAGTTATAGAAACAAACGTAACCGGATTGTTCTTATGCTCAAGGGAAGCATTTCGCATTATGAAATTACAAGGTGGAGGTCGTATTATTAATATTGCTTCCATTTCTGGTTACATTCCTCTTGCAAATAATGGAGCATACGGAACATCTAAATATGCTGTAAGGGGATTTTCTAAGATTTTAAACGAAGAAGGAAAAGAGGCTAACATTAGAGTGTCGGTTATCAGCCCAGGAGCGATACGTACAGGGATAGCAGTAGACCAAACCGGTTTTGACCCAAATGATATGTTAGATCCTGAAGCTGTAGCGGAATCTGTACTCGATATTGCCCGAAGACCTTTAAACACCCATATCGACGAAGTCAAAATTTTACCGCCCAAAGGAGTCCTATAATACACACCAAGTAGACTGGGTATGTAGCCATTGTCTATGTATGAGAAAAACGTTGGTCCGTGATTTGAAAGTCAAAATTGGAGGCAGGAGAAAATATCATGATCTATATGTCAAGAAAACTATCCTTTTCCGCTGCGCATGTGATTCGTGTCCCTTCATGGAGTGAGGAAGAAAATCGGCGCCTGTTTGGTTTTTGTAGCAATCCTCATGGCCATGGGCATGATTTTACTTTAGAAGTGATGGTCAGTGGGAAAGTGAATGAAAGATCAGGGATCGTAGTAAATATCAAGGATATTGATCATGTAGTGAAAAATCTAGTGAACGAAGAATTGGATGGAAAGTTTTTGAATCGGGAACATCCGTTTTTCCGTGAACATGTTCCAACCACAGAAAATATCGTCAGATACCTTTGGAATTCATTGGAAGGCAATGTGCCCGATAGTGAATTGCATAAGATCAGATTATGGGAAAGCCCATTTTTGTATTCCGAAAAGGAGAAAGGATCTATGATAAAATTAACTCGAAAGTATCACTTCAGCACAGTCCACCGTTTGCACAGCGAACAGCTTTCTGCGGAAGAAAATCGAAAGATTTTTGGAAAATGCAATAATCCCCATGGACATGGACATAATTACTATCTCGATGTAACAGTAGCAGGTGAACTTGACCCGATTACTGGGATGGTTATCAACTTAGCTGAATTAGATCAAATCGTAGATAAAATTGTGCTTCAAAAATTTGATCATAAGCATTTGAATTTGGATACGGAAGAATTTAAGAATTTAAATCCTACCTCAGAGAATCTAGCAATTGTTATTTGGAATCTTCTTTCTCCCCATCTTCCAAACCTTTACAAAATCGGTCTGTGGGAGACGGAGAAAAACTACTTCGAATACTTAGGATAAAAGTGTTGAATCGTGATGGTTCATGCACAAGTGAGACATGAAGTCACTTGAGCCGTTGCTTTTTTAATTTCGGGTTAAACCTGCCGATCCACGGGCAGGTTCCTGGATGAGAACTGGCTGTCTAAAGCACCAATAACGGATCCGATAGTCATTATATCACCTGAACCGCTAGGAAAAGCGGTTTTTTTATTGTCAAGTGGATGGGGACGATCGTGTGAAGGTTCGATATCCAATTTTCATGTCCATGTGCACGCTCCTGCATAACGGGCGGAGGGATACAAATATGGTGCCCAGTATGCGGTGAGCGGGCAAAGACATGGTAATTCTTATTGTGTTTCATAAGATCTAGGCACGATTCCCTTGCCCATCACATAACATAGGGATGACGAGAGGTGAGGGATAGTGTCAGTAAACGAATGGACGACGGTTTTGGCTGAGTGGACCGGCGAGGAAAGGTTGCTTGAATTGTTGGCGCATCATTACGGCTTGGAAGTGACACAGGCCCAACCCATGGGGGGAGTATTGAAGCTGCACACCGATCAAGGCGCTTATGTGCTGAAGCGGGTTCGCATGAAGGACCAAGACCGATGGAAACTGCTTGATGAGGTGGCGACATATCTGACGGATGCAAAAAAGTCCGTGCGAATTCTTGCCACACCCGTTAAAACCAACAAAGGGCAATTGGTTATTGATGGCTATCGGTTTCGTTACGTCTTGCTTCCATGGATTGAGGCCGCTCCCGTTCAATTGAACGGCAAAGAAGACTGGATCAAAGTGGCCCGGCATTTGGCCGAAATGCACCAGTCATCCAAAAATTTCGCTCCGGGCGACAACTATCGGGAATATGAATGGATAGGCCATTGGCAAGAGCGGTGGCAGAGGGATCTGCAACATCTGAACATCTTTCAGACGGCGGCCAAATGGACAGTGCAACCCAATGAATTGGATCATATATGGCTTGACATTTCGCGCTTTACGATCGGAATGATGGAAAACCTGCTGGAGTACTACCAAAAGATCGGCGGCGACAAGTTGGCGACCGAATCCAGTACGTTTGGGAAAATACGCCATGGAAGGTTGCGGCAACCCAATATATTGAAAGGGTCCGATGGCACGTTGCATTTGGTCGATTGGAACGAATTGGCGTTGGATGTCCGGGCGGCCGATGTGGCCCAGCTCCTCCTTTATGCTTACGGTCGAACGGGAAGCCCGGAGATATTGGAGGCCATTTTGGAAGGATATCAAACCAAGGGCAAATGTTCGCAAGAAGAATTCGCTTTAATCTATGCGCGGCTCCTATTTCCCGAGAAATTAATTCGTCTGTTGGAGAATACTTATCTTAATCAGGGACTCTCATTGGACGAAGCAGTGAAACGAGTCCGGCCACTGTTGAAGATAGAAGAGAAGAAAATAGGTCTTTTGCAGACATATCATTCCATCTTAAAACAAAAAATGAATGTTTCTATCCCACAGTTAGATTGGATAAGAAATGAAATCCAACCCAGTTAAATGGGTTGTTTTCTTTTTAGTATTAAATTTCTATAATAAAGAGTATTAAGATATTAAGGACAAAGGAGAAATTGGTTGTGCGGATTTTTCGATTTAATACCCATTTAGCCAAGCGAATTGATAAATTTGATAGCCAAAATGCGTTTGTCTGTCCCGTTTTGCGCACCAATGGCTTTGTTCAGGTAGGGTGTTTTTTTGTGCAACCGGAAGGTCGGATTGGTATGCATCCGGCAGTTACAAACCAATTGTTAATGGTTGTGCAGGGAAAAGGATGGGTGCGAAGCAACACTTCCGCTCCCGTTTTTGTGGAGATGGGAGATGCGATATACTGGGAAGAAGGTGAATGGCATGAAGCCGGGTCGGATGACGGGATGATGGCCTTTGTGTGGGAAGGGAAAACGTTAAATCCAGGCCAATTTATGCTGACACAAACAAGTGAGACGCTGACATGAACAATTGATATTAGATTGAACTCATTTGACTTATTCATCCGCAACGTAAAGTCGGTGTGGCAACCATGCCGACTTTTTGGTGTGGGTTATGTGTCAACGTTGTAATAATTAATGGATGATTTATTTGTTTATCAGATGATTTTATACAAAATATGAATATACTACCTATTGGGTTGTCATGGATAAGAGGTCGATTTGTCATTGCCAAAACAAACGGCTCATTTTCAAATAAAAGAACACACCTATTATGATACATAATGATTCTGAAAAATAATTATTGTATTAAAACGAAAAAGGATCCATCCGTGCAATGTTTTGTTTATCATAAGGGCAATTTGACAGAATACGCGTTTGTTTTTGTCAATTATAACCAAAACGTGTTAGTATGAAAGTATCTAACTTGGGAAAAGAGAGATGTTGATGATGAAAATGGTGACAGTCGAATTTTGCATGGCCAACTTAATCAGTGGGTCCCTCTCCGCTTACTATCGATTGAAAGGCCATCAACATCCCAATATAAAAGTGCGAGCGGAATCATGTTTAGGATATTGTGGCCGATGCACGCAATCTTTCTTTGCGTTCGTAAACAACGAATTGGTAGAGGCCAAAACCCCAGAAGACTTATATGAAAAAATAGTGATATGCGTTTCCGATCACCTGACGTAAAGCAACACCAGGGAGAGCAAAATAAAAAAGAGTCCGACCATCAGGCTGGATGTGATCAGTAGCGGAAGCCATGCATTGGTTTGGCTTTGATCCGCTAGCCTTTCCTGTTCGTGGTTGGCCCATGCCGCGCCGGGTGAAAAGAGCCATTGATTGAAATTTTTAAAACTGCTGGCAAATAAATGGAAAAATCCCCCGCGAATGACAAAGAGCGCAGCTGAAACGACAAGCCAGCCGATGCCCAATATGAAGGCGTGATCGATCCACGAGAGAAGTTGCGCTTGTGCACTTGCGCTCAATATGCCCAAGCCCAAGATGATCCCGATGGAAGTGAGAATAAATGGATTTTTTGCTCGCGACATGATTCTCCTCCAACTCTGATGAGTATGAATGAACTGTGAAACATATGCCCTTCAACATTTATTATTAAAATATAACCTTTCCTATTGCAAGTAATTCATTTATAATGTACAAGTCAAAAGCTCAATATTCTATCATTTAACGTAATAATCTGAAAAGAGTGTATCCAGCAATCTTTATAAAGGGGGGCTTAGCCGATGAGCAACAAATGGAATGGGATTGTAGGGATGATCCTTTCCGCCGGTTTGATCCTTGGCGGTTGTGGCTTCAGTGGAAGCCAGCAAGAAGGCTCATCGCTTAGTGAAGATCAGACGTTGCGTTTGAGTGAAACCGGTGAGCTGTCAACACTGGATAGCGCGAAAGCGAAAGATGTTCCGAGCATGAACGTTTTAAACAATGTCCAAGAAGGGCTTATGCGCATGGGTAAAGAGAAAAAGCCGGAAGAGGGAATTGCCAGCAATTACGACATCAGCGAAGACAAAAAGGTTTACACTTTTTACCTTCGTGAAGACGCGAAGTGGAGCGATGGCAAACCCGTGACCGCTTTTGACTTTGAATATGGATGGAAACGGGTATTGGATCCGAAAACCAAGTCGGAATATGCCTATATCCTTTATCCCATAAAAAACGCCGCGCGCTTCAATGGGGGCCAAGCCAGCGCAAATGAAGTGGGTGTCAAAGCAAAAGATGAGCATACCTTGGTCGTCACTTTGGAAAAGCCCACGCTCAGCTTTATTAATATGACAACACATGCAACCTACCTGCCACAGCGCAAAGACATCGTTGAAAAGTATAAAGAAAGTTATGGTCTCAGACCGGAAAACACCGTATTCAACGGACCGTTCATCGTGTCCAAGTGGAGTCCGCAAAAGATTGAGCTGGCCAAGAATGAAAGCTATTGGGACAAGAATGCCGTCAGCCTGACCAAAGTGGACATCAATATCATCAAAGACGTGGCGACGGGGATTAACCTGTATAATTCGAACCAGCTGGATACCGCATTATTGAACCAAGCGTTTGTGGATGCTTTTAAACAGACGCCGGATTATTTGGAAGTCAAGCAGTCTTCGACGGCCTATATTTTGTTAAACCAAAAACATCCGTTTTTCCAGAATGAGAATATCCGCAAAGCGATTACGCTTGCGCTTGACCGCGAGACCATCGCCGAAATCATGAAAGACGGTTCGGAGCCGGCTGGCGCCTTGGTTCCCCCTTCCCTGTCCGGTGAAGGGATCAATTCCTTCCGCATCAATGGAGAGATCATCAAACCGGATGTAAACAAGGCAAGGGAGTATTTTGAAAAAGGTTTGCGGGAGTTGGGTCGCGCCACCCCTCCAACCAATATAGTCATGGTGTCTTATGATTCAACCGCAAAACGGGATGTGGCGGTCAATATCAAAGAACAGCTGAAGAAAAAATTGGATTGGGATATCAAGTTGGATGCGCCAAACTGGAAAGTTCATGTGGATCGGTTGAGCCGTGGTGATTATGACATGGGGATGCTCACATGGAATGCCGACTATGATGATCCGATCGGCCATTTTGAGATTTGGCAATCAAAAAATCCAATGAACTGGTCTGGATTTAAAAACGCAAAATACGATCAATTGGTAGAGCAAGCCAAAAAAACGACCGACTCCAAACAACAGTTTAAAATATTAACCCAAGCCGAAAAAATTCTAACAGATGTAGAAGGTGAAGGCCAGGCTGGATTTGTTCCCCTCTTCTATGCTTCCAAAGCCTATGTTCAGAAAACCTATGTAAAAGATTTATATCGTCATGCCACAGGCTCGGAATATACATTGAAATGGGCGTATATTATTAAGGAGAAAAAGTAAAGCGCCCTTGATTCGCTTAGCATGACTAAAAAAATGGGTGGATTCTTATGAGTGAATCCACCTTTTTTATTTAACATGCTTCTATTTATTTTCCCGAAACATAGCTCTTTACAAATACGCGAATAATGAGTTAAATATAATTATGTGGTGTATACGGAATTTAATATAGCAGATAAAATTGTTCGAAATTTAAGGGTACTTTCATTCTTGACAAATGTAAATGCAATCAAAAGTAATCCTTTATTATTGAATTGTGTTATCTCCCTTTTATTTTTTTCTTCTTTTTTCCAAATTTAGGGTTTACGACCAACAGGTCTAAACTATAGTTTTTTTTAATAATAAAAAAAGGGGGCAATTACATGAGCAAAAGAATTAAGTTCTCGTCTGTTTTCGCCGTTTTGCTCGCGCTATCATTGGTATTATCTGCTTGTAACTTTGGAAGCAACAGCGGGTCAGATGACGGGCAAACCCTCAATTTGATCGAGCTTCAAGAGCCGCCAAGCTTGGATAGTGCCAAAGCGACTGACGCTGTATCCTTTACGGTTTTAGATAACGTCATGGAAGGTTTATACCGAGCGGACGGTAAGGATCAGCCAGTATTGGCCATGGCGGCGGGGGAACCCAAAGTGAGCGAAGATCAAAAAACTTGGACTTTCACCCTGCGTGATGCGAAATGGAGTGACGGCAAGCCTGTTACCGCCAAAGATTTCGAATACGCCTGGAAACGTGTGCTCGATCCCAAAACGGCATCTGAATATGTGCAAATGATGTACGTTCTTGAAAACGGGGAAGAGTACAACAAAGGCCAAGCGAAGCCGGAAGATGTCGGGGTTAAGGCTGTTGACGACAAAACGTTGGAAGTGAAGCTGAAAGTAGCGATTCCATACTTCAAAGCTCTTTTAACCTTCCCAACTTTCTTGCCGCAACGTCAAGACATCGTTGAGAAGTTTGGCGACAAATACGCGCTGGAAGCGAAAAACATGGTATTCAACGGGGCGTTCGTACTGTCCGATTGGAAACATGAGAAAAGCTTCCAATATAAGAAAAACGACCAGTATTGGGACAAAGGTAAAGTGAAATTGAGCACCGTCAATGTGAACATCGTAAAAGACAACGCCCAGGCGATCAACTTGTATGAAACGGGCAAAACCGACTTCACCTTCTTGGGTGCTGAATTCTTAGACAAATACAAAAACAGCAAAGAGAAATTCGTTATTGAAGAATCGAGTGTTTGGTACCTGGAATTCAACCAAAGAGAGAAGGATTTCTTCAAAAACAGCAAAATCCGCAAAGCGTTCAGCTTGGCGGTGGACCGTCAAAAAATGATCGACAGCGTGCTGAAAAACGGATCCACCTTGCCGGAAGGATTTGTGCATTCCGCCATCTACGCGACACCAGACAAGAAGTACCGTGATATTGTGAAATATGAGTTCCCATTTGATCCGGCACAAGCGAAACAACTCCTGGCCGAAGGTTTGAAAGAAATCGGCATGGATAAAGCACCGACGGTGGAGCTGCTCACAGATGACACCACCAGAGCGAAGCGTCAAGCCGAGTTCTTGAAAGAGCAGTTCCGCGTAAACCTGGGTGTGGATGTGCAAATTGCTTCCGTTACCTTTAAAGAGCGTCTGGAACGCGGCAAGAGCGGTAAGTTCGACATTGTGATGGGCGGTTGGAGCGCGGACTACAATGACCCGCTCACTTACTTGACCATCATGAAGTCGGATGAAAGCTACAACCGCGGTAAGTGGACTAACGAAGAGTTCGACAAGTTGGTGAGAGCCGCCACGGTCAATGAGAATTATGAAGAGCGTTTGGAGCAACTCAAGCAAGCCGAGAAAATCCTGATGGACGACACCGGTGTTGCCATGCTGTACTATCGAAACCAAATGGGCCTGAAGAAGGACTATGTGAAAAACTGGCCATGGCGCGTTATCGGTGCACAATACAGCCTCAAAGAAGTTTCCATTGAGGGCAAGAAATAATCTTTCTTTGAGTATCGAATGACCGAAGGTATATGTCCAATCGGACATATACCTTCATTCCATGATTACTAGTGAATGATGAAAGGATGTGAGTTGCGTGCTGAGGTATACGTTAAAGCGGTTGGGATATATGGTTCTGACGTTGTGGATCATCATTACCGTAACCTTCTTTATCATGCATCTGTTACCAGGAACTCCACTGAAGAATGAAGAGAAGATCCCGCCTGAAATCAGGGAGCAGATCTTGGAAGAGTACGGCCTGAAAGACCCACTTCCTGTACAATATGTCAAATTTTTGGGCAATCTCGTGCAGGGAGATCTGGGTAAATCGTTGACTCTTGACGGTCGTGAAGTGGTAGATTTCATTATTGAAGGGTTCCCGGTGTCTGCCTTTATCGGTTCCCAGGCGGTCATCTTCGGGACATTGATCGGTTTGTTGCTGGGAACAGTCGCCGGACTCAACCGGGGCAAAATCGTCGATAACTTCGCGATCATCGTCGCGGTTTTTGGCGTCTCTGTGCCCAGCTTTGTGATGGGGGGATTCCTGTCTTACTTTGTCGGGGTAAAGCTCCAGTGGTTGCCAACGGGTCTGTGGGAATCATATGAATCTTCCATTCTCCCTTCGTTAGCGCTTTCATTTGCGGTGATTGCACAGATTTCGAGATACGTGCGCACGGAAATGGTGGAAGTGTTGGACCAAGATTACATGAAAACGGCGAAAGCCAAGGGATTAAACCGGTCGTCGATTGTTGTCCGCCATGCCTTGCGCAATGCGTTGATCCCTGCGGTGACGGTACTGGGACCGCTTGCCGTGAACATCATCACCGGTTCACTCGTCATTGAGCAGATCTTCGCTCTACCGGGTTTGGGCAAATTCTTCGTGCAATCGATTCAACAGAATGATTACACCATGATCATGGGTGTGACGATTTTCTACAGTGTGCTCATTATTTCCGTTATCTTCTTGGTCGACTTGTTGTATGGCTTGATAGATCCTCGGATTCGCATCTCAGGAGCAAAGGAGTGATTGGAAGATGGACAAGGCAAAAAACTTAACCCCTGATTTATTTAAACCAGCCCGAATCGAACGAACCGAAAAAGATGCGTTAACCCGCACACCGGTTGGCTTTTGGAAAGACGTGTGGGGCCGCTTCCGATCCAACCTAGGCGCCATGCTGGGCTTGGCCATGATTGTTGTCATTATGTTGCTGGCTGTGTTTGGCCCATTGGCCAACGGATACGACTGGGAAACGCAAAAACTTGAGATTCAAAACAGAGAGTCTTTTGGCGACCATTACTTTGGAACGGACCATTTTGGTCGCGACTTATGGCAACGCACTTGGTACGGGGCCAAGATCTCCTTGACCATTGCTTTCTTGGCGGCATTTTTGGATGTGGTGATCGGGGTCACATTCGGAGGAATATCCGGTTACTTTGGTGGCCGTGTGGATATGGTTATGCAGCGGATTCTTGAAATCATGTACTCCATTCCGAACTTGATTGTCATCATTTTGATGCTATTGATCTTTGATCCCGGGATTGTGCCCGTGGCGGTGGCGATGGCGATCACAGGTTGGGTGCCCATGGCGCGCGTGGTGCGGGCGCAGGTCATGAAGCTGAAATCGCAAGAGTATGTGTTGGCGGCCCGCACCCTGGGAGCGAGTCACTCGCGTATCCTGTTGAAACACTTGATTCCGAACGTGATGGGTCCGATCATCATCGCGGTGACCTTTGCGATTCCATCCGCGATCTTTTTTGAAGCCTTCTTGGCTTTTATCGGATTGGGCATCCGCCCACCTGAAGCGAGTTTGGGTGTACTGATTAACGAAGCGTTTACCTATCTGCAGATTTTCCCATATCAGTTGATCTATCCGTCGGTGGTTCTCTCCATCATCATTCTGTCGTTTAACTTGCTGGGAGATGGACTGAGAGACGCACTAGATCCAAGAATGCGGAAATAGAGGGGGGAATCGAAATGAGCAAAATATTGGAAGTAAAAGACTTGCACGTGTCTTTTAAAACATATAAAGGGGAAGTCCAAGCGGTGCGCGGGGTCGATTTCCATCTGAACAAAGGGGAAACGATTGCGATCGTGGGCGAATCCGGTTGCGGCAAGAGCGTAACCTCGCAGACGATCATGCGACTCATTCCCAATCCGCCCGGAGTGATCAAAAAAGGGGAGATCATCTTCGACGGCACCGATTTGGCCAAAGCGTCGGAAAAGCAGATGGAAAAAATTCGAGGATCGGAAATTTCGATGATCTTCCAAGATCCGATGACATCCCTGAACCCGACCATGACAATTGGCACCCAGATCATGGAAGGCCTCATCAAGCATCAGAAGCTGAGTAAGCAAGAAGCCAAAAAGCAAGCGACTGAAATGCTGCGCCTAGTGGGCATTCCATCACCGGAGTCCCGCCTGGACCAGTATCCGCACCAATTTTCCGGCGGGATGAGACAGCGCGCCATGATCGCGATCGCTTTGGCGTGCCAACCGAAGGTATTGATTGCCGATGAGCCGACAACGGCGCTTGATGTAACGATTCAGGCCCAGATCATTGACTTGATGAAAGAGTTGCAGTCGAAAACGGGCACCTCCATCATCCTGATCACCCATGATCTCGGGGTCGTGGCGGATATCGCTGACCGTGTCGTCGTGATGTATGCCGGGAAAGTGGTGGAAAGCGGCAAGTTGGATGAAATTTTCTATGAGCCGAAACATCCGTACACATGGGGCTTGTTGGGGTCGATGCCAAGATTGGACTTGTCCCGCGACCAAGAATTGCTGCCGATTTTGGGGACCCCGCCGAACTTGCTTCACCCGCCCAAAGGATGCCCTTTTGCGGCCCGTTGCAAACATGCGATGAGCATTTGCACGCAAGAGATGCCTGAATTCGATCAAGTGTCTTCTACACACCAAGTGGCATGTTGGTTGCAACATCCGATGGCACCAGAAGTCAAACCGCCGACGGCCGCAGTGGGAGGGGAGTAAGATGAGCAAAAATAACGATGTGATTTTATCCGTAAAAGAACTGAAGAAGCATTTCGATGTGGGACGTGGCCAAATTGTGCAAGCGGTGGATGGAGTCAGCTTTGACATCTACCGGGGCGAGACGTTGGGACTCGTGGGGGAATCGGGCTGCGGCAAATCGACGATCGGACGGACATTGATCCGATTGTACAATGCAACGGCCGGCAGCATCACGTTTAAAGGTAAAGATGTGAGCCAGCTGAAAGGGAAAGAGTTAAAGCAATTCAACCGCGAGATGCAAATGATTTTCCAAGACCCGTATGCTTCGTTAAACCCACGGATGACCGTGCTTGATATCATCGCCGAAGGCATCGATATCCATGGCTTGGCTACCGGGGAAGAACGCCGCAAGCGGGTAGTGGAACTCTTGGAGACCGTTGGTTTGAATGAAGACCATGCTGAACGGTATCCGCATGAATTCAGCGGCGGGCAGCGCCAACGGATCGGGATCGCGCGCGCTTTGGCGGTGGAACCGGACTTCATCATTGCCGATGAGCCGATCTCCGCGCTGGACGTGTCGATCCAAGCGCAGGTGGTTAACCTGATGCGCCGCCTGCAAAAGGAGAAAGGGTTGACCTATCTCTTCATCGCGCACGACCTGTCGATGGTGAAATATATTTCCGACCGCGTCGGTGTGATGTACCTTGGAAATATGGTGGAGTTGGCGGAGAGCGACGAGCTTTATGATGAGCCGTTGCATCCTTACACCGAAGCGCTCTTGTCCGCTGTGCCGATTCCTGATCCGAAGACGGCAAAAACGCGGGAGCGCATCATTTTGCAAGGGGATGTGCCGAGCCCGATCAATCCGCCAAGCGGATGCCGTTTCCGCACCCGTTGTCCCAAAGCGATGGATATCTGCGCGACGGCGGTTCCTGTGTGGAAGGAAGCGAAACCGAACCACTTTGTCGCTTGCCATTTGTATAATGACTGATCGCCACACAAGCCCGGGCAGTTTGAATAGCCCGGGCTTGTCTGTCACTATGACCCTTGTAGGATCTGCCAGTGCTCGGTTATAAACGCACTATTCGCAAAATAAACATCCAGTAAGGGTTGCTCTGGTGTCCGTTTCTTCAAATGTAAGGGCTTTTTGTGTAAAATAAGGAAAAAAGCCCTCCAGCGAGTAGAGGACTTTTCGTCTTAGAGGACTTGTTCCACCTCACGCACTTCCGGAATCTCTTCCATCAGCGCGCGTTCAATTCCGGCTTTCAACGTAATGGTCGAGCTGGGGCAGCTCCCGCATGCACCGAGCAGGCGAACGCGAACAACTCCCTCATCGGAGACTTCCACTAATTCCACGTCGCCACCATCGCGCTGAATGTACGGACGCAATTTATCTAATACTTCTTGTACACGCTCTTCTACGTTCATGGTCGAATTAACCCCTTTCTCACAAGATGGGTTCTTTTGCAGAACTGGTGATGAGTCACATTCATTGTAGGTTACTTTTCACACAAAATCAATGTTCAAATCGATCCCGCCTTCGTTAGGCAAATAAATTATTTGATATCCATCTTTTTAGTTGTAATCATTCTTGCTAAGATGAATATGTAGTTCTTCTTTCCTTGAAATTTTGGTTAAAAGGGGTAAATCCTATGAAAAAAAAGATCGTTGATGATATAAGAGAGCTGATTGGCCATACACCCATGATCCGGTTGAATCGTCTCTCCCTCCCTGAAGGGGTGAAGCTTTATGCCAAGCTTGAGTATTTTAATCCTGGGGGAAGCGTCAAGGACCGATTGGGCATTGCCTTGATCGAAGAAGGGGAACGGAGCGGCTTGCTGAAGCCGGGCGGCACGATCATCGAGCCCACCGCGGGGAATACGGGCATCGGTGTGGCCCTGGCGGCGATAGGTAAAGGGTATCAAGTGATCTTTGTGGTTCCGGAGAAGTTTTCCGAGGAGAAGCAAGAGCTGATGCGCGCTCTCGGCGCGAAAGTGGTCAACACTCCGACGTCCGATGGCATGATGGGGGCCATGAAAAAAGCGATGCAAGTGGCTGAGGAGATTCCAAATTCCTATTGCCCGCAGCAATTTACCAATCCGGCTAATCCACGGATTCATTACGAAATGACAGGGCCGGAAATTTGGGATCAGATGGACGGCAACATCGATATATTTGTGGCCGGAGCGGGTTCTTCGGGAACTTTCATGGGCGTGGCCCGCTACTTGAAAGAGAAGAATCCGGGCATCAAAACGGTGATTGTCGAGCCCGAAGGTTCTATCATCGGGGGAGGCCAAGTGGGCCCACACAAGACAGAAGGCATTGGGATGGAGATGTTTCCCGACTATTTCGATTGGAATTTGATCGATGAAGTGGTCACTGTGACAGATGAGGATGCTTTCCGGCTTGTGAAGGAATTGGCCGCGAAAGAAGGATTATTGGTAGGCAGTTCTTCCGGAGCGGCATGTTACGCAGCATTGGGTTTGGCGGCAGGGTCTCCTGAGGGAACACAGATCGTGACGATCTTCCCGGATAGCAGTGAACGTTATCTTAGCAAAAAAATTTACCAAGGCGGTGTATAAGATGAAGTTGGATACGAAAATGATTCATGGCGGAGTTTTTGGTGACCCTCACACAGGAGCAGTCAGTGTGCCGATTTACCAAGTGTCCACGTACAAACAAACAAGGGTGGGAGAACATGCCGGTTATGAGTACTCACGCACGGGCAATCCGACGCGGGCCGCTCTTGAAACGTTGATCGCAGACCTGGAAAATGGGGCGCGGGGGTTGGCCTTTGCTTCAGGCATGGCTGCGATCTCCACCTTGTTTTCGTACTTTAATGCGGGTGATCACCTGATTGTGGGCGACGATGTCTATGGGGGAACTTATCGGGTGACGAGCCGTGTCTTCAACCGGATGGGCATGCAGGTGACCTTTGTCGACACGAGTGACATCGAAGCGGTGAAAGCGGCAGTGAAAGAGAATACGAGGGCGATCTATATGGAGACCCCCAGCAACCCGCTCTTAAAGGTGAGCGATATTCAGACATTGTCCAATATCGCACGGGAGCATGGCCTTTTGCTGATCGTCGATAATACCTTCCTCACCCCCTATTGGCAAAATCCGCTTGATTTGGGGGCTGATGTGGTCATTCACAGCGCCACCAAGTATCTGGGGGGCCACAGTGATGTGGTTGCCGGATTAATTGTCACCAAAGATGCGCAGTTAGGGGAAGAGTTGCATTTCTTGCAAAACTCCATTGGCGGGGTACTTGGGCCGCAGGATTCGTGGTTGTTGATGAGGGGGATTCGAACCCTTGGCTTGCGGATGAAACAGCACGAGCGGAACGCCCACATGTTGGCTGAGTGGTTAAGCCGGCATGAGCGGGTGCAAAAGGTGTACTATCCCGGTTTGCCCGAGCATCCGGGACATGAGTTGGCTGCCCGGCAAGCGCGCGGTTTTGGCGGGATTATCTCCTTTGATGTGGGCAGTGGGCAACTGGCGGATCAAGTTCTGGAGAAAACGCGTTACTTTGTCTTGGCCGAAAGCTTGGGAGCGATTGAAAGCCTGATTTCAGTGCCTGCCCGGATGACCCATGCCTCGATTCCACCGGAGCGGCGGCGCGAGCTGGGGATTACCGACGGACTGATTCGCATCTCCGTAGGGGTGGAAGATGGAGAAGATTTATTGTTAGACTTAGAGCAGGCTTTAAGCTAATCCCCATTGGAAAGAGGAAAACACCAATGAAAAAGGTAACCGTATTTGTATATGGAGCGGAGCAAGTTTGTCCAAGTTGCGTTAGCCTGCCTTCCTCTAAAGAAACGGCATCTTGGTTGGAAGCGGCTTTAAAAAGGAAATACGGTGAACAAGTGGATGTTTGTTATGTGGATATTCATCAGCCGGTCGGTGAGGCTGAGGCGGCGTTTGCCAAACGGGTGATTGAAGAAGATTTATGGTATCCGGTGGTCGTCATCGAAGGGGAGGTCGTGGCGGAAGGAAATCCAAAATTGAAGGTGATCAGCCAATTGTTGGAAAATATGGGGGCTGTTCAAAAAGTTTGATGACATGATATGGGAAAAGTTCTGGCAGAACGCCAGAACTTTTTTTGTGGAAAGGGCACCGATCATAGAGTGATTCATATTCATTGGTAAATATTGTGCGAATCAAAATATTTCCTTGCTCCGAATAAAGAAATGAAGGGAAGAAATGGACATGTTACCCTATGTTTGTAGGAGTTTCATGATGTAGACAAATTTTAGCTATAGCAACTCTATTAGATTTCTTTATTATAAAAGATGTTGTGGTGTAGAATGATTTATTAACTATCGAATAGGAGATGAGAAGCATGTGGCTCATCCCCATTTTTATGGGTATTCTATTATTTTTGGGAATTTGGGAAAAACGAAGACACCAAAAAAATATTGATTCGATACCGCTTCGGATTAATATTAATGGGATTCGTGGCAAATCGACAGTCACTCGCCTGATTACGGGCGTGATGGTAGAGGCCGGTTATCGTGCGATTGGCAAAACGACAGGAACGGCGGCGCGAATGATATATTGGAACCGTGAAGAGGAGAAGCCAATCAAAAGACGATTGGAAGGACCCAATATTCGCGAACAAAAAGTTGTCGTCGCTGAAACGGCGAAGCTTGGCGCCAACTGCCTGGTGAGTGAATGCATGGCGGTTAATCCCGACTACCAGATCATTTTCCAAGAACAGATGCTGCAAGCCAATGTCGGGGTGATCGTAAATGTCTTGGAAGACCATATGGATGTGATGGGGCCCACTCTGCGTGAAGTGGCGGATGCGTTTACGGCCACCATCCCATACAACGGCCATTTGATTGTATCGGATGGACCCTACGTTTCCTTCTTCAAGCGTGTGGCAAGGCAGCGGAAGACACAAGTGCATGTGGCGGATAACTCGCGGATCTCGGAAAAGTTTTTGCGCCAGTTTGATTACATGGTCTTTCCTGAGAATGCGGCGTTGGCCTTGGCTGTCGCGGAAGCGCTCGGGATTGATGAGGAAACCGCTTTTCGCGGCATGTTAAACGCCCATCCCGATCCGGGTGCCATGCGGATTTTGCCTTTGGATACCAGTGACGAGCCCTCTTATTTTGTCAATGGTTTCGCGGCGAATGATGCGGCTTCCACCCTGAATATCTGGGAACGGGTTAAAATGCTGGGCTACCCCACACAAGATCCAATTGTAGTGATGAACTGCCGCCCGGACCGGGTAGACCGGACGGAGCAATTTGCCAGAGACGTATTGCCGCATATGCAAATCGATACGCTAGTGGTGATTGGGCAAACGACCCAACCGATCGTGGACGCTTTCAAAGCGGGCAGCATTCGGTGCAATGAGTTGTTGGATTTGGAAGATCAACCGACAGAGGCCATTTTTGCGGCCATTGAGCCAAAGCTACATAACCGGATGGTTTATGGGGTTGGCAACATCCATGGTTCCGCCGAGCCGCTTTGCGAGATCTTTGAGCGCATGAATCGCCGGGTGAAAGAAGAACGGATGCGGGCGTACAAGAAACAAGAGACCCAGGAGAAAAAGGTCAAAGTAGCGCAAATTGTCAGCTAGGAGGAAGATTTCGTTGTTCGGTTCAGACTTATACATTTCCTTAATCATCGGAGTTGTTCTCAGTCTGCTTTACGCAGAGAAGGTGGGCGTTGTGCCCGCGGGTTTGATCGTTCCGGGCTATATGGGCCTCGTTTTTGATCAGCCGGTATTTGTGGGTTCGGTGTTATTGATCAGCTTTTTGACTTATCTGATTGTGACGAAAGTGATTGCGCGGTTCACCATTTTGTATGGCCGCCGAAAGTTTGCGGCGATGTTGATGGTGGGGATTGGATTGAAACTCATCTTTGATTTTTTCGCGCCGATGACGTTTCCTTATCTGCCTTTTGAAATGCAGGAGTTTCGCGGGATCGGGGTCATTGTTCCCGGATTGATCGCGAATACGATCCAAAGGCAAGGCCTGGTTCCTACGGTAGGCAGCACATTGCTCCTCAGTGGCTGTACTTTCCTGATCATGTTTGTTTATCATTTGTTCTAGGAAGTGAAAGCAATGTTGACCTGGAGGCAAGAATTACAACGATATATAAAGAAACAAAAGAAAAAAGCCACGCTTCATACGGCGATAGCGACAGTGGCCACAGCGGTTCTGGTATTTACGCTGAATGCGGTGGACCGTGCCCAAGCTGTAACGGTGGACAAGGATCCGAACAGTGCGTTGACCGTGACCCTCGTCGGCGATATGATGTTTGGCCGGAATATCCAAGATGTGATCGTCCCGCGGTTTGGTTATGAGTATCTCTTTAATTATGTGGAGCCATATTTTGCGGCATCCGATTATGTGACAGGGAACTTCGAAAATCCGGTCACGAACCGCGAAGGTTATCCTGAGGCAGACAAATTCATTCACTTGAGCACGCAACCGGAAGCGGTCAAAGCGTTAAAAAAAATTGGGTTTTCATCAGTAAACTTAGCGAATAACCATATGAAAGACTTCGGAAAACAAGGGTTGTTGGATACCCTGAGGGCATTTGACGGCCAAAATGTGGATACGGTGGGCGCAGGGCGTGACTTGAAAGAAGCGACGCGCATCTCGTATGAAACCGTTCATGGCATAAGAGTGGCCGTGCTCGGTTTTTCTGATGTGATGCCGAAGGATTTCCGCGCGCGCAAAGACAAATCAGGGATTGCACCGGCTGACCCGGATGTCTTTTTCCCGCTGGTAGCGAAGGCGAAAAGCAATGCGGATCTTGTGTTGGTTCATATGCACTGGGGATTGGAGTACGACAGCGGTTACCATCCGCGCCAACAAGATTTGGCCCATGCGCTGGTCGATGCCGGAGCCGATGTGGTGATAGGCCATCATCCCCACGTTTTGGAGCCGGTTGAAGTTTATAAAAATGGTGTGATCTTGTATAGTCTCGGCAACTTTGTGTTTGACCAAGGGTGGTCCCGCACGAGGGAAAGTGTATTGGTCCAATACAAAATTCTGAAGGGCGGCAAGGAAGCCAAGTTGGAACTCCATCCGATGATGATTCGCGAAGGCCAGCCCCGTCCGCTGGAAGGTTGGACGGATGCATATCGGCGTGAAAAAATCTTCAACCAACTGACTGAAGAAATGATGTACAGTGAAAAATGGAAGCAGACTTGGACCCGTGAAGGGAATCATTTATCCCGAACGATCCCGCTGACCAGTGCGGGCAAAAAGCAAGGAACGGTTGAGTAGTGGGCCAGTCAGCTTCCATCTCGCCCGGAATGGGCGGAATCAATAGAGGGGAAGGGAAAGAAACGTGAGTAACAAAACGATGCATATCCTTCTTTCCATCCTTGTTGTGGTAGGAATGATATTCGCTTTTTCATATAAGGAGAACGAGTACGATCCACAGGTGTTTGAAAAAACCATTCGTACCAAGAAGAATTACAAGTATGGGGTTGCCGCAGCCCATCCGGAAGCGGTGAACGTGGGCATGAAAGTGCTTGAGCAAGGGGGGAACGCGGTTGATGCCGCGATCGCCGTCGGTTATGCGCTGGGCGTGGTGGAACCGTTTGGTTCCGGCATCGGCGGGGGTGGCACCATGCTGATTCACCCATACAGCAAAAAGCAGAAGCCCATCGTGATCGATTACCGGGAAACGGCTCCATATACCGGGTTAATTCCCGCGAATGGAGTAGGGGTGCCTGGGTTTGTGAAAGGGATGGAATTGGCGCACAAAGAGTATGGCACGATTCCGCTGAAACAGTTGATTCAACCTTCAGTCGAACTGGCTGAAAAAGGGTTTGAAGTGACGCCGCTGTTAAGCGGGCGTTTGCGGGATGCGCAATTTCGCATGAATGCGAAACAGATGCCCCATTTTTACCCGGGCGGCAAACCGATTCAGGCCAAAAAACTGTTGCAGCAAAAACAGTTGGCCACCACGTTAAAAGCGATTCAAACCAATGGTTCCAATGCTTTTTACAATGGGATCATCGCCAAAGATATTGAAAAAGCTTCGCATGGTGTCAAGATGAGTGACCTAAAACGTTACCAAGCGACCAAAAAAGAGCCGCTCAAAGTGAAGTATAATGATTTTGAAATGGTGACGACGCCACCGCCAAGCGGAGGGTTGATGTTGGCCGAATCTCTGTTTATCGCTGACCAAGTAGATGTGGAAAAAACCAAAGACCTGTCCGCTGACTTTATCCATTTGCTGGGGGAAGCGGAAAAGCGCGTGCAAGGTGCCCGCATCAAGAATATCGGGGACCCCAACTTTGTCAATGTTCCAGTGGAAGATATGTCGACCAAAGATTATACGAAAAAATTGTCCGCTGACATTAGTCGGGAGCAAATCTCCTTGCAATATAAACAAGTGGTCGACTCTTTGGCGGATAAAGAAGATCATGACAATACGACACATTTTGTGGTTGTCGATAAAAGTGGAATGATGGTCTCGGTTACCAATACGTTAAGTAACTTCTTTGGTTCAGGCATTTATGTCGATGGATTCTTCCTCAACAACCAATTGAAAAACTTCAGCATCTTAGCAGGTTCCCCCAACCGTGCCCAACTCGGCAAAAAACCGATCAGTTATACGGCACCAACGATTTTTTCCAAGAATGACCGACCTGTCCTCGCCATCGGCAGTGCCGGTGGGAAACGGATCACACCCGTGTTGACAGAAGTGATTTTGCGATTGTTGGAATATGACATGCCGATGCAGACCGCGATCAACCAACCGCGCTTTATCGTGGAAGGGAACATCATCTATGTGGAAAAAGCTTTACCACCAGCGGTTCAGGCTGAGTTGAAACGAAAAGGGTATACGATTGTGCTTAAACCGGCCAGCTTGTTCTACGGTGGTGTGCAGGGCATTCGTGTGAATCGAAGCAAGAACACGATCGAGGGAGGATTTGATAGCCGGCGTGACGGAGCGTTCCGCTTCTCAGACTAATGGATTTTAGTGGAGGCATAACGAAAGATGAAACGGTTAATCAGCATTCTCACCCCATTTCTTGTGATTGGGCTTATCTTGTATATATTGATCGATTTTCGGCGGGTCGAGGTGCTAAGTGCGGAAGAGAAACAAGCGATTGATCGATACCGACAAGAGTTGGTCAAGGGAACCTTGCTCAATAAAAGCCAAAATGAAGGGATTTTCGTTAGGCAGGATTTTGATCGAATCGCTACATCATTGGAGTTGCTGCATGAGCACTCCCACTATTATGTCTTTGGCCCGGAATGGGGCACCAAGTTAGCCAATCCTGCGGGTGAATTTAACAAGATAGAAGCCATTCTCAATAAACCCGTTTACAAATCCAACACGAAACACCAAGCGTTTTTTCAAGCCTTGCAGGGTGATCTTGCGGAAGCGCGCAAACAGATCGGCAAACGGTTGGGGCATGACATCTTGGACGATCTGTCCACATTGGTGTTTACGGATACGATAGAGGAAGAACGGCAATGGAGCAATGCGAAAACGATCCAAGTGATGAAAGAGCTCGGTGTGAAATTGATTAAGGAAGATACCGACGCGGGTGTGAAGCCGGCGGCGCAGACACCTGCCAAAACACAACCGAGCCATCCATAAGCTTAACCCCCTTACTATTGCGGAGGGGGTTTTTTTTATGTTCGTCCAGATTAAATGGCTGAGTTGGGAAAATGGATGGACCTGTGTATAATGTCTACATGGGGAAAGTAGATTATTGGAGTGAAGATAGATGATACCCTTAGTTGAGTTTTGTATAAACAATTTGACGCCAGATGTCTTGGAGATAAAGAATAAATTGGAACAAGACCCTGGAATCGACGTGTTGGAGTATGGCTGTTTGGGGAACTGCGGCATTTGCGCGCAAGGGCCCTATGCGATGGTGAATGGGGAAGTGATCACGGCAAACTCAGGTGAAGAGCTGCTGCAAAAAATCTATCAAGCGATGGATGAAATGGAAGTGCGGTATTGATTGCCAAAAAGGCACGGAGCGTTCAATGCTTCGTGCCTTTTTGGATGATCATTCATAGACTTTGATTTCGTTATAGAAAGTATCACGTTCAACAGCGGTGCGGTTAGCCCCCTGAATGAGCCAGACCAGCTCGTCGCGGGTAAGGGCTTGTTGGGTCAAAGCGCCTGCCGCATGGCTGATGCGTTCTTCCACCAAAGTGCCATGCAAGTCGGAGGAGCCGAAGTGCATCGACAGTTGGGCCAACTGGGTACCAATGTTGATGAAATAAGCTTTCACATGTGGGAAGTTATCCAACATGAGGCGGCTGATGGCCATTGTGCGCATATCGTCCATGGCGGAAGTGCGGCGTTTGATCGATGCGTTGACACTGCGCGGTTGCATGGCCAATGGGATAAAGACCATGAAACCGCCCGTCTCATCTTGCAACTCTCGGACGCGCATCATGTGGATGAGACGTTCTTCCAGCGTTTCGATGGAGCCGTACAACATCGTGGCATGCGTTTTCAATCCCAAACGATGAGCGATGCCATGCACTTCCAGCCATTGGTCGGTGCTTGCCTTGTCGGGGCTCATCTTGAGGCGGTATCGCTCCGTCAAGATTTCGGCGCCGCCCCCCGGCAAGGTATCCAATCCCGCGTCGATCAGCTCTTTTAACACGTCCTCAAAAGAGCGGCCGGTCATGCGCGAGAAGAACTCGATCTCGGCGGCGGTATACGCTTTAATCGTGACTTGAGGATAATGTTTCTTCAGTATGGAGATGGTTTCCAAGTAATAATCGAACGGGACCGTATGATTGTGGCCACCGACGATATGGAACTCACGAATCCCTTCCGTGTAGCGGGAGCCCACATATTCCAGGAGTTCATCGGTAGACATCGTGTAGGCGCCATCGGCTCCCGGATCGCGCCGGAAACCGCAGAAAGCGCATTTGGCTTCACAGACGTTGGTGGGGTTGATGTACATGTTTTGAATGAAATAAACTTTATCCCCATTCCGCTTCAAGTTCACTTCATTGGCCAATTGGCCGATCGTGAGCAAATCGGGTGAATGGTATAGCGTAAGTCCGTCTTCCAGGGTTAAGCGTTCCCCGTGTTGCACCTTTTCGATAATGGGGTGCAAATTTTTGTCCGTTGGGGTAATGATCAATGACATGAAGGTTCCTCCTCCCGCAACCGTTACTGAGTGCGAATTTGTGATATCGGTTTTCTTTCGACCGGGATGGTCCGGCATAAACAACCTTGATCGTATGGATAACATCATGCTTTGCGTCATTTGCTTCGTTTTGGCACCGGCTCATCTTTTTTCATAGCGGTGCCAGCCAAGTCATCCACAGAAATAATCGGCTCGACAGATGTGAAAGCTTGCACATGAGGGTCCGGCCTTGTATTTGTTGGCCAAGTGAATTCAGATCGCTATTTATTTCGATAAACTAAATAATTGATTGCAATTTCCTCCATTCATTCTAACATAAAGACTCTTGGCTGAAAATAAGGGGACACATCGGTTATGGGGGATGTTGGGACGGACAAACGGGAAAATGTTGACATTTTTTTACAAATATTCGAAACCGTTGTTTTACCGTGTCAATCTCCTTGACAATATGTTGTCTAAATGGTAAGTTTAATCAAACAATTTGTAAAATGAACATCTGATGTTCTGGTTTTTGTCAGTCTATACAGAGAAATGGTGTGTTATTTGCAAGCTGAAAGAGGGATGGGTCAGATTAAGGGGAGGAGGGCTCATTTTGGAGATTTGTGGTACGCTCGCCGAGCGCATGGAATGTGTCAGAAGGCGGATGGAAAAGGCTGCGCTGGACTTAGGGTTGGGGCATCCGCAAGTATATCAACTCAGCCAGGAAATGGATCGCTTGCATAACATGTGGGAGCAAGCTTGTTCCGGTCGAAAAAGAGAGAATGTGTACCATATCCGGTCAAATATGGTACCAACCAAAGAAGCGAATGAGCATAAAAGATATAAGGTCATGTGATGGTCGGTCAGTTGTATGATGGGATGATTCCTTAGTATACTGTATAAAGAAGGAGGGAACACCCATGATTACGTTGACTGAGCAAGCCGCTTTAAAAGTGAAAGAGATGATGCAAGGTCAAGACAACCCGGAAGCCCTGTTTTTGCGCGTGAGTGTGCAGCACGGCGGATGCAGCGGATTTTCCTATGGGCTTGGGTTTGACACTAACAAACAAGATGAGGACGCGTTCCTGGAACAACATGGCGTAAAAATATTGATAGATAAAGAAAGCCAACTGATGTTGAAGGGAACGATAATTGATTATAAAGAATCGATGATGGGTGGCGGGTTCAGCATCGACAATCCAAACGCCACCGCCACCTGTGGTTGTGGATCCTCTTTCCGCACCGCCACCGAAGCGGGCAAGCCAAGCGAATGCTAATCTTTTGGCGTTCAAGTAGAAGCGAACCAAATAATCGGAGAAGCATTTAAGGGTTGCAGATTCTGTCTGCTTTGTACCCTGTTATCAACCCTTCTTTTCCGTAATGATTAACCTGCCTCTGTATGCGTTGAAAAGCTTAACGACGCACTAAAGGAGGCAGGTTTTATTTTATCGGAAATCAATATAATGATTCTAAGCATTTATAATATAAATAAGGGGGGACAAGCCATATGAAATACTCGACGGGCATTGAAACCAAAAGAAAAATCATCGATGCGGCATTTCAACTCATGGCCGATAAAGGATTTGACGCGTTAAGCATTGATGACATCATGACCAGCATTGGAAGAACCAAAGGGTCCTTTTATGTTCACTTTAAAAGCAAGGAAGAACTGCTGTATGAAGTGATGCGTACACGCTTGGATCGGGGTCATGGTCAGATGGCAGAAGAGATTCTAAAGGAATTGTCCAAAGACAACTGCAATGTCCGAGCCATTCTGGAAAAAGTGACAGCTGAAATCCGTGAAAGCTCAGGAGAAGATCGGTTGACTTGGGCATTTGCTTTTTATCATCTCTTAATCCATTCCCGTAAGAATGAATTTGTACGTGAATGGTTGGAAACCAATGCGGATCAGTGGTCAAATTTTCTAAGCATGATCGTCAAAAGAGGTCAGGAGTTGGGACAAATCCGAACGGATGTGGATACGCAAACCCTAACCAATATGTGTATGGGCATCGTACTGGGGTATGACATTCTTTTCATGCTTAATCCCCATATTGATGTTAGCGAGGTGAATCATATTCACGATTGGATTTTTATTAATGACGATAAATCCTCTGAAAAAGACTAAGTTTTGATTCCCGTGGTATGATAAATCTAGGTGATGGAAGATGCTGTATGATGATGACCACCTTGATTTTGAAATCCAACTCAAACGATATGTCTATCTTGAGGTGCTGCTGGAAGCGTTGAATTCAAGCAAATGCTAATAACCAAACGCGAACGAACCTGTCTCCAAAGAGGCGGGTTTTACTTTATGCGAAAAAAACGGGTAAATATTGAGACTCAACATGGCAGAAGCCGTGAGATTTATGTCCGATAAGGTAGATGATTTGATATGAAAATGGATGAAATTGTTTCGGAACTAATGTAATATGTCCCTTGTGCAAAGAAAAGTTGGGAAGATTAAATAGGGCGTGTGATAAATATGTCGGCGGCTCCAAAACCGCTTCACTTGTCCTTCGGTGCTCATCGGGAAAAGGTCTTTCCACTCATCAACGACTTTTGAAATAACTTGTATATAAAAAATAAAAGGAATTTCCGGTTGAGAAGGGGTTTTTTACCTTAAGGAGGTGAGAGACATGGGATTGTTTGACCGATTTTCATCCAAAGAAGAAATTGGGAAATCAGGAGAACTCCAAGAGATTTATGAAGAACTGATTCACCTGTACAACAAACTGGAAGTGTGGGAAGGTGAGTTGGCCCAATTGAGGAAAGCGGATCAGCAGTTGCAAGAGGCCGCTGCCGTTCGGCAATCCGCGATGATGGTTTCGGAAAAGTTGAGCGAAGTTTACCGGGATGTGCAACTGATCAGTGAAGCGATAAGAAAAGATGATAGAGAAACCAGGCGATTCGTTGTTCAACATGTCGGTAAAATGGAATCAACCGCCAGAAACGCCCTTGCGGAAGCCAGGGAAGCCATCGCTTCCGAGATTGCTTCATTTAAAGGGGATCTGTCCCAACTGGTTGATCAAACGCATCGTGAATTGAAAAAGCGGATGGAAGATGAGTGGCAAGAACTCATTTGCCGTCTGGAAGAAAAGCAGTCGCAACATGATTCGGCCATTCAAGCGCTGCAAGACCAACTCAATGAATGGCAAAAGAAAAATGAGCAAATGGTGACAGGCCTAAACGCTGAATTCATGCAAAAAGAAGAGCGATGGAAAAGCCAGTTAAAACAAAGGGATCGCTTGCTGATCATCGCTATGCTGGTCAGTATCGCTCTGTCCGCATGGTCTTTATTGACCTAGGGTTACTCCGAAACACAGCAAGGGAAGAATGGGATCATATTGAAAAAGGCGGGCTTTTTCAGTACATGCTTTCCTGGACCAACTGTACGCCTTCATGACCACAATGCCCACAAGTGGCATAATGGGGACATTGGTGAGTAGATGCGTCGATCAGCCCGTCCGTTAACTTGAGGTCATCAATGGGGCGATACGGACTATAATTCTCAAACAGGTCCATATATCGGCCCGCGTCTTCCAGGGGTCGCCCACACGACGGGCAAGAGGCTTGAAAGGCGCTGAATCCATTGCAGACAGGGCAAGCGGTTGTTGATTTGGGTGTCATGGCCAACCTCCTTTTTAATTAATTTGCCTCATCCGCATAGGAACCATGCAAAAGCAAATGGCTCCCGCCACAATTGCGGGAGCCATTTCTTACAGCTTTAGGTTGGAGCTGTGTCCAGGCTGCAGTCTCGCTTCAGGATCTAAGTATTGTTTCGCGTTGTTGACGGCGGTCGGCGCTTCACCGAAGCCAACGGCAATCAGCTTTACTTTGCCGGGATAAGTGGCAATGTCCCCAGCCGCATAGATGCCCGGAATATTGGTTTCCATGCGGGAATTGACCTTGATAGCCCCATTCTCGATCTCCAGCCCCCACTCAGCGATGGGACCCAAAGAGGAGACAAATCCAAAGCTGACGATCAACGCATCAATATCCAACGTTTCGCTCACCTTGCTTTTTTTATCGACGAGGGTAATTTGCTCGATTTGTTCATCCCCATGCAGGGCTTCGATTTCACGGGGGGTGATGACGCGGATGCTGGAATTCATCATCTGTTCCACACTGTGTTCATGGGCGCGAAATTTGTCACGGCGGTGTACGACCGTTACGCTTTTGGCAATCGGTTCCAACATCAGGGCCCAATCCACGGCAGAATCTCCGCCACCGGCGATCATCACGTTTTTGCCGGCGAACTGCTGCTTGTCTTTGACAAAGTAGAACAGGCTGTTGTTCTCAAATCGTTCAGCACCGGGCAAACTCAGCTTACGGGGCTCAAAAGCGCCACAGCCCGCGGTGATGATCACCGATCTGGCGAGATGGACTTGTTTATGTGTGACAATCTCAAATAAGCGTTCTTCCTTTTTGTTTACTTCCAATACCTTTTCATCTAAGCAATATGTTGGGCTGAAGTGATTGGCCTGTTCAATCAGGTTATTGATCAAATCTTGGGCCACCACGCGGGGAAAGCCAGCCACATCATAAATGTATTTCTCAGGATAAAGGGCGGAAAGCTGTCCGCCTAATTGGGGCATGCTTTCAATCACCTTAACGGATGCATGGCGCATTCCAGCATAAAAGGCGGCAAATAACCCAGCGGGACCCCCACCGATGATGGCGATATCAGTCACCTGATTATCTGTGTGCTGCTGCGAAGTCATGCGAACACCTCCGGAATGTTCTTAATTTAATTATTAAATCTCTATTTACTTCCCTATATAATACCTTAAATCATATGAAAAGGAGTATACGATGGATAAAAAATTACCAAGTGCATTGAACCTAGGTTAAACACGGATAATGGCAAGGTTTGTGAGATAAAATGAAAGTAAAAAGCTCTTGCCAAAAGAACGTGAAAATCATATCATAAACAATGGCATGATACAATGAGGACGCTGATGTAAGACTTCCCTAGTTTGTGAGAAGCTAATCATAATAAGTAGATGGATGTGATCAATGATGAGTGTACCTAAAATCGTTATTCTGGGTGCAGGCTATGGCGGTCTCATGACGGCAAAAGGCTTAGCCAAGGAATTGAAAAGCAACGAAGCAGAGATCACTCTGGTGAACCAAAACTCTTATCATTATGTGACAACGGAACTTCATAAACCGGCAGCTGGCACTTCCCATCATGACCATGCGCGCCTCTCGATTCCATCTGTGATCAATACGAAACGGATCCATTTCATCCAAGACCGTGTAACGGCGATCAAGTTGGAAGAGAAAGAAGTTCAATTGGAAAACAATGAGGCGCTCAAATACGACTATTTGGTCATCGGATTGGGTAGCGCTCCAGAAACCTTTGGCATCAAAGGTCTCTTGGAAAATGCCTTCTTTATCCGCAATATCGCCAGTGTGCGTACGATTCGTGAGCACATGGAGTACATGTTTTCGCGTTATGCGAATGAGAAGAAGGAAGAGTTGATCACCATCGTTGTGGGCGGTGCCGGATTTACCGGGATCGAGTATGTGGGTGAATTGGTGGATCGGATGCCGGAGCTGTGCCGCGATTATGACATTCCGCTGGAAAAAGTGCGCATCATCAACGTGGAAGCCGCGCCAACCGTGCTTCCGGGATTCGACAAAGAGCTGGTTGATTATGCGGTGAAATACCTCGAAAGCAAAGGCGTCGAGTTTTTGATCAGCACGCCGATCGAAGAGTGCACCGAAGATGGCGTGATCTTAAAAGGTGGACAAGAGATCAAAGCGGCCACGGTGGTATGGACCGGCGGCGTGCGCGGGAACAAGCTGGTTGAAGAATCGGGCATCGAAACGATGCGCGGACGCGTAAAAGTAGATGAAACCTTGCGCGCCCCAGGGTTTGACAATGTCTTCGTCATCGGGGACAGCTCTTTGGTGTTTAACGAAGACGAGCGTCCATATCCGCCTACAGCACAAATCTCCACCCAACAAGGACAATACCTGGGCAAAAACTTGGCCGCATTGCTCCGCGGCGAAGAAATGAAGCCATTCAAATATATGCCGAAGGGCACCGTTGCTTCCCTTGGCCGCAAAGAAGCCATTGGAGTAGTGGGCAACAAAAAATTGAAGGGTGGAGCGGCAGCGTTCATGAAAAAAGTGATCGACTTGCGTTGGTTCTACCTGTTGGGCGGCTTTTCTTTGGTGTTGCGGAAAGGCAAACTGTAAAAAGTGAAGACCCTTCTTGAGAGGGGTCTTTTTATTTTTTGTTTAACCATGCATTTATTCGAAAACAGTAGCAATAGATTGTTAATACCACATACATCCGTTATAATAAGAATATATCCATCTATATGGATGTTTATTTATTCATTAGCATCATATATAATGTTCAGAAAATGAAAACTAGGAGGGGAATATAAATGATTCGGTCTAATTATTATGAGACGGATGTATGCACCTATTGTGAGGGAGATGGATACGTCACTTTGCTCCTTGGCGGTTCGGAAACGTGTTATGCTTGCAAAGGGAGCGGACATAAAAAATCGAATCACTCTAAAACCGAATCGGTTTCTTAAAATATGCTGAAGATTCATAATGTTATAACAAAATGATTGGAGTCCCGTATCCCGGGACTTTTGATTTTACAGCGTATTTAACGCATCCGTGATTTCCGGATGATTAATGCAGGTGAACATGGGTACGTCACGAAGAGTATAGCGGCTTGCTTCCGTCTCGCGCAGTTCTTGCACAAGGTTTAAGAAGTCTTTGGGATCATCGGTTTCAAAGGCGACGACAAACTCTTGATCGTCGATGCCGAAACTATAGGTTGTATTCAATTTGACGGATGGATATTTGCTACCCACTTGGATGTGCTCGTCCATCATCCCTTGGCGGGCAGGGAAAGAAAGTTGGTACCAATCGCGAGTTTTCACGAATGGATAGATGAACAGATATTTGCTGCGGCCCGGAATGATATGGGTGCGTGGGTTTTGATGTTCCGGATCCATCTTGTCAACATAGACACTGCGCTTGGTCAAAGAGAGATAAGAATATGTGATGGTTAAGTATTTACCCAAACCGGTGCGCATCAGCTGGCTGGTCATCTCTTGGAACGTTTCCAATTCGTTGGCGATCCGCCAGAGCATCAACTCGGCATCAGCCCGAATTCCCACCAGGGAATATGATAAGACAAACATGCCAGGGTGATTTTGGTATTCTTTCACAACCGCCGCAAACTCCTCTTTCCCTTTTTGTTGCTCGGCATCGCTTAGACGGCGCCATGCCGGATCTACTTTGAAAAAGGTAAAATTAACGAATTGTGTTGGGAGTGTTGGGCGTTTGGGTGCTTCTTCGCCTGATTGTGCCCTCGGTCTTCCCGCGAAGGAAGGTCTGCCTTGTGGACGCATACGAAAGTCCTCCTTTTGCTTAATCCAGTCTTTATTGTAGCGAAAGAGAACAGAAAGAAGCAAATCACTTCAACAAATCGCCAACATTTGACTCTTACATTGACCAATCGGTTTATTTTCAGTACAATGAGTGGGGATTTTTAGTGATGACGGAGGCGGTTAACTTGTATCTCGCCCAGTTAATTATTTCCATTCCTTTGCTCTTTGTGCTGTTTTTTGGAATCGGATTTATCTTAAACATGATCTTAAAGACCACATGGCTTCCTCTGGTTATCTTTTTCGGAGTTGCGCTGTATGTGGGCAAAGATGTGCATCAAATCTTCACCGTTGTCAACGCGGTACTCTTCTTTTCGGGACTGGCGGGCGCGATCGGCGGCGTCTGGACGATCAAAACGTTGCGCGAAAAAGGATACCGTATGTTCTAATTGGCATGGAAGTCCGGAACCTCATGTGGTTTCGGATTTTTTTCTATGGAGGGTTGCGGATGATGCTCATTGTCGTCAATCAAGGGGCTGGGCGGGGAAAAGGGCGGTTTGTCTGGCGCCAAATCAAAGACCGCTTGGATGAACAGAATCAACCGTATCAAGTGCTATACACGAAACCGCATGTTCGTGTCGTCGATGAACTTTCAAGGGTGCTCGCTGGTAGTCATGTTGACCGCGTGGTCGCGGTCGGCGGTGATGGCACATTTAGTGAAGTGGCGGAGGCGTTGGCGTCGACCGGGATTTCACTTGGATTGATCCCGGCGGGCACAGGCAATGACATTGCACGGGCCTTACAGATTCCTTCAGAGCCAGAGGCCGCCCTGCGGAGGGTGTTCTCGAACCAACCACAAACCATCGATATGGCCAGACTTAAAGAACGAACCATGTTGGGCTTTGCTGGGATGGGGTTTGATGCCGCTGTTGCCGACGCGGTGAATCGCGGCAAATCGAAACACTGGTTGGGATCGTTGGTCTATGGTGTGACGGCGGTTCGGATGCTGCGACAGTTTAAGCCATCCCGGGTCACGTTGAGGGTCGATGGTCAGGAGTGGGTGTATGAGGCTGTTTGGATGGTGGCTGCCTGCAACACGTCACAATTTGGCGGTGGCATGAAGATATGCCCTCACGCGTCCCCGAATGATGGCACATTGGATGTTTGTGTGGTCAAAGAGTTAACCGTTTGTGAATTCTTGCGAATATTCCCATCCGTTTACCGTGGAAAGCATGTGAACCATCCCGCTGTCGCTTTTCATCGGGGATGTGAGATTGGGATTCGGGCGGAAGAGCCGTTTTTAACGCACATCGATGGCGATCTCGCCGGTGGTGGCTTGGAGCAGATACAACTGTTGCCGCGGGCGCTCTCGATATTGTGATTAAAGCTTTAAACGTGTGTCAGCATACGGGTCGTCCTCGTTGGGAGCGCGAAAGTGATCAGGATAAAGCAAATGGGCCACTTGCTTGACTCCCAACAGCAGACGGGGGGATGGCCGACAAAACCACCCTTCCTCCAGGATATGAATGTTTTTCTCTTCCGCGAGGGGCGTTCCGCGCCAAGCTGGACGGGAAGTGAAAAAAGTTGACTTGATTCGTTCGCGTGGAATGCCGGTCCATGTGACCAACACGTGATCGGGGCACCGACTGGCCACTTCGCTCCAGTCCGTTTGCACGCTTTCCGCATCATGATCCCCATAGATGTTGGTAGCCCCTACAATGTGGCATAGCTCTGTTAGCCAGTTTTGGCTTCCGGGGGTAAAAACGGGTTTGGGCCACCACTCAAAATAGAGACGCGATGGAATGGTTTGGGCGGGAATCGCGGTTCGGATCGCCGTCAGCTCCCGCAGGAAGCGGTCTTTTGCCAACTGTCCTTGGAGGGGAAGGCCGAGCGCCTCGCCGAGATAGACGAAATCTTCTGCAATATCCTTGAACGACTTGGGATTGAGGATAAGGGTGGGAATCTGCTCTTGTTGGAGCTGTAAGATATTTTTCTCCATCCCCGGTACACTGAGGGAGGCGATCACCAGATCTGGACGGAGTGCTTTCACCTTCTCCATGTCTATATCCAGATCTGGTCCTACCCTAGGGAGGTGTTGCCATTCATGTGGCCAATCGGAATAGTCGTCCAAACCGATGACTTCCTTTTGCAAACCCAAGAAATACAGCATTTCCGTATTGCTTGGACAGATGGATAGGATGCGTTTCATACCATTCAACACCTCTTGGCTTCGATTTTTGTCAATACCAAAGAAAATACATCAAAATGGCAATGAGCACTCCAAACCAAGCTCCAGTAAACACTTCGATCGGCTTATGGCCCAAAATTTCCTTTAACTTGATTCGTGTTTCGGCGGACGGCTTTTCGTTTAGATGGCGGATCTCACGCAACAGCAGGGAGAAGTCTTCCGCCAATTGATTCAATACCTGGGCATGCATCCCGGCTTGTCTGCGTACACCTGTCGCATCATACATCACGATGATCCCGAAGATCGTGGCGATGGCGAAAGAGGGGGAGTGCCAGCCCGAAGTCAACCCGATGGAAGTAGCGAGGGAAGTAACGGCAGAGGTATGACCGCTGGGCATGCCTCCCGAGCTATAAGCCCAGTTCCAGTCCCACTCGCGTGTGATGGTATAGTTCCATGGCACTTTTAATAATTGTGCAAGTGTAATTGCGACAAGTGATGTCCAGAGGGGAAAGTTGTGTGCCAGTTGTTCCAGCATCGATCTGGGTCACCCTTTCTCAGAAGTGCGATAAACGGATTTGATTTATTAAGGCAATGGATTGAAAAAGCGGTTGCAAGGGAAGTGAGCAAATAGCTCTCTCTTACTTTCTTCCCTTATGTTAGGGATTTGCAATTGGGAATCCTCCCCATTTTATGGGAGGAACTGTCGCCACGTAAAATGATACTTGTCACGTGGGAAAGGTCCACAAACATTTCCATTGGTACCGTAGGGACTACGGGAAGTTACGCTCGTGGAGAGGACTCACTTAGAGACTCAATGAAATGAGAAACTCTACCGCTTGAGCGGAGAGTAGTTCACGGATAAACTATTTCATTATATCTTATCCTACCCTTTTTTTGAAACGGAGGATCCTCTTTTTGAAAAGAGGAATTACAGATTACACTATAGAATTATTTGTATGCTATTTCCCAAGGTTTAAAGGAGAAAAGATGGTTCAAGAACATAAAGTGCGACGGCAAGAAAAAGATAATTTAAAAGAAATATAATTATTTAAAATAAATATGTTCGGAGGGCGAAAAAATGAAGAATCACCTTCCGGGGCTTACCCAACTGCATGACCAGTATGAGTGCCCTCGTTGTCGGTCCGGCTTTGGATTGTTGCAAGGCAGTCCGCTTGAGACCATCCAATGTCCTGAGTGCGGCGAAATGGGTTCCAAACAATATTTTTTAACTTCCGACAGCTTGCTGTTTGAGTTGGCTTTGTCGCGACAGAAGATGGAGAAAGCTGTGTTAAAAGCGAAACTTTCCCAGAATGGTGAAGAAAAAAATTAAATTTATACTCATTCTTTTGCCCGAAAAAGGTTGTCAAAAGGATAAAGTTATGTTATATTTAATTTCGTTGTTGTGAATCGCCGAAGTGGCGGAATTGGCAGACGCGCACGACTCAAAATCGTGTTCCCAAAAGGAGTGTGGGTTCGAGTCCCACCTTCGGCACCATTATACATAACTAATCAGCGCCTATGATTAAGCTGACTTAATCATAGGCGCTTTTTAATTTTTGGTTTGTATTTATTCAATATTCATGTAATTGTTTCCGCGAATGAGCAGAATGATATTGACTTCATTTTATATCCATGTTAAATTAAGTTCTGTCAACTGATAAAGCATGCTGGGGTGGCGGAATAGGCAGACGCACAGGACTTAAAATCCTGCGGTGGGTGACCACCGTGTCGGTTCGACCCCGACCCTCAGCACCAAACAAATTACCTTGACCCATATAGGGTCAAGGTTTTTCTTATCTATATGATGTGCCCATAAAAGGCAAAAACGCCCCGCGACTGTCGAGGCGTCTTTGATGATATTAAGTGAGCGATGCAACATAATAGGAAGGACCGGAGATGCGCAACAATTCTTTTTTGTCGGGCCCTTCGTAGATCGTATCAAGGATGTGCTTGAGCACGAGATAAGCGGACAATGGTTCGGCAAGGTAATTTTCCATATAAAAGCGGCGCGTTTCGGGGCATAAGATAAATGCCTTGAGCTCTTCGAGCTGCTTGACCCGATTTTTTATCACCTGCAAGATGTCCGGTTTGTCCGCGATCAATTCGCCTTCACGCCACGTTAGGGTAATATGGTCAAACAGCCATCCCTTAATGGTGAATTCTCTTGTGTGTTTCATGGCTACCTCCTTATTCCCGCATTGCATATCTGCTTACTAACTATACGGCAAAGAAAACAACTTTCCTGCAAAAAAGTCCGAAGAAATATTATTGGATCAAGCCGTAAAATTCGGATAAGTGAGTCCGGAGCAGGACATGGCCTCATTTGCGGCGCCAGGCTCTTTTCTTGTTCATCCTTTTTTTGCGACTTGAAATTGATCACCGATCAAGAGCCAGTTTTGCGGGAAGGGCTGACCGAGGCGCCAATAACTGAGTCCGCGTAAACTCAGCTCCTTGACCAAATCGATTTTGGCTTGGATGGAACGGGCGTCTTCAAACCAAACGGTATGCCTCCGTCCCGCATCGTCCGTATAATCAAAATGGGGTGCCTGCGCGACGCGATCATACTGGATCTCAACATCTTCCCGGGCGGCGATCTCGAGCGCTTGTTGCGGATTCAGTCCCCGGGCAGGCGGGTTGCCCCTGCGGTAGGGCAATGTCCAATCGTAGCCGTATAAATTTTGCCCGAGCGAGATCTTGTTTGCCGGCATCACACTCACGGCGTAATCAACCACCTTGCGCACTTCATTGATGGGGGAGACCGCCATGGGTGGACCTCCGCTATATCCCCATTCATAAGTCATGAGGACCACAAAATCGGCAACACGCCCATGAAAGGGATAATCATGCGCTTCATACCACTCGCCGCGTTGCGCCCCGCTCGTCTTGGGGGCGAGAGCGGTCGCGACGGTGAAACCGAGAGGGCGTAGGCGACTGACCGCTTTTTCGAGAAAACGGTTATAAGCTTCACGATCTTCTACAGGCAGAAATTCAAAGTCAAAGTGGATATCCCGATAGCCGACTCGGTTGGCCGTTTCGATAATATTGGAGAGAAGGCGGTCTTGCACCTCCGTATTCGTCAAAATAATATGGCCGAGTTCGTCGCTGAATTGAGCCCCTTCCTGGTTGGTGAGCACCATGGCCAATGCCACCCGATGACGGGGGGCGATTGCGGGCAGTTGGTCGATGTCCGGGGCTTGGAGAGACCCGTCTCGCTGGACACGGTAACTGGCTATGGAAAGGTAAGTTAAATAGGGTGAAACTTGTTCCGTTTCCTGCCTGAGCTCTTCGCTCACCCCTTGCGGGGGAGGTTCAATGTAAGCGTTGATTTCCGCTCGTCTTTTTGCGGTGGGTGGTATGTACAGGCGCATTCCGACGCGTAGGCGGTTTTGTAGGGAGAGACGATTGGCTTGTGCGAGTCTGAGTAATGTGACACCAAAACGTCGCGCGATCCGATACAAGGTATCTCCGGGACGAACCCAATAGTACCGACCGAGAATGGGGATGACCAACGCTTGCCCGGGAACGAGGTCTTGCGGATTGGGCAGCTGGTTCGCCTGTTGGATGACATCTGCCGAAACAGAATAAGCTTGAGCGATTCCAGGCAGCGTTTGACCTTTTGTTACCACATGGATTTGCATAATAAAACCCCTTTCGCCGTAGACATATCTTGTTTCATATGTATGAACGGGTTGATCAATTATTCAGATCGAAGGATCTCCCCATAGCCTCTTGATGAATTTTGGAAGATGAGAAAAATAAATGAATAAACAACCCTTATATTGAATGTTTTTATTTTGCGATATATTATATTTCTTGTTGTACATATTTCATAAAGGGGCTTATTATATGAAAAAGCTAGCCATCGTCCTTGTTATCAGTTTATTGTCACTTGTGGGATGTTCAATTTTGGATCAAGCGGATGCTGAAAAAGTGGTCCAAGGAATCAGTGAGCTTGTGGATAAGGGCAACGCATTAAACAACAGTTTATCCGCCAGTGCGGACAATATGGCGCTGGATACGGCCATTAACACACTGAACCTCAGTTTGGAACAAGGGAAAGTGGATCAAAAGGCGCTTAAAAAAGTGTTGGATGAGATGAATAAACAAAAAGCGGCTTCGGAAAAAGAGCGCAAAGGCTTGCAAGAAATCGCCAGCAAAATTCCCGGGGTCCGAGCGCAAACAGCCAATTTGTCCGAAGAGCGGAAGAAGTTAGCCGACCAAGCTTTGGCTGATCTGCAAACGTTGACTGACAACGAGCTTAAATTGAAAGATCTGGAGATCGAGATGTTTGAACTGAACTTGAAATATTATGAGGCGATCGGCAAAGGAAAGGAACCGGCAGAGGACAATTATGAACAATTGGAAGCCGAAAGCAAGAAGATGGACAGCCAATTGGAAAGTGACCTGAAGAAATTCAATGATTCCTGGAACGCGTTCCATAAAGATGTTCTCGGGGAAGATACCAAAAAGCCGATCGGTGAATAAAGGGGAATCGTCACGCCAACCCTGAATAATGGCAGGGTTGGCGTTTTTCTATGAAAAAAATGGAATACATATTCCTCTCGGTTGTGGTATGATGAAGATTCATTCTTGCGTTTCTCTAATGAGACATCAGCTCCATCAATCGAATGGGGTAGATGATTTCGTTGATGGAAGCTGAAAGGGGCTTTATCTATATTGAAAACATTTCAGGACTTCGGGCTTAGCCCGGAATTGTTAAAAGCTGTTGAACAGATGGGATTTGATCAGCCGACTCCCATTCAGGGGAAAACGATCCCCCTCGCTTTGGAAGGGCATGACGTTTTGGGACAAGCGCAGACAGGAACAGGAAAAACGGTGGCGTTCGGCATTCCGCTCGTGGAAAAAGTTTCCCTTGATTCTGATGAGATACAAGGCCTTGTGATTACTCCCACCCGTGAATTGGCGATGCAAGTGGCCGGAGAATTGCAACGCTTGGGGAAAACGAAGCGTGTGCGGATTTTGGCTGTGTATGGTGGTCAAGAGATTGATAAGCAAATTCGCTCGTTGAAGAAACATCCCCATATTGTGGTGGGAACACCGGGACGCCTGCAGGATCACTTGCGCCGCCGCACCATTCGTCTGGATGATTTGCGGATGGTGGCGATTGATGAAGCCGATGAAATGTTGCAGATGGGCTTTATTGAGGAGATTGAAGCGATTATGGCGCAAGCGCCGGAGACCAGACAAACGCTTCTGTTCTCCGCAACGATGCCACCTGCGATCAAAGCGTTGGCTGAAGCGTTTATGATTGAACCCGTTCATGTGAAAATGAAAGCCAAAGAAGAGACCATTCCCAGCATTGAGCAGTATTATATCGAGATGCAACCAAAGCAGAAATTTGATGCGCTGTGCCGGATGATCGAAACCCAAGCGCCTGGATTGGCGATTATCTTTGCGCGTACCAAAAAGCGGGTGGACGAGATTACGGAAGGCTTGAATAAGCGGGGTTACCATGCCGAAGGGTTGCATGGAGACTTATCCCAAGCGCGCCGGACAGCCGTGATGGGGCGGTTTAAACAGGGAACAATCTCCATCCTCGTGGCGACGGATGTGGCTGCGCGTGGATTGGACATTACAGGGGTCACTCATGTGTACAACTATGATATCCCGCAAGAAGCGGAAAGTTATGTGCATCGGATCGGCCGAACCGGACGAGCGGGGAAATCGGGTGTGGCCACCACCTTTGTCACCCGGCGCGAAATGGATCATTTGCGGATGATCGAGCAAGTGATCCGGCGCAAAATGGCGCGAACAACGATTCCAACCATCCAAGATGCCTTGCGGGAGCAACAACGGATGGCTGTGGACCAATTGGTGTCAGTCGTTAATGAGCAAAGTGTGGGCGAATATGCGAGTTGGGCGCACCGCTTGTTAAGTGAACATGATGCCGTGGCCGTTGTAGCGGCTGCTTTGAAATTGCTGACCAAAGAACCCGACACCACGCCTGTCCAAATTGCGGAAGATGGAGGCGACTTCTTCCCCAAGAAGAAAGGATTTGGAAGAGGGAAAGGCGGCTCTCGTGGTGGCGAACGCGGAAAAGGAAAACCGCGTCGTCAAGAACGACCTGCCAGCAAGGGAAAACCATTTTCGTCAAACAAGAAAAAAGGGAAAAAGCAATCACGATAACACAAAGTAAAACCCTGCTGGTCCATCATCATCACGACCAGGGGGTTTTTTTGTGGTGTAAATGGCGGATGGTACCCTGTGCCCCATTGACCCTGTTAATATGGAAAGGTAGCCTATCTGTATGAATGGAAAATGAAAGCGGGGAGCGGACTGATGCCGATGAAACGGATGCCGACATATCCAGAGTGGTCTTGGTCACAGTCACGACACCATCTGTTTGAGGAATGCAAACGCAAATATTACTATCATTACTACGCTTCATATCCGGGGTGGCAGGCGGAGGCCCCCGAAGAGGCCAAGCGCCTGTATCGGTTGAAACAGTTGCGGACATTAACGTTGATGTTTGGTGAGGTGATTCACCGCCTCGCCCAAATGGTGATTTGGCGCTTGAGACAGGAGCGGGTCTTGCCAACCGCTGAAGAATTGCTGCATAAAGCGAGAACTTTGTTAAACCAAGCGGTGCGGGAGTCACGGGATAAGGAGTTGTGGTGGGAGGTTCCAACGAAACGCTTGATGTTGCAAGAACTTTATTATGGGGATCACTTGCCGACGGGATTGGTGGAAGACTTGAAAGAACGCCTGTCCCTGTGCGTTCACCACCTGCTGCAAAGCCGTAGCCTGCGCGAATATGGCGAGGCGACCGCGGCGGAGACGGTGGAAGTAGAGCAACTGAACAAATGGATATTGGAAGAGACAAAGGTGTATGTTAAGGTGGACTGGATTTATCGGGTGGGGGAGAAATGGGTGATCGTGGATTGGAAGACAGGCCAAAAAGAGGAGAACCATGAAGCGCAACTCAAGTGGTACGCCTTATATCTTCACCAATGTTATCATGTGCCACTCTCCCAGATTGAACTGCGGACGGAATATCTGTTGACTGGGGCATGCGAACGGATGACTGCCACGGAACAAGATGTGGATGAAGCGCTTGCCCGGATGAATGACAGCATGGAAGCGATGAAAACGATGCTGTCTGACCGTGAACGGAATGCCGCTCTTCCCGAAGAGGCTTTCCCCATGACCCAGGATGAACGGAAGTGCCAGTGGTGCAATTTCCAAGAATTTTGCTATGTGCGCCGCTAAGGCGCTTTTTTGCTGTAAACGAGTAGGAAAAGAAATCTTGATCCATATTAAGGGGGAAGAGGAAAGAAGGAGGAGACGGATGAGAAAATCAATGTTTCATTTGTTTCTGCTGGGTTCGTTTGTGGCGGTTCTCATCTGGTCGGCGATCCGTCCTGCGATGTGGACAGCATGGTGGTATGAAGCGAGTTTCGCTGTAATCATGGTTCTTGTTTTAACCGTGACCCATCGGCGGTTTCCGTTCACTCCCATCACTTATTTTTTTGTCTGGGTCGGCGCCATTATCATGCTGTTGGGCGCACACTATACCTATGGCAACATGCCCTTATTTGACCAGTTAAAGGATGCTTGGCACTTATCCCGCAACCATTTTGATCGCTTCGGACATTTTTTTCAGGGTGTGGTGCCTTATTTGATGTTGAGGGAAATTGTCGTCAGAAAGAATGTGATTCATCGCCGCTGGCTATGGGTCACTTTGGTCAGTTTCAGTTTTACCATCAGCGGATTATATGAATGTTTTGAGGCGTTCTATGCGGCATGTTTTGAAAATGATCCAGCCGATTTTTTGGGCATGCAAGGCGATGATTGGGATGCGCAGTGGGATATGACTAGCGCCCTGGCGGGAGCGATGTTCGCAAGCTTATTTAGCCGTTGGCAAGATCGCATGATGCGTGAGTGAGCGAAAGAGGAGACCGATGTCTCCTCATCCTGCGTCTTGTTTTTGGTCGGACTGTTCACACAAGATGCACATGAATACTTTGCCCAACGTTCAAAGTTGGGTATTCACGATCCGATTCATTCAGCTCGGAAAAATCAGGTTTGAGAGGGAAAAGCATCTCATTCCACATTGTACAGATATGACTGAAAATAATCATGATTTCGCTTATAATGAGTTTAGAAAGAATCCTGGTTTCACAGGAATATGAGAGGATAAGTGCATATGTTCAAGGAAAGCTGGAGCCGTTGGTTGGGCATTATCATTGTCGTGATCGGACTGGTTCTTTTTTTGGCGTATTGGCAAGCGCAGTCGGCCCAATACTCGCTGACGGGTTTATATCCCCAAGTGGCCCAAGCCACGGAACAATTGATCAAGAACTGTAAAGAACGTGGAATCGCGATTAAGATAACAGAAGGTTTCCGCTCATTTGAAAAACAAGATCAGCTCTATGCCAAAGGTCGAACGGTGCCGGGGGAAATTGTGACTTATGCGGAAGGCGGGGAGTCTTACCACAACTATGGGCTTGCGGTGGACTTTGCGCTGTTTGACGCGAAACGGAAGCGACTGAGTTGGGATATGGAGAGAGACGGCAATAAAAACGGGGTCTCCGATTGGGAAGAGGTCGCCCAAGAAGCCAAGAAGTTGGGCTTTGACTGGGGAGGGGATTGGTCCCGGTTCAAAGATTATCCCCATCTGGAGATGACGTTTGGCCAATCGATTGTGGGACTGAAGGCGACGATGAAATTGAGAGAGTGGATGATGGGCGAGACTGTGCCAAAAGAAAAAGGTGAGTGAGGCTCGTATGTGGTGATGGAAAACGACGTACGAGCCTTTTCTGTGGATGGGCGAGTCGGTGTAGGCACCCTGGCAGCGAAAAGTCTGACCGATCCCTTACGGGGTCAAAGCATTGCCGATCTGGTGCGGTTGATCAAGGTAGGGCGGATTGATGTCAGTGCCCACACGGAACAAAATCCCGATGGTGAAATCCGTGGCCAGGTACGGGTACGGGCGATTCGCAAATGACCGATGAGAGATTTGCCAAGTAGCTTCACAAGAAGGGATGGACTCGGAAAAAATTTTCGCCTCCCATCCTTTTAAGTGTCGGATCGATTTACCGGATACGCCTTCGTCCAAATAGCCTAATTTTTCATCCTCCATCAGGCGGTATTTTTTATAGTCGAAGCTTCAACTTTTTGGTAAACTCGTCTTTGTAACGATTGAAACAGGGGTGAGGGGATGACAGGGCAAGAGGCATTAGTGAATTTGTTTAAGGAAGTCCAATTGCCGAATGAGTGGTTAGACAAACAGTTTAAAGAAGCGACGATTACCGAAGTGCAGGTCGATCCGGGGGCCAAGGCGTGGAAGATTCGGATTCGCCTGCCGGAACCGATCAATTCAGAAGTTTGGCAAGAATTTCAAGTACGCATCAAAAAACACTTTCAACCACATATCCAAGTCAGCGTGATGTTTGACTATGATCACATAGAACACGAAACGGTTTTGCGGATGTATAAGCATTATATCCAACGGTGGATACAGGAGAGAGTCGCTCCGGCCGCGTCGGCCTGGTTTGGACAGGCGGATTGGCGGGTGCGTGATGGGCAGATCGAAATCGTCTTCCCGAATCCGGCCGTCTTGCAAATGGCTGAGCAGCGGGGGGTGGAACGGCACATCTCCAGGTATTACCAACGGATCACCGGTAAGGAGATGAAGGTGCGCTTCACTTGTGAGCATCCCGATCCGGAAGTCTCGCCTGCCTCTTTTTTCCAAGAGAAGATACAACAGGAAGAACGGCAGTTAGTGGCGAAAGCGTTGGCGGAGCAGAAAGAGATGGCGGAGAGAGCCAAATCCGGAGAAGCGGAGGAAGTGGAAGCGCCGGCGTTGGAGAAGAAGATCGGTTACGCGATTCAGGAAGAACCGGTTGAAATCGCGTCGATTACGGAGGAAGAGCGGAGGGTTGTCGTCAAAGGAAAAGTATTCAAATGTGAAGTGAAAGTACTGAAGAGCGGCAGGAAGCTGCTGACGTTCAATATCACTGATTACACCAATTCGATCGCCTGCAAATTCTTCGCGTCTCCCCGTGAGAAGGAGCAGGAGCAAATCATTGCCATGATCAAGGATGGAGACTGGCTGAAGGTACGCGGGTCCGTCCAGTTTGACACCTTCTCCCGCGAGTTGGTATTGATGGTTAATGATTTGATGGAAGTACACGTACCGGAACGGATGGATACGGCGGAAGACAAGCGGGTTGAGCTGCATTTGCATACGGCCATGTCCACCATGGATGGTATTACGGATGTGGGGGATGTGATCAAACGCGTGGCCAAGTGGGGACACCGCGCGGTGGCGGTTACCGATCACGGCGGGGCGCAAGCGTTCCCGGATGCCTATGCGGCGAGCAAAAAGCATGGTGTAAAAGTGCTGTATGGGTTGGAAGCCAATGTGGTCGATGACGGGGTTCCCATGGTGATGAATCCGGAAGACCGGGTTCTCGCGGATGATACCTATGTGGTGTTTGACGTGGAGACCACCGGTTTGTCGGCGGTTCATGATGTCATCATCGAATTGGCGGCCGTCAAAGTGAAGAATGGGGAGATTATCGATAAGTTCTCCGAGTTTGCCAATCCCCATCGCAAGCTGTCACAACAGATCATCGAGCTGACCCATATTACCGATGATATGCTGACGGATGCGCCGGAGATCGATGATGTGATCGCGCGATTCCTGCAATTTATTCAGGGCAGTGTGCTGGTTGCGCATAACGCCCGCTTCGATATGGGCTTTTTGCAAGAGGCGGTAAAGCGCATCGGAGAGAAGCCAGTGACCAATCCCGTCTTGGATACCCTCGAGTTGGCTCGTTTTTTATATCCGACATTGCGGAACCACCGGCTGAACACGTTGGCCGATAAACTCGGCGTAAAGTTGGAACAGCATCACCGGGCGATTTATGATGCGGAGACGACCGGACACATCTTGTGGAAGATGCTGGGCGAAGTGAAGGAGAAAGGGATCACTAACTTGAAGGAGCTGAATGAAAATCGGGGTGATGCCGACTTTGCGCGGATGCGACCGTTCCACGCCATTCTGCTGGTGAAAAACCAGGAAGGCATGAAGAACTTATACAAATTAATCTCCATGTCGCATTTGAAGTATTTCTACCGTATTCCGCGCATTCCGCGCAGTGAATTGGTCAAGCACCGTGAGGGGCTGATCATCGGCTCCGGATGTGAGCGAGGGGAACTGTATGAGGCGGCGCTCAACAAAGCGCCAAGCGAAGTGGAAGAAATCGCCCAATTCTACGATTATCTCGAAATCCAGCCGGTGGAGTATAACTTGCATCTGGTTGAAAAAGGATTGGTCGAAAGCCCGGAGCGCCTGCGTGAAGCGAATCGCCTGCTGGTGGAGATTGGTGAGAAGTTGGGCAAGCCCGTCGTTGCTACCTCCAACAGTCACTACCTGGATGAACATGAGGCGATATTCCGGGAAATTATCGCGATGAACCAAACGGGTGCCAAGCCGCAATTGCCGTTGCCGAAAGCGTACTTGCGGACAACGGATGAGATGTTGGAAGAGTTTTCCTATTTGGGGGAGGAGAAGGCGAAAGAAGTGGTGGTGACCAATACCCAACGCATCGCCGACTCGATTGACGACGGGATCAAACCGTTCCCGGACGAGACCTTTACCCCGGAATTGGAGGGAGCGGAGGAAGAGTTAACCGAGATTTGTTACCGCACCGCCAAAGAGTGGTATGGGGACCCGCTGCCGGAAATCGTGAAGAGCCGCCTCGAGCGGGAACTGGGCTCGATTATCAAACACGGGTTTAGCGTATTGTACATGATTTCGCAGAAGATCGTATATAAATCGCTCCAAGACGGATACTTGGTGGGATCGCGGGGTTCGGTGGGATCGTCGCTGGTCGCGGCACTCAGCTTTATCTCCGAGGTGAATCCATTGCCGCCCCACTACCGTTGCGAAAGCTGCCAATACAGCGAATTTATTACCGATGGTTCGTATGAAAGCGGCTTTGACCTGCCTGATAAAAAATGTCCCAAGTGCGGCACCGACCTGTGGAAAGACGGCCACGATATACCTTTCGAAACCTTCTTGGGCTTCGAAGGGGACAAAGCACCCGATATTGATTTGAACTTCGACGGTGAGTACCAACTCCGGGCCCATCAATACACTGAGGAATTATTTGGCAAAGCGTATATTTACCGTGCGGGGACGGTTGGAACCGTTCAGGAGAAGACAGGATACGGGTATGCCAAAAAATATGCGGAACAAAAGGGGATCGTTCTGCGGCAAGCGGAATTGGATCGGTTGGCGCAAGGGTGCGTGGGAGTTAAACGCTCGTCGGGCCAACATCCAGGGGGCTTGATGGTCGTACCGCAAAATAAGGAAGTCTTCGATTTCACCCCGATCCAGCATCCGGCCGATGATATGAAGTCCGGGACGATCACGACCCACTTCGATTATAACGCCATCAGCGGGAAAATCCTCAAGTTGGACCTCTTGGGACACACCGGTCCGACGATCCAGCGTTATCTGCATGAAATGACCGGGATTGACCCGACCAAAGTGCCGCTGGGCGATCCCGAGGTGATTGAATTGTTTCGTAGCACCAAGAGTTTGGGGATTAAACCGGAAGATATCAATGGCATTGAACATGGTACGCTCGGGATTCCTGAGTTTGGCACGTACTTTGCGCGGGGGATTTTGAAGGATGCCAAACCCAAACGCTTTAGCGAATTGGTGCGTATTTCCGGTTTGTCCCACGGAACTGACGTTTGGCAAGGCAACGTGCAAGATTTGATCAACGAGGGCGTCTGTACCCTGTCGGAAGCGATTTGTTGTCGTGACGATATCATGTTGTACCTGATCCGCATGGGCTTGCCTGCCAAAGCGGCGTTTAAAATCATGGAGAAAGTGCGGAAGGGCAAAGGCGTGACGGAGGAAGAAGCGGACTTGATGCGGCAGAACAATGTGCCGGAGTGGTACATCGGCTCCTGCCAGAAGATCAAGTACATGTTCCCGCGGGCCCACGCCGCCGCATATGTGACCGCGGCTGTGCGGATTGGTTGGTATAAGGTATATTACCCGGCCGAGTTTTATGCCGCTCTCTTCTCCACCAAAACCAAAGACTTTGATATTGAAGAAGTTCTCAAAGGATACAGCCATGTTTCGCGCTTGATCAAAGAGATCAACGAGAAAGGGTTCCAAGCTTCAGCCAAAGAGAAAATGTTCTTAACCGTCTTGGAGCTGGTGCAAGAGATGTATGCGCGCGGTATCAAGATGCAGTCGGTGGACCTCTACCGTTCCCAAGCGGAGAAGTTTACCGTGATCGATGGAGAGCTTGTTCCTCCTTTCGCCTCGATCTCCGGTGTGGGTGAGAGCGCGGCGCAGAATATCGTGGAAGCGCGCAAAGAGGGCGAGTTCCTCTCGAAAGAAGATTTACAGAAACGGGCCCGTTTATCCAGTACCGTGGTGGAAGTGCTGGAGCGATTGGGTTGCTTGGACGGCTTGCCGCAAAGCAATCAATTGGCGTTATTCTAAGAGAAATAGACGGACAGATAACCAAGCTCCCCCTCTCACGCCAGAGGGGGAATTTTTTTGATGTCAACTGGGTCAATGGACATAGCGGCCTTGTTCTGGCAGGGCAATTCGGTCAAACTCAGTCACCAATTGATCTAGGGCTTGGGTGAGTTCCGCCCCGTCCATCGGGATGCCGTGTCCGGTAATGGCAACGGCAGGAGCCAAGGCAGCCAAACGTTTGACCGATTCCTTCGCTGCCTGCCAGTCAGTGGTGAAGTATTTGGGAGGGCCGGAAATTTCTTTGATTTGGAGCATGACTTTATATAATGACTCTTGCTTCACGGTCACAAAGGCATCGCCAACGATGAGGGAGCGATCGCGTTTGCGAAACAATGAGATGTGGCCGGGGGTGTGGCCGGGTGTATGGATGACACGCCATTCAGGAAAATGGGGGACAGAGCCATCGGTCGGTAATGCTTTAACCTGGCCTTGAAGGCGAATGCCGTGGTTGGGAAACCAAGGGGACAAATCGCTTACCATGCCCCCGGCCACTTGCGGGTCGCCGGGGGGATAGTCGGCTTTGCCAGTTAAATAGGGCAACTCTAATTCATGGGCGTACACGGGAACGTCCCAATGCTCGATTAATTCCACGATGGCCCCGACATGGTCAAAGTGACCATGTGTGAGGAGAATGGCGCGGGGACGACGGGAGCCAAAGCGCTGTTCAGCCAGAGCGATGATGTCCGGAGCGGAATGGGGCATACCAGCATCCACAAGGAACCATGGGTCCGGGCGATGGGGATTGCCCACCATGCAAATGTTCACAATCTGGATTGTATGGCAAATCAAATCGGCTGTGATCTCCACGCTGTTTCCGCTCTTGATGGAAGTCATGGGGGGAATGAATTCATCTTCAAATGCTTTATCCATAATGTACCTCCGTTCACGTCAATCTTCTTGCTTATCATGCCCTGGATAAGCCAAGTATCTTCATTCACTTGTATCTCACGCCGTGATAGATCACATACATAGTTGATGGGGATCTCCAAGTCCAAGCCCAGTTTGCCTTGATCCTGTTGCTTACGAGATTTGCTTTTTGCGGATTTCTGCATGTTGTCCAATTGTCACCCTCCTGTCTCTGTGTTTAGCTTGCACAGGAAGGGGATTATCTATATTTCCGGGCCACAAAAAATTGCACCAACGGATTCAGCACCAAGACAAAGCACAATGCCGCAAACAAGGAAACATTGCCAAAGTCTTCTTTTCGCATGAACACGATCCGATCGATGATCCACAGCACAAACAGGCCGATGGCGGCCACATTGTAACTGATGGTGGCACTGCGGTAAGCGATCTGTTTTCCCATCTCATCTTTTTGCATTTTTAGATCAATGCCCCACGTGAACAGTTGCATCCAAGCCACAAACAAGAGGACAAAGATCATGATGTCGGCGATTTCGAATGGGTCCCCACTTAGGTGGTCGGTCACTTTCAGTCCAATCAGCACCAAACTGATCAGCCCTAGGACCATTCCGCCAATGACTGAACTTGATAGTCGTTTATGCATATCTATCCCCCTGTGCATCAATCTTTTTTAAATCGAAACAATTCATCCACCGTCACGCCCAACACTTCCGCCAACTGAAAAGCCAAGGCCAAGCTGGGGTCATACTTGTTGTTTTCGATCGCATTGATGGTCTGGCGTGAGACATCACACGCTTTGGCCAATTCATCCTGCGACAGCTGATGCGCTTTTCTCAGTTCTTTGATTCGATTTTCCATAGGCTTCCTCTTGTTTGAGATGTAAAAAACTTTTTACATTTTCAGTGTACGACAGCTACGGAGTTATGTCAAATATGTTTTACATTTATCTTTGGACAAACGCAAAAAAGCCCACTACCAAGCAGTCAGTCCGTTTCCAAATCGGAGGTTCGGCAACTGTTGCGCGGTTCTGTTAACAATTCACATTTCATTAACAAAATGAGATCCCCAAAAAGGGGTGGGCTCTCGAATGATATATTGTGAAACAATATATTGCTTCTCATTTTGAAAGGAGATACTCGCTTGAGGAAAAAATTTCTTACGGGCGTTCTTGCCACAGCAGTTATCAGCTCTTTGCTCGTGCAACCAGCTTTGACGGATGCCGCACCGGGCAAAAAAGTGAATTTAGCTGATGAGATTGAGAATTCACTGCGCATCAAAACCCAACATAAACTGGAAACCTATTTGCAGGGTGGAGGGGCTTCCGTTTCTTCCAAAACGGTTCGCAGCATGGCGAGTACCACACAAGCAACGGTGGCCAACACGCTGAAACCAAGCGCGTTTCACTCCTACAAAATGGTTGTGACGACGGGTGGCACCTTAAACATCACGGAGCCAGCGTCTGAAGAATACGGTTACGTTGTCTTTTCCGAAGAAACTGGTGAGGAGTATTTCTCGGGTGACACGATTCCTGCGGGAACATACCATCTGTTGATCTTCAGCATGTCCGATGCGGCCGTCAGTTACAGCATGAGCGTGAGCGGTGTGACGATGAATATTGATACCGTTTTGCCGGCGCTGAATGTGACCAGCCCAAACAAAGTGGATTATCGTTTGGCTAAGAATACGACGGCTTTGACGTTGAGCGGTAGCGCAACCGGAGCAGACAACACCTTCTATGCGATTGACGATTCGGAAGACATGCCGTTCAACAGCACCAGCTTCAACAAAACGATCACGGCTTCCCTGGGACACCATGGCGTGGACCTTGGAGCGACCACTGCGTCCGGCAATATGGTAGTGCACAGTTATTTTGTCACCGCTCCAGGGCTGAAGCGCATTGCGGGCGCCGATCGCTACGCGGTATCGGCGAACGTGAGCAAGGAAGCTTTCCCATATGGGGCTGATACGGTTGTGATCGCACGTGGTGACCTCTATACCGATGCCTTGGCCGGTGGTCCTTTGGCCGCGATGAACTATGCGCCGATGTTGCTCACCACGACGAATGCTTTGCCGGCTCCCGTCTCCGCTGAAATCAAGCGTTTGCAACCATCCCGCGCGATCATCTTGGGTGGAACCGGCTCCGTTTCGACGGGTGTGGAAAACACCTTGAAAAGCATGGGGATGACTGTTGAGCGGATTGCGGGTGCGGATCGCTTTGTGGTCTCCACCAACATCGCCAGTCGCATGAAGGCGGATGGTTTTGAGACAGACACCGCGATTATCGCGAGCGGTTTGAACTACCCGGATGCCCTGTCCGCTTCCAGCCCGGCAGGCCAAATTCCGTTACCCATCCTAGAAGTGTCGAAAGACTCCATCCCGGCTTCTGTTGATTCATACATCAAAGCCAATGGGATTAAAAACTTCATTATTGTCGGCGGACCGGGAACCGTGTCCGATACCGTGAAAAACAAGCTGGCGAGCTTTGGCGGTCAAGTGGACCGCATTGGCGGGGCGAACCGCTTTGAAGTGGGCGTGAACATTGCCAATTACTTCCTTGATGGGGAATACGGCATGATGTTCCCGAGCACGATTGTCTTTGCGACCGGGCTTGATTTCCCTGACGCCATTTCCGGAAGCCCGATGGCGGCCAACATGTACTCTCCGATGCTGTTAACGTATCGCGACAAGTTGGATCCAATGGTGAAAACCTATTTGGAAACGACGGTGCCAAGCATCACCACGCGTGACGTGTTCTACTTGATCGGAAACACCACGACGGTGAACTCCACGGTGGAAACGTACTTGAAAGGCTTGATTGACTAGATAAAGCTTCCTTGAAGCGAGGACAACGAAAGGCTGTTGACCGAAGGTAAGGTCAACAGCTTTTTTTATATCTTTGCGAGCTCTTTTGGTCAAATAAATAGAAACGTATAACAATCGAAACGAATTTTTATATAAATCGAAATAGAATTATGATATTACTGGATGATCAAAGGAACGAATAAGGTGCGCATGTTGTCGATTGATACCCCGGAAACCAATTATCAGGGAGCGGCTCAGGATCCTTGGGGCACCCATGCGAAAAATTACTTGGCTCAGCTCCTTCCCGCCGGAACGAAAGTCACAGTGGAAACCGATGTGGAGGAAACGGATGCGTATGGACGCTTGCTGGCGCACATCCACAAAGGCACCTTGGATGTGAACAAAGAAATGGTGCGCCAAGGGCATGCCGTCACTTACTACATCTGGCCCAACCAACTGCACTTTGCAGAATATCAAAACGCTTACTTGGAAGCGAAACAAAATGGGCGCGGCATGTGGGACCCCTCCAATCCGATTGACGAGTTGCCATTTGAATTCCGTGATCGGATCTCAGGGCAGCCCCAAGATAAATATGTGGGCGATTACAGCACGAAAAAGTATGTAGAGCCGGCCAACTATAAACAAATTCCCGTGGAGAAAAGAATCTTCTTCTTCAATGAAGCGGATGCGCAAGCAGCGGGTTACACCAAAGCGTCGAATGGGGGAGGAGGCACACCTTCCACAGATCTCGTTATCAATGAAGTGCTTCCCGCTCCATCCAGCACATTTACAGATTTTTGCTGGCTTTTCAATCAAGGGATGAAAGACGGCGTTGCTCGGTATCCCCATAAAGGGGATGCTTAGAGCAACTATTTTTTATCTTTTGATGTTGCAGTTTGCGGATCGAACGGTTAGGATCTGGATATGGAACAAGACGACAGAAGAACGGTCTCTTTAATCAACTATCATTTTGTTTTCTGTCCGCGCTATCGAAGAAAAGTACTGGTGAATGAAGTAGAAGAGCGATTCAAGGAACGGGTGACCGAAATTTGTGAAGAGAATGAATGGATGATTGTCGCTATGGAAGTCATGCCTGATCATTGTCATTTGTTCTTGAACTGTCCCATCTGGTAAGTCTTTGGACACGTTCTTTCTTCGTTAGTACAGCAGGAAATGTATCAAGTGAAACCATTAAACGCTATGTAGAATCACAGAAGACAAGGGGGTGAACACATGCCAACCATCACACTACGCTTAGAGCTACATAAACCAACCCAAGCTAAACAGCAGATGTACCAACGAATGACCGAGATGAATACGGAATTTGCGAACTGGTTACTCACACATCCAGAAGTGAACAAAGCAACAAGTAAGATATTCAAAGAATTTTCTTCTGAAAAGTTCCCTTCGGCTGTCACGAATCAAACGATTCGTGAGGTGAAATCCCAAATGAAAAATCAAGAGGCGAAGACCTTTAAGAAGATGTGGTGTTGCTTTAATAATCAGAATCTAAAAATAGAGAAAGCGGGAGCTTTCTAGAGAATGTTGACAAACCCTGCGAATCAACTTTGTTGATCGCAGGGTTTTTGTATATAAAAGGGATATAAACAATTAATGGATGAATATCAACCCATATAAACTTAAAACCACCTCCCTTACC
>NZ_JBHTBW010000003.1:82341-82764 GCF_042665195.1 Laceyella putida
AAGTTCCTTCGCGTCAGCGAAGCTACGTTCAATCGTTTCTTTTCGACGCTTATATAAAGTTTTTCCACGTGGGCTCAAGCGATTTTGTCTAACCCACTCTTTTGCATCTTCCCATACATGACATGTTAGGATTTTTGTGTGATTCTTTGACTTTGTGCAATTCTTAAGAAAAGGACATTGCTTACAAATCTCGGGATTGGATTTGTACTGTCTGTATCCTTCACGGTTGGTCGTTCGATATGTAAGTTGATGCTTTGCTGGACAAAGATATACATCTTGCTCAGGAATATACTTAAATCTCCATTTCGGAAAGAGGTCTTTATCTGGTCGAAAACTCCGATGTGCAATAACCGTAAAAATTCCTTGTCCTCTCAATTCACGACAAATAGGCATAGTTAAATAACCAGAATCCAGAGCAACAGC
>NZ_JBHTBW010000004.1:0-78369 GCF_042665195.1 Laceyella putida
TGCCATTACCTTGATTTCCTTGATCATGTGGCTCAATTAATCATTCACCAGACACGCCCTAGAAGAACTCGATCTACCCCCTCTGGTAAATGAGGAACTACAAATTCTTTTAAGACATTGCCTGAAGAATCTAGGATGCAGACATCATGCTTACGATCAGCAAGATCAATTCCTACAAAATAGTTCATGGACATCCTCTCCAGTTATTTACTAAGATTCATCTACCATTGCGATGGCCTCGTAGATTCGGTGTATTTCAACACTACGCCCTAATGATCGTCTAATAGGTAGATTATGTAGTTTCAGGGGATTAGTCTTTCAACGGCAATGATTTTGAAATCTCGCAAGGAGGTGATGAATCTCCCCGAAACGCACCTTTTTTTGCATTTTCTAACAATTTTCGGTGCTTGTCTACAAATCATATTAACCTACGAGGAGGTGAGGGGAGTGCCGACTATTTGGCTGGGATGTATTCTCCTGTCCAGCATGGCGTATCTGTTGGTTTTGGCCAAACGGAGCATGGTCGGAAAATACATTCTCAAACCCGGCACGATGTTGCTGATCATCGCCATGGCGACGGTGCGTCTGGAGCAAGCCGGCTGGAGCGGTTGGCTGATTGTGTGCGGGCTGTTTTTCTCGCTAATCGGGGATATTTGTTTGATGTTGCCGCGGGAACGGTTTGTGGGGGGATTAAGCGCTTTTCTTCTTGCGCATCTCTGTTACATCGCGGCTTTTGCGATGGTGGGGAAGCTGTCTTGGATTTCACTTGCGACAGCGGTGCTGTTGCTTGGAGTCGCCCTCTTTGCCTTTCGGTTTCTTCGCCCTGGCGCCAAACGGGAAGGAGGGAACAGGTTAGTCATGGCGGTTGGTTTCTACATCGGCGTGATTACCCTGATGGTGGTGATGGCTGTGCGGCACGGTTCGCTCCTGCTTGTGGTGGGGGCCGTCGCCTTTGCCGCGTCAGATGCCATTTTGGCTTGGGACCGGTTTGTGCGGAAGTTCAGGATGGCGGAAATGGCGCTGATGGCCCTGTATTTTTTGGCACAAACGCTGTTTGCGTTGGAAGTGTGGCACGGGTGAAAGAACGGATATGGCTTTGTTCATTTTTTACAACTTGGAAATAATTATTTATTCTCATGAAACATTCCTTTTCTAAAATACAATCAGATTCAACATATCATTGTTTGAAAGGAATGGATAGGATGAAAAAATGGTTGCGCGGTTTAGCTGTCGTTTTGGTCTTAGGCGCTTTCCTGTCCGGTTTTGCTTACCCGTCCTTGGCGGGAGCAGCCGGAACATCAAGCGTATATTGGTCCGGTTCCGGCATCCTGCATCCGGGTGAGTCGATGGAGTCCGGAAAGGTGTTACTGCCAAGCGGGGAAAAAGTGTTGAAGATCACGCAAATCGCTTCCGGCCGGGATGGGGAAGACCCTTGGCAAGGTTCTTACACGATTGAGTTGATGAACCGCCGTGGTGAAGTGGTTGACTCTTGCATAGGGGACAATTATAACTTCCAAACGACCGGCATGTGTTATTTTGAAGACCTGCGCAGAGGCAGTTATTCAGTGAAAATCACCAACCTTTCGGCGCCAGAGATGAATGTGATTTCCGCCACTTTGCGTGACTGATCGGGAAGCTAACCTTTGACGGGGAAGCTTTTTTGCTGAAAAGAGCCACAGGGATGCGCGATGAGGAAGCGCGCAGAATCGGTTGATGTTTGGCAACAGAGAAGGGGTTTTCTGTTATCTTCTAAACAAAGCGCCTGCCGACTCGCATCAGCAGGCGTTTTTCAGCGCAAGGTGTCCATGCGTTTCCGTTCATAAACGGCTGTGATCTCTATGTATGGGCTTGACCTCTGTTTGCGTTTGCTTGTTCCCGCAAGACCGCTTTCATCACTTTGCCGAAAGCGTTGCGTGGCAGTTGTTCGACAAAGGTGACTTCCATTAATTTATATTCGGCCAGTTTGGCATGGGCATAGTCCAACACGTCTGTTTCGGTCAGTAGGGAGTCTGGTTTCTTGACGACATAAGCCCTGGGGATTTCGTTCCACACCTCGTGTTTGACACCAATCAGCGCGACTTCCACCACATCATCCACTCCCAGAATCACCTGTTCCACTTCAGCCGGATAGATCTTTTCACCTCCGCTGCAGTGGATCACATCTTTATAGCGGTCGACAATCTCCAAATAATTGTCTTTATCGAACCTGCCAGCGTCTCCCGTATACAGCCACCCATCCACGAGCACTTTGGCGGTCTCCTCCGGTTGATTCCAATAGCCTTTGAAGAGCATGGGACTGCTGACGGCGATTTCCCCAATCTCCCCTTGGGGCAATTCCTCTCTCGTGACAGGATCCACCACTTTCAGCTCGCCCAAAAATGACTTCCCCACCGTATGGCAATGTTCCATTCCCATCGAAACATTCCAAAGCGAGATAAACAAGGCCTCTGTTGATGCGTAGCATTGCGTGATGTTAAATCCGAGCGCTTCATACTGCCGGATCACATCACTGGGAACGGAGGAACCTCCGGATATGAATTCTTTAAATGAGCCAAATTCTTTATCCGATTCCAGAAAAAGCGGAAAGAGCAGACGCAACAATCCCGGAACGAGCAGGGAATGCGTAATCCTTTCCTTGTCAAGCAGATCCATATACTTGGCCGGGTCAAATTGGGGCATAAATACATACGTTAGTCCGATCATGGGCTGATAGGCCAACATCCCCGTGCCGGTGATATGGCAAAGCGGGGTGATATACAACATGCGGTCTCCCATCTGCTGCTGCAGAGTGCAACTGTTCATCACCCCCGCTTCATACAGATTTCGATGAGTGATCATCACCCCTTTTGGCGCACCTGTTGTGCCGGAGGTGTAAGTCAATACAACTGGTTCATCCGGGTCCACTTCCACCTCAGGCTCCGTTGTGGGATGGATGGCATAAGCTTTGGTGAAAGCGGGATCCAAATCATAATGATAGAGCGCCCTGACTGTTTGCGTGGAGGGATGGAGAGTGAGGTTGTCCACCAGATCGGCATACAGGTCATCATAAAAGATGATGCGTGGTTGGCAATCGTCCAATATCCGGTTCAGCTCTGCAGGAGTCAAGCGCCAATTCAGCCCGACGGTAATCGCGCCAACTTTCGCGGCGGCGAAGTACAACAAGGAGAAGTGAAAATTGGTGCAAGCGAGAAGGGCAACCCGGTCTCCAGGTTGAATGCCTTGTTCGAGCAGGTAGTGTCCGATTTGATTGGAAATATGATTAAATTCTTCAAAATTAAGACGGCGGCGAGGCCCGACCAATGCTTCATGACAGGGGCTGAAGCGGGCTCTTCGTTTGAGCAGTTCCCCAAGTGTAAAACCATTTTTCGTCATGTGGATCACCTCAGTTAGAAAATATTTCGCAAACAATTCTATTTAATCATAACTGATAGAATTATATATAAAAAGACAGCTTTACATTAATCTGTGGATTTTAATCAGTTCATAGAAATAATTTTACAATAAACAATAATATTGCTAATTATAAAAAGATTGGACTTTTTACCTATAGGATTTGCGTGCTCTCTTTTGCTATTCTAATGAAGAAAACGGTTTCCATAAAAATTGGGTTTATAAGGGTATATATGTACTTGTTTTTATTGCCTTGCAAACCAAAGTCCAGGTAAATTTTAGTCGAATTCTTTTGCTCAATATGGAAATCGGTTTCTAAAAAGGGACATTTTGTTGGAAAGGGTGTGATGGCATGTACACTTTTGGGAGATTACGGCGGAAAGGTTCCATCGCTTCGCGCACTTTCATTGTGGTTATGCTGATCCTCACGGTGTTTGGTTCTGTATACACCTATCCTGCCGGGGCCAATGCCTCTGTTCCCCCGACACCGCCAGGATGGAGTCTGGCATTCAGTGACGACTTCAATGGAGCGCAAGGGAGTGGAGTGGACCGAACGAAATGGATTTATGACATCGGGCATAGCTACCCGGGGGGAGCTGCCAACTGGGGCACCGGTGAGATTGAGTATATGACGGATAGCACCAACAATGTCTATCAAGACGGGAGCGGACATCTCGTGATCAAAGCGATACGGGATGCCGGCGGCGGGTGGACTTCCGGACGCATCGAAACGCAACGGACGGATTTTCAGCCGCCTGCGGGTGGCGTGATGCGCGTGGAGGCCTCCATTCAATTGCCAAATGTGACGGGCGCCGCCGCACAAGGGTACTGGCCGGCATTCTGGATGCTGGGTGCCCCTTTCCGGGGTAACTACTGGAATTGGCCGAGCATTGGGGAAATCGATATCATGGAAAATGTCAACGGCGCCAATACTGTGTGGGGAACCCTCCACTGTGGGGTGAACCCGGGTGGCCCTTGCAACGAGACAAGCGGGATCGGTGGCAATCGCTCCGGCTTCTCCCCATCTCTTCAGACGGCTTACCATACGTATGCGGTTGAATGGGACAGAAGTGTCTCACCGGAGCAAATCCGCTGGTATGTCGATGGTTCGCTGTTTCATACCGTCAGCGCCAACCAAGTGGACGCCACGACGTGGGCCAATGCGACCAACCATGGGTTTTTCATTATCCTCAACCTGGCCATGGGTGGCGGTTGGCCCGGGAATCCGACACCTTCCACCGCTTCCGGCGCATCGATGAACGTGGATTACGTGGCGGTCTGGACGAAACAGGGTGGTTCAGGCAATCCGGGAGATCCGGGCGGCTCCAATTACGGGGTGGAGAATGTGGGGTCAACGCAAGCCAAGGTCTGGTTTAAGCCTCCTTCCACCGCCAGCTATGTGATTTTGCACTATGTCCAACCGGGCTTGTCGCAGCAGAATGTCAACATGACTTATAACAGCGGCGCGGCCCGCTGGGAATACACGGTGAGCGGATTAAGTTCAGGTCAAGTGTTGCAGTATCAATTCACCTACAATATCGGTGGCGTTCAATACGACACCGCTTGGTATTCTTACACCAAACCGTAATATGAGGAAAACCCACCCCTTTCGCATCGGAGGTGGGTTTTTGCGCGCTTGCGATCAGATGGCGCCGAGCAGCACGGCCGCCATGATCATGACGGCGGAGGTGCCCAAGGCCCATTTGAGGATAAACCGTTGATGCTCCCCAAACTCCACACCCACCATGCCCACCAATAAATAGGCGGAAGCCATCAGCGGACTCATGGCATGGATGGGCTGGCCCAGCACAGAGGCCCGGGCGATGGCGACAGGGTCGACGGAGTAGGCGGCCGCCGTTTTGGCGATGATCGGGAGCACACCGAAATAGTATGGGTCATTCGCCATGAAGTAAGTGAACGGCAGACTGGTAATCGCCGTAATGATCGAAAAATAGGGCCCCAATGATTCGGGAATGATCGAGACCAAACTGGCGGCCATGGCATCCACCATTTTGGTGCCGGACAAGATGCCGGTGAAAATGCCGGAGGCGAACACCAATGACACGACCATCAGGACGTTGCCGGCATGGGCGGAAATCCGTTTCTTTTGTTCATCCAATGATGGATAGTTGACCATGGCGGCGACCGCAAAAGCGATCATGAACAAAATGGGCAGGGGCATGATTCCCCTGATAAGCCCCACCAAAAGAGCGGCGGTTAACAGGAAATTAAACCATAACAACCGGGGCCGTTTGATGTCGGTTTGCTCTTCAAGGGCCGCCGCTGTCTCCATTGGGATGTGCGCATGGTTGATTTGGACAATGCCCAAACGTTTTCGTTCTTTTTTGCCAAAGAGATAAGCGGAGAAACACACCCAGATCAAACCGGCGGCCATGATGGGAATCAGAGGCGGGAACACTTCAGTTGCGTCGAGATGCAGCGCGCTGATGGCTCTTGCCGTGGGTCCGCCCCATGGCATCATATTCATGATCCCGAAGGCAAGCATGGCGACGCTCGATAAAATAAGCGGGTTCATGCCAAGCCGCACATACAGGGGAAGCATGGCCGATACCGTGATGATGTAGGTAGTGGTGCCATCTCCATCCAGCGCCACCAACATGGCGAGAACGGCCGTTCCGATGACGATTTTCAATGGGTCCCCCTTGACGACTTTCAAGATGGCGCCGATGAGGGGGTCGAATAAGCCGGCATCGATCATGATGCCAAAATACAGGATGGCGAATATCAACATCACGCCCGTTGGGGCGACACTTTTCAATCCTTCCAGCATCATGTCGCCCATCGACGTGCCGAAACCGCCAATCAGGCCAAAGAGAATCGGAATCACCATCAAGGCGATCAAAGCGGACATGCGATGGGTCATGATCAAATACATGAACACGACCACCATGGAGAAACCCAAAAACGCTAACATAAGCTACCTCCTTTAAAATAAGAATGGGTCCATATGAATGCGCTTACAAATAAGAGCGAAAAAAGAGCGGCCGAGATACGGACGGGGCATGCTTAGAAGAATGCATTGCTTTTCTTTTATTCTATGGATCAGGTCTTTTCAGGTATTATAGAAAACATTTTCACTGCTGTATCCTATATGAAAATAATCTGCATTCATTTCATTAGCCAACTTTTGTTCATAAAGTTCACGGCAAAAGGGTTGCTGCCTGAAAGACTTGATCCAGATCCTCGTCAACAAGCTGGCAAGCGACACGGCGGATGAGCGCGCGCAATGGAATGCCTACACCTGAGGACTTGGTTTGCTCAATGTCGTGCCCTTCAGGAGAGAGAGGCGTTTCATGGTTGGGGTAGGGGTGTTCGCTGTTTTTTCACCTCAAATTGGGGAATAAAGGAAATTAATACAGGGCGTCGTATACGTAAAAAAGCGAATGCGATGTTTCGTTCCTGTGCAGGGAATGAATTGGGAGGGGAAGAGGGTTTGTACAAGCCATTTTACCGCATGTTCTTGCCGGTGTTGCTGTTGGTGGGGGCCCCGGTTTTGCCCGGGTTCACGATGGCCGACGAGCAACCGGGCTCTGTGAATGTTCAATTGTTGGGCATTAACGATTTGCATGGTCAATTGGATCAACCGCGAAGCGTGAACAATCGGACGGCGGGATCGGCTCCCGTCTTGGCCGCCTATCTGCGGGAAAGGGCGGCATTAAACCCGCATACCTTGCTCCTGCAAATAGGGGATATGGTCGGGGCAAGTGCGCCGGAGTCCTCCCTTTTGCAGGATGAACCGACGATAGATGTGTTGAATTCTTTGGGATTTGATATCGGAACCGTGGGCAATCACGAGTTTGACGAAGGCATTCCGGAGATGAAACGACTGATCGATGGCGGATATCATGAGAGGACGGGCTATTATACGGGAGCGGAGTTTCCCTATATCGTGGCCAATGTGATGGATAAAAACACGGGCCGCCCGATTTTGCCGCCGCATTATGTGAAAGTTGTGGATGGTGTGCCAATCGGTTTTATCGGAGTGGTGACCAAAAGTACCGCGATGGTCGTAAAGAAAAGCTACCTCAAAGACGTCGAATTCACTGACGAAGCGGCCGCGGTGAACCGGGAGGTCAAAGCGCTCAGGGATAAAGGGGTGGAAACGATTATCGTCTTGGCGCACGAAGGCGGTTGGGTTCGCGGGGAAAAAGGGGAAGTCACCGGGGAGATCGCGGACATAACCAAAAAGTTGGACCCCGCGGTGGATGTGGTTTTCTCCGGTCATACCCACACTCAGATCCAGACCACGATCGATGACAAGTTGGTGGTTCAGGCGTTAAGCCATGGGTTGGCCTTGGCGGATGTGGACCTGGTGATTGACCGTGTCAGCGGAGACGTGGTGGACAAGCAGGCTGAAATCATCCCCACATACACAGATGGGGTTCAGCCGGATCCGGATGTGAAACGGATTGTCGATGCGGCGAAAAAGAGAATCGAGCCGTTGATGAAGGAAGTGATTGGGGAAACGGCAGGCCCGATCACCCGTGAGCCAAATGAAGCGGGCGAATCGGCCTTGGGAAATATGATCGCAGATGCCCAGCGCAAATCGATGAACGCCGATTTTGCTTTTACCAACCATCGGGGGATCCAAGCGGACCTGCCCGCAGGAAAAGTGACGTGGGGGGATGCGTATGCCGCTCAACCTTTCGGAAATGAACTGGTGAAGATGGAACTGACCGGGAACCAGATCAAGAAAGTTCTCGATCAACAGTTTCAAGGCCCATCACGGACCCGGATTTTGCAGGTGTCGGGCTTGACATTCACTTGGAACCCCAATCGCCCAGGCGGTAAGCGCATTTTGGCTTTAAGGAGAGCCGATGGGACACCAATTGACCCTCGTGAAACGTACTCGGTGGTGGTGAATAGCTACTTGGCTGAGGGGGGCGGGGGCTTCACCGCTTTTGAAGAAGGCACCCAGCGCATGATTGGGGATAACGAACTGGATGTGTTGATTGATTATATCAAGCAAAAGCCCCAGCCTTTTTCCGCCCAAATCGAAGGGAGGATCATGTTGCAAAAAGGTTCATAGGGAGGAGAGCGGTGTGGGACGCCGCTCTCTTCTTTTTTGTCGTCCGTACCCATGGCTGATGAATGGCACCGCTTTCACATAAATTGAATTCAATGGATCTTAATCATATTTTTAAAATAAATTATTTTTTGGGTATTGTCATCAGTTGTGTCGTTAGCTATACTATCTGCAACCAGAAAACATTTGTCCTTTATATAAAGACACGAAGATCAAAAAAAGAATTCCCTACTTTTATGCGAGGAGGTACCAGATGGAGCGGACATCAGTCAAAGTGGGACTATTGGGGTTTGGGACAGTGGGGACAGGCGTGGTGCGGATTATAGCGGCACATCAAGAAGATTTGTTTAAACAAACAGGACTCAGCATAGAAATTCATAAAATTCTGGTGCGCGATCGGGGAAAAAAGCGGAATGTGGCTGGAACGGAGCATCTGCTCACCGACCGGGCGGAAGAGGTCTTGTATGACCCCGCCATCGATGTGGTGGTTGAGGTGATGGGAGGCATCCATCCGGCCAAGGAATATATTTGTGCCGCCTTGGAACAGGGAAAGCATGTGGTTACGGCCAACAAAGACTTGATGGCGCTGCATGGGGCCGAGATATTGACCCTTGCCAAGGAGCGGGGCTGTGATGTGTTTTATGAGGCGAGCGTGGCGGGGGGCATTCCGATCTTGAGGGCGCTGGAAGAGAGCTTCTCCTCTGATCGGATCACCAAAATGATGGGGATTGTGAATGGGACAACCAATTATATCTTGAGCAAGATGAGCCAAGATGGCGCCGCCTACGAGGCGGTATTGAAAGAAGCGCAAGCGCTGGGATATGCCGAGGCGGACCCCACGTCCGATGTGGATGGGATTGACGCCGCCCGCAAAATGACGATCCTCTCCACCCTGGGGTTTCGCGTGGCGGTGAATCTGGAAGAGGTCGATGTGAAAGGGATTCGCGAGGTGTCCAAAGAGGATATCGCGTTCGGCAAAAAGCTGGGCTTTGAAATCAAGTTATTGGGTCTGGCACAGCGCGATGATGACAAAATCGAAGTGAGTGTCGAGCCGACGATGGTTCACCGTTCACATCCGTTGGCCTCCGTGAATGGCGTGTTTAACGCGGTTTACGTTTATGGTGAAGCGGTGGGTGAAACGATGTTCTACGGGCCGGGTGCGGGGGAATTGCCGACGGCCACCTCGGTCGTGTCCGATCTGGTGACGGTGGTGAAAAACATGAAGCTGGGCGTCAATGGACAGGGAATGGTGGCCCCGTACAAAGAAAAACGCTTAAAGGCGGATGGGGAAAAGCACTCCAAGTATTTTTTGCGCATGGTCGTGGCGGATCAACGGGGCGTGCTCGCCCAAATCACCCAGTTGTTCGCTGATAACCGCATCTCTCTGGGACAAGTCATCCAACAGCCGTACCATGAAGGGCATGAAGCGGAGATCGTTCTGGTGACCCATCAGATCGCCAAGAGTGATCTGCAGCAAGCCCTGCTCGCTTTGGCGGACATGCAGGTCATCAAAGAGATCAAAAGCTGGTACCGTGTGGAGGATGGCGAAGAGTGACGAACGGTTGGACGGAAAGCGGGGAAACCCGCTTTCTGTTTTTGCTTGTCATGGACGGGTTCTTGAGCGGGTGGCGATCTGATAAAGTAATAGTACGGGTAGCGAAAAGTTAATGTTGCAAAGGGGAGGTCCACACGACGGAAACCGGCCTAACGGGGTTCAAAGCAGTCATTTTTGATTTGGATGGAACGTTGGTTGATAGTGAGCCCAACTATTTCGCAGCAAGCCAAAAGCTATTTGCCGAACATGGATGGGTGTTTGATGAAGCGATGAATCAGCGCTACGTTGGCATCAGCACCAAAGAGATGCTTGAAGATATCCGCAAGAACTACCCCGAATATCTTTTTCAAGACTCCATTGAGGCCTTGGTGGAGAAAAAAATCGCTATTACTTGGAAATAGCGGCAACGAATACGACTGTCTTTCCGGAGATGAGGAAATTTTTGGATTTGTTGAAAGGGGCGGGTTATCCTCTCGCGGTTGCGTCCGGTTCGTCTGCGGCCATCATTGGGTCCGTGCTCAAGCAGACGGGGTTGCAAACCTACTTTGATGTGGTGTTGTCCTCTGAAGAAGTGCCAAGAGGGAAACCGGCTCCCGACGTTTTCCTGGAAGCCGCCAAGCGCTTGGGCGTGGCGCCGGAGCATTGTGTGGTGATGGAGGATTCGCAGTATGGGGTGGAAGCGGCCAAAGCGGCGGGCATGGGTTGCGTGGCTATCCCTTATCTGACGGACAGGCCCTTGGCGGAGCCTTTTCTGCAAGCCGATTTCCTGTGTGAAGATGGCATGGATGGTTTTTCAGCCGATGAAACGTTCCATTGGTTGCGGCAATCCCATACATGATGGGAAAAATCACCTCCCCTGCATGGCGGTGGGCGAGGTGATTTTTGCCGTCAGCCCCGTTGCCACATCACCGCATTTTTTGGGAGAAACCTATAATAAAGGGGTTAAGGAGATGAGTAAATATAAACAAGGGTTACATGATCATAGTTGGGAAAAATGGTTGGGAAATCATGCGAACCCGGTGGAAAAATTAGAGCCGAGTGAAGAAGATGCCTATCGGGATCTAGTTTTTTTGAAAAGAGTATTAAAAAGGAAACGAATCGTTATGCTAGGTGAGAGCTCGCATGGTGCAGCTGAATTCATTTCTTCCAAAGTGCGACTGATTCAATATCTGCATGAAGAGCTCGCATTTGATGTGATTGCTTTTGAATCGGGCTTGGGCGAAACCCATTTCGCTGATCTTTATGCCGACAAAAGTATACCACTTCATACCATGCTAAATGCCATTATCAGCGTCTGGCATACGCAAGAAATGATACCCTTGTTCGAATACGTGAAAAAGCATAAAAAAAGTGACGTTCCGTTAAGATTATCCGGCTTTGACTTGCAACCCACAGGCACTTACCACGCTTTTTTGCGGAATTGGTTTAAACAAGTGAATCCGGCCATGGCGTAGAAAGCGGAGCTATTGGAGCTTCAACTTGCAAACAGTTTCCAAAGCAATGATATAGATCGGTACCAAAAGGAAAAAGTCCAAATGATCGCTGGTTATCAAGAGTTGATTCAGTTTGTGGAAGCCAATGAACAGGCATTGGCCGCCATCTATCCCAAAGATCCGAAGCTGATCCAAGTCACGGCGCATGTTTTGCAAGGTCGCATCCAAACCGTCAGCATTTTTCTGGAAAAAGCAATACGGGAACAAATATGCTGCGGAAAACAATAGCGAACTAGCAAAAAAATATTATGATGAAATCACCGCCATCTAAACCGGCGTTTTTTTCTTACAGACTGCAAGTGATACAATTGTGAAATAAATAAAATTATACTAGAAAAATTTGAAATTCATTATATTATATATTATAATGAAAATAATTGGTAATTGGCGGAAAATGGAGGTTATCGTGAACAAAAGCGTGTCTGGCAAATCTATTAGACCCACTGGGATTGAAATTGCCGACGGTAGCCGAATTGATAGGCCACTCGGTATCCCTTTCGTGGGGAAGATTGGGAAAGAGAGGGTGACCGCTATGCACAGAGACTGGGAATTGCTTATCCTGATGATGGTGGGTGTGCTTATAGAGGTCGCGATGGTAATGGTTGGTTATCTTTTTGCATGATAAAAACTTACTCATTTCATGAACTTCCTCACTCCCCACAAAAAAAGAAGCTGGATAAGGTCATCCAGCTTGCTTCCATTCCGAACGGATTCCTTAAATAGAGCGGAGAAACCACTTCCTGAAGATGGCATAACGGAACGGAAAATGGATTGAGTACCGTATTGTACCCAATCCATTCAGTTGTTAATGATTGCATTCGGGGAACATGCCGGTGGCGATGCCGAGCCGGTTCCAGCAGTTAATGGTGTTGATCGCCATGATGAGAGTCACGAACTGGGCCTCATCGAAGTGAGCTCTCACCTTTTCATACAGGTGGTCGGGCACTCCAGCATCGGCTATGCGTGTGACGGCTTCGGTCAATTCAAGCACCGCTCTTTCCTCCTCCGTGTAAAGCGGGGTGTCGCGCCAGACGGAAAGCAGGATGATGCGTTGTTCCGATTCGCCCATTTTCCGCATCTCCTTCGCATGCATATCCACACAAAACGCGCATCCGTTCAGTTGCGAGGCGCGCAATTTGATTAGTTCGTACAGCTTGGGATCAAGGCCGGATGTTTTGATGAACTTCTCAAGTTGGAGCATGGTTTGAAAGGCGCCGGGGTTGGCTTCAGCATGTTTCATTCGCAATTGCATGGGATCTCCTCCGTTGTTCAGGAATTTAGTGTTGCATGAAGTAGACAAGAAACAACGGAGAATTGTGACATGAAATCCGAATGTGGCGAAAACGGGGACAAGCGTCGGATGACGGCATCAAAGGCACCGTTTCAACGTTCCGCGATGTGCCGCAACTTGTCGGGATTGGACACGATGTAAATGTGCGTGGCCCGTTTTTGCGCCGTGTCTTGCGCAAAGCAGAGCGCCATGGCGACATGGCCGTTTTTGATGAACAGGAGCCCCGCCTGGCCATTGATGGCAACGGGAAGCAAGGTGCCTTCAAGGGACCCCTTTTTGGCGATCCCTTCCAAAAAGGCCCGGATGCGGGCGCGCCCCATAATGGGACGGATGGCTGCGCGGACTTTTCCGCCCCCATCGGACAGCAGGACGGCTTGTTCGGTTAACAGTTCGATAAAACCACCGAATTGACCGGTGTTGGCCGCTTTAATAAACGCTTGGACAAGCGGTTCGGTCTGTGCGGGATCGGCGGAGAAAAGGGGCTCGGCCTTGGGTAATTTGTTTCTGGCCCGGCTGTAGAGCTTGCGGCAATTTGCTTCCGTTTTCCATTAAGAAATTTTCGGGGGTCTAAACGATGTGAAAGACGGTTTCATCTGTAAGGATAGATGATGGAGAAAGGAAGGGGAACATGTCTGTCTTTAAAAAATTGCAGTCCTTTTATCTTCCTTACCGAAGGGATTTTTATTGGTCGATGCTGTTTCTGCTCATCGTGACTGCGATAACGGTTGTATATCCGATCATGTTGCAACTGACGATCGATAAAGTGGTGCTTGCGAAGCAGTACCACTTGGTGCCGTGGATCGCTTTGGGGTTTATCGCGATGATGGCCGTCAAGAGCATATCCACGTTTATACAACATTATTTGGCTGATTTGTTTGGGATCCAATCCGTCTATCGCCTGCGCAATGCGTTATATGATGAACTGCAACGCCTTTCGTTCAGTTATTATGACAACGCGAAAACGGGTGACTTGATGTCGCGCCTCACGGCGGATGTGGAAGGATTTCGCTTCTTTCTGTCCTTTGGGTTCAGTGAAGTGCTGCGTTTCATCATCGTTGTGGGAACGAGCCTTTGCGTGATGTTTTTTATTCAGTACCGCTTACATTGGTGACGATTGCGGCATTGCCTTTATTGAGCATCGCCATTTACCGCTTTGACAAAAACGTCCATCCGGCTTTCCGCAAAATCCGCGTATCCTTTGGGCAATTAAACACCAAGGTGCAGGAGAACATCAGTGGCATCCGCACCGTGAAATCCCTCTCCAAAGAAGAGGTAGAAATTTCGTTGTTTAACGAAAAGAATGATAATTACAAAATGACCCATCTGAACACCGCATCCATCTGGGCGCGCTACTTCCCCTTGATGGAATTGATCGGCAACCTTTGTGTGGTGGGGCTGTTGGCTTACGGAGGCCATATGGTCATCGGCGGCAACTTGCAACCCGGTGAGCTGGTTGCGTTTTACAGTTTGATCTGGTATATCATCTGGCCCATCGTCAATTTGGGGTTCACCATCAACATGTTTTCGCAGGCGAAAGCGTCCGGCGAGCGTTTGCTGGAAATCCTGGAAGCGGAAGAAACCATCCGCGATGGGGAAACGGGGATCCAGACTGAAAAAATCGCGGGGCATGTGGTCTTTGACAACGTCACCTTTCACTATGGCAATGAGGAAGGCGCCGCGCTCAAACAGATCCAGTTTGATGCGCCACCGGGCAAAACGATCGGCCTGATCGGCGCGACAGGATCGGGAAAAACCAGCATCACTCACTTGATCTCACGCTTTTATGAGCCGACTGAAGGAGAGATTCTGATTGATGGCCGCCCCATTCAAGCTTATGGATTAAAATCGTTGCGATCCCACATCGGATGTGTCTTGCAGGAGTCGTTCCTCTTTTCGTCGACGATCCAAGCCAATATCGCTTACGGCAGACCGGATGCGACGATGGAGGAGATTGTCGATGCCGCCAAACGGGCCCAAGCCCATGATTTCATCATGGAATTGCCGGACGGGTATGACACGGTGCTGGGGGAAAGGGGCATGGGCTTATCCGGGGGACAGAAACAACGGATCGCCATCGCCCGGGCCATCTGCATCAATCCGAGCATCTTGATATTGGACGATGCGACCAGTGCGGTCGACATGGAGACGGAATTGCAAATCCAGCATGCGCTCAGGGAAGTGATGAAGGGAAGAACCACTTTCATCATCGCCCACCGCATTTCATCCTTAAAACATGCCGATGAGATTTTGGTGTTGGATCAAGGGCGAATAGTGGAACGCGGCACGCATGAGGAGTTGTTGGAAAACCAAGGTTTGTACCAACGCATCTATCAGATCCAGTATCGAGATCACCAGTCGGTCGCGCAGAACCAACGCTGCTAGGTAGGTGAAAGAATGGAAGGACGAAAACACATCCTGGAGCGGTTTCACTATGCACAGGATCAAGTGATTGACAAGCCATTCAACTGGCAACAGATGTGGCGCCTGCTCCAATATATGAAACCCTATGTGAAAAATTGGCTGCCGCTGTCCGTGCTCATGGTCATCATCGCCATGGGTGTTCGCTTAACGATCCCGATTTTAATCGGGGTGTACACCTTGGATCGGGCGATCGTGGAAAATACCAAGTCTTATTGATCAAGCTGGTGCTCATCATCTTGGGCTTGTACTTGATCCTGTATCTGGCCAACACTTTTCGCATTCGTTGGATGAATCAGTTGGGGCAAAATGTGATCTATGACATTCGAAAACATTTATTCACGCATGTGCAGTTTCTGTCCCACCGCTTTTTCGATTCGCGGTCGGCGGGATCCATTCTGGTGCGGATCATGAATGACATCAACTCGTTGCAAGAGCTGTTCACCAACGGCGTGATCAACTCCTTAACGGATATTCTGCTGTTGATGGGAATTTTGGTCATTCTCTTCTCGTTGAACCTCAAGCTCACCATTGCCATCATGGTCGTGTTGCCGCTCATGTTTTTCATCTCGACCAACTTGCGCAAAAAGATACGCTTGTCCTGGCAACGGGTGCGTTTGAAACAATCGAAGCTCAATTCGCATTTGAGCGAAAGCATTCAAGGGATTCGGGTTACCCAAGCGTTTACGCAAGAGCAAGAAAACAGCCAATTTTTTAATGGACTGAATGCCGAAAACTTCGAAACATGGAAAGAAACGGTCCGGAAAAACGCGCAGTTTGGCCCATTTGTAGAAATGACCAACGCCATCGGCACCGCGATTCTCATCTGGTACGGCGCCACGCTCGTGGTTCGCCAAGAGTGCACCATCGGGGAATTCGTGTCGTTCGCCTTTTATTTGGGAATGTTTTGGGAGCCGATTTCCCGCTTGGGTCAGGTTTACAACCAATTGTTGATGGGAATGGCTTCCTCGGAGCGGATTTTTGAGTTTCTGGATGAAAAACCGATCGTGGCGGATTCGGAAAATGCCTTAATGCTTGATCGGATCAAAGGGGATATTGCATTTGACCGGGTGGAGTTTTCCTATGATGACAAACGGAAAGCCTTGGACGGCGTTTCCTTATCCGTCAAAGCGGGGCAAACGGTGGCCTTGGTGGGGCACACGGGATCGGGAAAGTCGACGGTCGCCAATCTCATCTGCCGCTTCTATGATGCCACCGGAGGTGTTGTCAAACTCGATGGTCATGACATCAAAGAGTTGGCCATTACCCCCTTGCGCTCGCAAATCAGTGTGGTGTTGCAGGATACCTTTATTTTCTCGGGCACCATCATGGAAAATATCCGTTTCGGCAATCCGGATGCGAGTGATGAGCAAGTCATCGCGGCGGCCAAAGCGGTGGGGGCGCATTCTTTCATCTCACAACTGGCTCAAGGTTACCAGACGGAAGTGGAAGAGCGGGGCAATGTGCTGTCTGTGGGGGAACGCCAACTGTTGTCGTTTGCCCGGGCTTTGCTGGCCGACCCCAAGATCCTGATTCTTGATGAAGCGACCGCCAGCATCGACACGGAGACGGAAGTCAAAATCCAACAGGCGTTGAAAGAGTTATTGCATGGCAGAACCGCGATCATCATCGCGCATCGCCTCTCCACCATCAGGGAAGCGGACCATATCATCGTCTTGGACCATGGCCGAATTGTGGAGCAGGGCAATCACGAAACGTTGATGAACAGTCAAGGGGTTTACTATGAGCTGGTGAAGGCGCAATACCGGATGATCGACGTCTGTTGAGCTCGGGTTGCTTGACTTGACGGCGATGTCCTTCATTCCAGATAAAAAGGCGCTATCTTTTGCCCTAATAATAGTACTGAGAATAGGTATTCTCGGTCCGGATTGATGCAAAAACACACGAATAGTTCCGATAACATGCCCCAATCATATAGGAATGTTGTTCCGATAACACCCATAAAAAACAGAAGAGGCCACCCAGTAACAGATGGCCTCTTGTTTAGGCGCATAGTCGAATGATGACAGTGGACGTTATGTTCTTTCATTATATTCTATTCCAGTCATAAAGATAACGAAATTTAAGGGCTCCTAGGATCCCATCCGGACCGTATTCCGTAGTTATCGAAATCGATAACTACGGAATGGCAGTAAACCACGGGTTTGGTCCGCTCCGTTAACTCTAATGGGGGGGTGAAGCAACTGCGAATTTGGAGTTAAAGTTGGGCTGGTGGTTAATTTGGGCGGATTGTTGCTTCTCAAAAACGAGTGTTTTTGAGAGGGTGAACCATGGCTAATCCCACAAAACAAATTTCCATGCCTTTATCACCACGAGTCTGGCGGATTTTCGGGTGCGGCGTCTTCGTTTCCAATAAAATGGAATAGAAGGGATACGTTAGAGGGGGGCAATATCTTATGAATTTGAAAAGTGTTTTCATTTTGTTGTTCACCCTGTTGGCGTTGGGAGTTGTGGCCGCCTCTGTATCGAATAGCTCCATTCGCCTGGTTGCTATCATCGTTATTTACCTAATCAGTTTTGTCCTCCAAGGTGCGACCATTCGTTTGGAAAAAAATCAAGAGCGCAAACAACACGAGGAGGGCTAGAGGAGAAATTGATTTGTTGTCGACGGATGAAAAGAACGTTTATTATGATTATCATTAACTTTCGTATGCTTTTTAACCAATGGTGCAAGCATTCCCCCGGAAGACTTGTCGTGGCAGCGGCGGGTCTTTTCCTATTTTCAGGAACTTTCCTCCTTGCTTTTGACTGAAAAATTCGATATGTTGGTTAGTGAGGAGTGAGAAGCGGATGAATGAAAACCATTGGGAAGAAAGGCTCAAGCGGAGCATATCCCAACGAAAGAGGAATTGGACGCGGTGATCCATGTTCAAGAGGTAGCGGCCGCTCCCTTCAGGAGAACACCCATCAAGTAGATGATAAGTCCGAGAGTGGGTGTGTTGTCCTGGAATCGTTGTTTAAGGGGATGGAAAATAGAGTGGCAGCCATGATCCAAGAGTCCGAACAACGGATGATGAATCAAATGGAACAAATGGGAAAAGTCTTGGAGATGGTTGCGGTACTCAACCAAAAACAAGATGAGCGGCTAACCAGACTGGATGAGAATGTTTCTGGACTCAAGGAAGATGTATCCGAATTAAAAGACAGTGTTTTCAGATTGGAAGAAAGTGTATCGGGTTTAACGGATATCACCCGCGCATGGATATATAAGGGAAATCTGATTGAGAAGGAAGTCCAAGAATTGAAGAGGCGGATGGGGGACGAGTAGTCGTCCTTTTTTTATTGCGTCCAAAAAAGATCTAATCCGAACTATTTGCATGCTTCCGAATAGAGGGTATAGCGTGGGAAGCTACCTAAGGAAATTCTTTGAATCGGGTTATTCATCTATCTGTCTAACTTTTCATCACGGCTTAGGTTTGGAGCCTATTTCTCCACCATCGTCAGAGTTTGCTGAAGCTGTTTTGAGCAAGGCCAATCTGGATACATTTCTATTGGATTTGCACGCTGAAAAACCTAAATCAGTCCAATCATGGCTCAGAACTCCAACAAAGATGCGTGCGATTGGCCCTTACTACGATCCCAAGAAAAATCCAATGGGTTACTCTCTGATTGGTTCGACATCATCATTCATATACAGGAGATTACACCTGCCTGTCGGTTGGTATAGTAATTATATCAAAAATCCCCCATAAAATATTTAAATAGGAGTAATAGCATATGCCCATAAGCTAAGCCTATTAGACCTGTAAGGTAACATGCCCTTGTTACCCGACAAGCCTTTTATAAGTGTCTCAAAAAAGAAGTAATTCTTGCGGTACCTCTATTACTAGCATACTCGAACATTTATATGTGTGTAATGATGATATAATCTACCCAAGTAAAGGATTCATGATTTTCTCTCATGAGTTCTTTAATGTCCGATAGGCTTATTCCAGTTTTCTGTTCCTTTGCTCCTGATACCCCTCAGTTTTCTAAGTTCTTTGGTAATGGTTTATATTATCCATTTCTCTATACCATAATCGTGGAGTAGTTGGTGTTAGATCAAAAATTAAGCTTTCATCCATGTACTCAGTAACAAATTCTATTTGTTTCTCAGTAATAGATATAGGATGTATAGGATATTGACAAGGAGCGCCATGCACTTTGGTTGTAGTAAGATATAGCTGCCCTTTTTCGTAGGTAATCTGTAACTCTCGATTTGAGTTCTCTGTTTGATAGGTTCCAAGCAAATTATGAATCGCTGCTTTATTTAAATCTACCGATCGAATTGCCTCTGGAATCTTGATAGGAACACCGAAAAACACTTTGGCTAAATTTTTACCTATCCAAGTCACTGGAGTAAAACTAAGATTACTTAGCACAATAACTGTTAAGTCATCATCTACAAATCGAAGAATGTCTCCGCAGAAGCCATTAACATCTCCATAATGACTTATACAAGTCCGCTTCTTACCACCGATCTCCATCTGTTGAATGGCCCATCCATAACCATAATTTTGCTGATAAGGAGAAAACATGGAACGAAGAGACTCATATGATATAAGTTGATTGGTATATAAAGCTTGGTCCCATCGGTATAAATCCTCTACTGTAGAATATAGTCCGTAGCCTCCAAGCGGAATAGACATGTCTACAAATTCAGAATGGATCTTCTCCTTCCAGATGGAATATCCAGTAGCCATATGTTTCAAAATGGTACGACCATTGTCTACACCTGAATTGTTCATATGAAGGGGTTGAAAAATAAATTGTCTCAGATACTCTTCATAGGAGTGACCTGAAAGTTGTTCAATAATCTTTGTCAGGAGAAGATAGGATGAAGTACAATACGAAAAACGCTCTCCCGGTGTAAATTCTAGTGAAAGGTTCTTAAACAACTCTATGGTTTGATCCAAAGTAGATGGTATTCGCATAATACGTGTCCAGTAATCTGGAAAACTAGTGAAATTAGGAATACCAGAAGTATGAGTTAATAAATGATGAATGGTAATTTGTTTACCATTGAGGAAGTCAGGAAGATAACGATCAATAGTATCCTGTACGGAAAGAGCTCCCTGTTCTTGTAATTGCAAAATGGCCGTTGCTGTAAACCCTTTAGTGATTGAGCCGACTCGATATTTTGTTTGCGGGGTATTAGGAACATTATGTTCCACATTTGCTAAGCCATATCCCTGACATATTAAAACTTCACCCTTATAACCCACTAAAATCGATCCACTAAAGTATCCATTTTGATCTAAGGCATTCAAATATTCTTCCAATTGCCCCACGATTTTTTTCATGTTTTATTAGCCCCCTATCAAAAAACGCAACTGTAATGTTTGTTAAAGGAGATAATATTTTTATCCAATAAAAAATCTGGAATAACCTAACCTTATGGTTTCCGCATGGTTTTGTTTATAACTACTTATTCCCTGCTTTTCTCGTAACGGTTAAAAATAGGCACACTAATTCCTTGATTGATAATAGAATTAGGAACCATTTGATTAATGAACCATTACAGGCTAGTTGGCATAAAGTATAAATTCCTCTTTCTAGGGCGTGTCTGATAAATATGTCAGCGACTCCAAAACCGTTTTCCCATGCGCTTCACTTGTCCATCGGCGCTCATCGGGAAAAGGTTTTCCGCCTTCTCCCAATGGTCAACTTGATTTGCCAGACACGCCCTAATACCTCCATGAAAGATTATACGGTGAATTAATGTGTTTTCAAAAATTTTCTTGATAAACCGTTCAAATAGTGGCAATAAATGAAATCGACAGAGCATGAGCTGAAGCGCTGAGATCACCGTGACCGCATGCAAGAGATAATGACTGAGGACGGCAGGGGTGCAGAGGCGCAGGGGCAGGCATACTCTTTTTTGTATACAAAAACTCGAAAATGAGATAGCGGGGATACCCAGAGTACTCGGAGCGATTTCGGACGCCTCACAAAGGCTCTCAGCCCTATGTTTTTTAATGTGATATGAGTCATGGCATTTTCTTATGGGCAAAATTAAAGCCCTAGGGGTCGCATTCCTGAGGCAAGGCAATCATACGTCCGAAATTTACCTTTCGGCGGTTCCATTGTATCACATTCGGGCCATGATACGGAGGTATCATCATTTTATGAAACCACGAATTACAGTAATTACATTAGGTGTAGATGATTTGGAAAGATCGTTGGAATTCTATCGTAACGGACTGGGGCTACCGACACAAGGTATAGTTGGTAAAGAATTTGAGCATGGCGCTGTTGCCTTTTTTGACTTACAAGCAGGCTTAAGGCTTGCAATTTGGAACCGAAAAGATATCGCTCATGATGCAAAGGTTCTTCAAACCTCACCAAGTCCTACCGGGTTTTGGCTATTATTCATTATGAGGTGTATATGGGGAATAGCTTGGACATTTTTGCGGTTAGGTGCTTACTTTGTGATTCTTGATGTATCTAGTCAAGACAACCGTGGTTACTACATGGGAGTTTATAACGGATTATATCGATTGGGCAGTTTGGTGGGAATGCTTTTAGGAGGGTTTTTAGCTGATTTCTATGGGGTTACTATGGTTTCATTTTTTTTGCTATCCTTTCATTTTTAGCAGTCGTTTTAGTTATTCTATATGTTAACCAGTCTTCTAAATCTATACATGTAAACACAGTTAATCACGTTACCACACCATTATGGAGAAACAAAAGTGTATTTTGGACACTTGTGACTGGACTTTTCATTGCCATGTTATATCAAGGGTTATTTACGTCAACATTAAGCTACCTGATTGATAGCCGACATAACACTACCCTGATATGGGGCGTTAGTATGGGTGCTGCCTCTTTGGCGGGAATATTGCAAGCCTTGCGATGGGCTTGGTAACCTTGGTTGGCCCCATGGTTTGGGAAAAGGTCAGATGGTTTTAAGGGACGTCGCTCAATTTTTGTTTCGACTTTGGTTATTGCTTCCTTTCTCTTTGCATTAATTCCTTTCAATATTTCTTTCGGTATATGGCTACTTATACTTTTGGGGATACAGCTTACTGCTACTGTATTAACCACGGTTATGGATGCATTAGCTTCAGACATAGCAACGCAATTGTCGAAAAAAAATGTCATTATGACCTTGCATTCTATAGCAACTGATTTGGGGGCTGCACTGGGTCCATTGCTTTTGTATTTTGCCGATTCACGTTTTGGAGTAGAGGGAATGTACTGGGGAGCAGCTTTCATATTATTATTGCTTTCTTTGCGGTGGTGGGAACCTTGGAGAAAAAATCGGCAAATTTGCGGGTTAATTAGGAAATAACGCATGAAAACGGATTAAACAAAGCGTGGGAACAGCTAGCATTTTGAAATCACTTGTAATCAACCACTATGATCTGATCGCCTTTGCGCGGATTGCATTGACTTGCCTTCTTGGACAAGATAATCTAACTTTGTTCACAACGTATCGTGGGAAATGATCAACAGATGGAACGATCCATAATCTGTGTGAGAGGGAAAGACGGTGATGGTGAATGTTTTGATTGTCGAAGATGATTTGAATATTAGAAACATCATTTCATTCTATTTGAAAAAAGAGAGATTCGATGTCCTGGAGGCGGTCACCGGCGACGAAGCGCTTAGGATGATCCATTCGCAACCAATTGAGCTGGTTGTGTTGGATGTCATGTTGCCTGAAAAGAGCGGATGGGAGGTTTGCCAAGAGATTCGGAAAAACTATGACACCCCCATTTTGATGGTGACGGCGAAGGGCGAAACGAATCAAAAAATAAAAGGGCTCGGCTTGGGAGCGGATGATTACATCGTCAAGCCGTTTGATCCGCTGGAACTGGTGGCAAGGGTCAAAGCGCTTTTAAGGCGGGCTCGCATGGCAACCAGCAAGTTGGTGCAAATAGGGGATACCGCAATTGATGCCAACAGTTATACTGTCAGTGTCGGCGACCGAACATTGAAACTGCCGCCGAAAGAGTTTGAGCTTTTGTTTCAATTGGCCAGCCATCCCGGTCAGATCTTTACGCGCAACCAGTTGATTGAACGCATATGGAGCATCGACTATGAGGGAGAGGAGCGAACGGTTGATGTCCATATCAACCGATTGCGCCAACGTTTTGCCGATGTGACGGACGCTTTTCAAATCTCCACAGTCCGCGGTCTCGGTTACCGATTGGATGTGAGGACATGATCCGTTCATTGTATGTTCGGATGGTCGTCACGTTTATTGGCGTGGTGTTGGTAAGTTTGATCGTTTCCTTTTTCATTGCCGCCAAGCTGAACAAACCGGAAGTGGATAACCAGATAGATCAGTTCGTCATTCGCCAGGGTAAAGAAATCATCGCCTTGTATCGACAAAGTCCAAACAAAGACATTGACGCTTATTTAAGCAGCGTTTCGCGCCTCAATTACAACATCTGGTTATATAAGGAGACGGGGGAAGTGAAATATTACAGCCCTTCTCCGCAAAAAACCAAACATGTTTTTTCGGAGCAAGAGGTGAAGCGCGTGATCCAGGGCGGCATATATCGTTCCGTTGAACGGCACCGCCCCGGATTCCTGCGCGTTGTCGGGTTGCCGTTTGAAATGGGGGGCCGGCGGTATGCGCTATTCGTCCAACTCCGCGAAGACAAGATTCTCACCATCATGGATAGGGTTTCCAGGATTGTCCTGTTTGTTGTTTTCATCGTGGGAAGCATCCTCATTCTTATTGCGGCGCGGTATCTGGTCAAGCCATTGCGCACGATGACCTTGGCCACCCGGAAATTGGCGCAGGGTGACTTTGATGTCCATGTGGACGTCAAGCAAAAAGATGAACTGGGCACGTTGGCCGCCAGTTTCAACCAAATGGCCAAAGCACTGAGCGAGTTGGAACAAATGCGCCAGGACTTCGTCTCCAATGTCTCCCATGAATTGCAGACGCCTTTGACCTCGATTCGCGGCTATTCGCAAATATTAAAGGAAGAAGAGCTTTCAGCGGCGGAGCGCAAGGAATATATTGACATCATTCAGCAGGAAATCGAACGCTTATCCCGTCTGAGCGAGAACTTGTTAAAATTGGCTTCACTCGAGTCGAACCGCCACCCCTTTCATCCTGAAACGTATTCATTGGATGAGCAATTGCGCAGGGTGGTTGTGTTCATGGAGCCGCAATGGTCGAAAAAACAACTGGAACTCGATTTGTCACTGGAGCGGGTGGAGATCACGGCGGATCAAGATCAACTGAAGCAGGTGTGGCTCAATCTGTTGGGAAACAGCATCAAATTCACCCCGGCGGGCGGGCGCATCCGCATTCAGCTTACCAAAGACGAGCAACAGGTGGCAGTTCAAGTGGCCGATACGGGAGTTGGCATTTCGCCCGAGGCGCTGCCTCACGTTTTTGAACGCTTTTATACTGGTGATCCGGCACGGGAACGCCGGAAAAACGGAAACGGTCTCGGTTTGTCCATTGCCAAAAAGGTCGTGGATTTACATCATGGAAACATTCAAGCGCAAAGTGAGGTCGGACAAGGGACGATGTTTACGGTGCGGTTGCCCCGCCGGCAATCATGGTAGAAAACAGCCTTTCATGGTAAAAGGCTGTTTTTTTTTTGTTCATCATTTCGCAATAAGCCTCTCCGGTTTGTTTATATTGTGTTCATATTGCGCAGTTATCCTTGGTCCAACGAAGCAATAAAGGAGGTTATTAGAAATGAACCGCATCATTAAATGGAGTTTAAACAACGGCACTTCGTTGATCCTGTTAATGCTTATCGTCTTGTTCGGCGGTGTGACGTCCATCGGGAAAATCCAGCTGGAATCCTTTCCGGATGTAAGCTTTCCTGTATTGAGCGTTCAGATTACGCTACCTGGGTCAGCCGCGGAAGATATTGAGAAAGATGCGACAGAACCGATCGAAGAGAGTTTGATCAAGCTGAAGGACTACGAATCGCTGGTCAGCACATCAAGTGAAAACAGCGCATCCATCTCGATCACTTATCCCTTTGGCACGGATATAGATGAAAAGGAACGCACCGTGGAAAGTGAGATTTCCAAACTGGCTTTGCCTGAAGATGCCCATGTGCAAATCAACAAAATCTCCACAGATGTGATCCCCATCTATCAAGCAGCCGTTTCCGCAGAAGATGGAAAAGATCTGCAAGCGGTATTGGAAGATCAAGTGGTCCCTGCGATAGAGCAAACGGAAGGCGTTTATTCAGTGCAATTGAAGGGGAAGAAAGCAGTGGAGGTTGAAATCCGCGTCAACTTGGACAAAGCGGAAGCGAAAGGATTGGATCTGCAAACCATTAAACAAGCGCTGCAAAATCAAGAGTATGCCATGCCGGCCGGTTCCGCTGAAAAAGACGGAAGCACCATTCCCGTTCGCATGGTGGGGGGAATCGACCAAGTCGATCAGTTGAAAGAAGTCAACATTTCTCCCGTGAACACCGGAGCGGGGATGAATGGGGGACAGCCGTCCAGCCCCATGCCGGCAAAAGGAAGCGGCCAGTCGCAAGCGGTGAAATTATCAGAGATTGCGGAAGTGAAAACCGTTTCCGAGCAAACAGAGCTTACCCGTGTCAACGGGAAAGAAGCTTACTTGATTGAAGTGACCAAAGATCAAGAAGCCAATACGGCCGATGTCGCAGGATCCATCCGGGATATCTTATCCAAATATGAGAAGCAAGAAGGATGGGATGTCAACCCGATCATGGACCAAGGAGAAGAAGTGGAGAAGTCTGTTTCGAGCTTGGTCAGAGAAGGGTTGTTCGGAGCTTTGTTCGTCATTGTCGTCATTGCGTTATTCTTGCGCAATGTGCGTGCCACCTTGATCGCCTTAATCTCCCTCCCCCTCTCCATTTTGGCCACCATCTCCCTCTTGGAAATGATGGGCTATACGCTGAACATCATGACGCTTGGCGGAATGGCGGTCGCGATTGGGCGGATTGTGGACGACAGTATTGTGGTCATCGAAAATATTTACCGCTGGCGGCAACAGGGGGGAAATCAATTATCCGGAAAAGAAGTGGCTTATCGAGCGACCAAAGAAATTTTGAGCGCGGTTGCTTCATCCACCTTTGTCACCGTGGTGGTGTTTTTGCCACTTGCTTTTGTGACGGGAATCCTTGGGGAAATGTTCCGACCCTTTGCCATCGCGGTCACGATCTCGATCTTGGTTTCCTTATTGGTGGCCATGATGTTGATTCCGCTCTTGGGAGCTTCTTTCTTCAAACAGGTTAAGCAACACGCGGAGGAAACCGCGCTCGTTCGTGGATATGAAAAGTTGCTGCGCGGCGCGTTGAAGAAAAAAGGTTGGGTGATGGCCGCTTCCCTGCTCTTGTTAATCGCTTCTCTCGGCACCATTCCTTTCTTGGGTTTTGCCTTCTTGCCTGGAGAAGAGGCGACAACGATCCAAACAGAGATCAGTTTGCCTGCCGGCACGACACTGGCGGCAACCGATCAGCTGGCCAAACAAGTGGATGACAAGCTGGCGGACATGAATTTGTTTGTCAAACGCCAAATGACGGTGGGATCGGAAGATTCAAGGCGAGGCGCCTTTGGGGGCGGTGGAGCGGGAGAGCAAAAAATCACCTTTACCCTTGAAACCAAACAGGGCGTGTCCATGGGCGACACCCTGGAACGAGTCCAACAAGAGACGGAGGATCTTGTCAAAGATGGATATCCTGAGGCGACCGTAACCGCCAGAGAAGCGCAAGAAGCGGGTCCGCCATCGGGAAATAATATAGATGTGCAATTGTACGGAGAGAATCAAGCCGATCTGCAAAAAGCGGCCGGGCAAATTGAAGCCTTGCTCAAACAAAACGCAGACCTTAAGAATATTTCCAATAACATGGGCGAGACCCGCACCACTTGGGAAATCACCCTAAATGATGAAGGGGAAGAGCTGGGATTAAGCCCGAACCAAGTGGCGGCGGCAGTGAACCAACACTTGCAACCGACCGATGTGGGAACGTACGAGTTGGATGGAAAAGAGCAATCGATTGCCTTGGTGTATGATGAAAAAATCACCTCCCTTTCGCAATTGGAAGAGATTCGAATAAATACCCCCGCAGGTCCGAAATCATTGGGCGAGATTGCCGATGTCAAAACGAAAGAAGTGCTCAAATCGATTCGCCATGAGAATGGAAACACTTATGCCCAAGTCAGTGCGCAAAGCAAAGGGAAAGATATATCCCTTGTGACGCGGGAGGTAGAACAAGACATTCAATCTCTGTCGCTTCCAAAAGGGATTGAGGTCTCCATCGGTGGCGGACTGGAAGATATTCAGACGGGATTCAAGGATTTGGGCATCGCCATCGCCATCGCGATTGGGTTGGTCTTCCTGATTCTCAGCATGACCTATGGGGGGCTGCTAACGCCGTTGGTCATCCTGTCCTCGCTGATCTTCGTTCCGGTCGGGGCATTGACGGGACTGCTGATTGCCGGACAAAGTTTATCCATGAGTGCGATGATCGGTTTCCTCATGCTGGTGGGAATTGTGGTGACCAACGCGGTGGTTCTGCTGGATCGCGTCGAAGCCAACCGCAAAGCCGGAATAGAACTGGTGGAATCGTTGGTGGAAGCGGCCAAAACGCGTTTGCGCCCCATCTTGATGACCGCGATCGCGACGATCCTGGCTTTGATCCCCTTGGCTTTATCTGGAGCCTCCGCCGAGTTGATCTCGCAAGGCTTGGCCATTACCGTGATCGGTGGCTTGACTACATCGACACTGCTTACGCTCATTTTTGTCCCAGTGCTGTACGCGCTCGTAGGAAAGGTGCGCAGATTGAAACAAACCGATTTGATCGGAGAATCGGCTGGAAATGACAACAAGCTGATCAAGTGGCCTTCAAGACAGGAAGGAACGGTCTGAAAACCAACCAAAGCATGATAAAGGCATTTGCTAAAGAAAACGGCATCAAACCCGCTGAACGTGGCTACTGTTTGTACAGTGGCCACGTTTGTTTTTTCATCCCATGGGCAGGGGTAGACCGAAGGTTCCTTTATATGGATATGAGCCCGACTATTGGGAAAATGATTCATTCACCTAAGGCGAGGCGGGGTATTGACACATATATTTTTTAATGTCAATGACAATAACACAAAGTGAGGGATTGTTATGGAATTTTATCCTGAATATTTAACTGACGAAGAAATGGAAGAAATGATGGAGGAAGCGAATGTAGACCAATATCGTGACGGGTTCTGCCGTCGCAATCCTTGGCATTGGCGGTGTCGTCGCGATCATTTTGACCGCGATTTCGGATTCTGCCGCCGCAACCCCTGGCATTGGCGGTGTCGACATGATTTCGACCGGGACCGCGACCATCGCCGATTCTGCCGACAAAACCCTTGGCATCCTACATGTCGGTGAGGGTAACTCGGATTCAGTCCAGTTCGCGATGATGAACGCGCGCCTAAGCCTGTGCCGATAAGCGCGGGAGAAAAAGCCTTCTTGGGATGACTGGGAAGTATAGCAGGAAAAAGGCTGATTCGATGGGAATCAGCCTTTTTATCCGCTTTTAAAAAAGCGGTGAGAACGCATGCGTCCCCGGATGGGAGGCGATTGGCCGACATCTTGCCATCATAGATGTACATGCTAGATAAGGGTAACATCCTTGGACAACAAGATTTGACTGCCAAATATGAATATTTATATTTTAACGCATATGAAATATAATGAAAGAACAAAGCGTAAACGAGAAAGCGCTTTCAAATGAATGAGGATCCATTCAGCGAGAGAAAGGCGAGAGGTGATCAGATGAGGCGATCGAAGAGAATGCTCTGGCTGGTTATGGCGGTTGTGATTACGGTGCCCGCCGTGGCGGTTGGCGTGCACCAGGCTCCCTCTTTGCAGAAGCGACTTCATTTTTTGAAACCCTTTGACTTGAATGGCACACTGGCCGAGATTGAGGCCAAAACCAAAGCGCTGGGCTCGTTAAATAAGAAGATTCTTCAAGGCTTGCAATCGATTGAGGAAAAGTCGGCGAAGACGGAACAGGTGAGCCAAAAGTTGAAACAAGTAAATGGGATCGCCGGGAAGCAAAGCGAAACCTTAACAGACATTCGCTCAGTGACGGCGCGGCAGGTACTGTTAAGCCAAAGCCTCAATCGCTTGAGCGGCGATTTGACTCGGCAGATGAACCTGATCGCAAATACGGGGAAAGTGCAAGCGTCACAAGGGCAAGAGTTGGAGTCGGTCACAGTGGAGACGTTGGAGAAGTTAAAGGAAGCAGTTAAGCAAAACCAGCGTTTGGAAGAAAAATTGAAGCAGGCCGCCTCCAAGAGCGAGCAAGCCTCACAATCCTTACCCTAACGAGGAGCGATGAGATGAACATCTTCAGAAAAACAGTGAGTATCCTGGCGGTCCTCCTATTGAGTGGGTTATTGATCAATGGAATCACCATGACACAGCAATTGAAAAAAATTCACGCCAGCTTGGAAGACAACATTGATGCGTTGGCGGAATTAAATGAGGTGCAAGCGGCGATTATCAGCAAAAACGAAGAGTTGGAGCGGATGGTTGACACACTGGACTCCTTGGATCAAGGTCTTGGCGGCACAATTAATAAAACGGGACAAACCCTTGCTTACCTTTCTTCTGTGGTGGATTACAATGCGGACAGTTTGCGGCTGAATGACCACATGGTTCGATTTTCCCAGCATTCCGGCACGAATATCAAGTCTGTCCGCTTTTCTTTGGCGGAAGTGGAGCCTTATCTTAAGCAGCTTGATCAAATACTGCGCCAATTGGCCCAGACGGCTGAGCGGGACCAGCGGCACTTGGAGCGAATTAACCGAGCCACCCGGCAGATGAACACCAAGATTCCAGAGGTGAACCTTCCATGAAGCCTTTATTTGGTTTAAGCGGGTTGATTATGTTGATTTTGTTGGCGCTCGTTGCCAATACGTGGTTGCAGTTGTCCCTGCAAGATGATATCAAACAAAATTCGGCCAAGTTGAAATCGCACCTTACGCAATCGGCGGCCAAATCGGCAAAGATGAATGAGCAGTTGGCACTCTTAAATCAGATTAATAAGAAAACACAGGAACTCCAACGTCAAGTGGTGCGCATTGACGGAAATACGGCCGGTTTGGAAAGTGAATTGAAAGCGTTGGACAAGGTGGTGGCGTCGATTGCCCTGCGCGTGGATACGATCGGCAAAAATACAGGTCTCACCTCAGCCGATCTTAAAGCGATTCACACTTCGCTTGATGCGAGCATGGCCCGGCTAAATTCCATGCAATCCACCAATGGGCAAGTGGTTCACGCCCTGGCCGAGATGAAAAAAATCCAGGGAGACATCAATCGCAACATGCAAGAGATGAACAGGAAAACGAAATGGATTCCCCAGAAGGGAGGGCGCTGACCATGATGGACAGATGGAAACGATTCTTCCAGTCGTTGTGGTCGCAAGTGAAAAGCCGGACAGGGATAGCCGGAGTGAATATGCGGGCACTCTTCCTGGTGATGCTGTGTTTGGCCTTGGCATGCGTTACGCCGGCTATGGCCCGATGGAGTGACCGGGTTCTGTTGCCCAACCTGGCTTCCCTAAACATTTTTCAATTGACGAGAGAGCTATCCGCCATGACGGACGGCATGATTGTATCGACGGATCAGCTGAAGCAAGAAGTGGACAACGCGTCCCATTCTTTGGATGCGTTATCCGAGCAAGAGGAAAAGTTGACAGGGCAAGCGGAAACGAACCGAAGCATCCAACGGGAACTGGGCAAACAGTTGGCGGGCAATCAGGAAGCGCGCAAACGGATGGAAGCGATTCTTTCCCGCCAGGAGCAAACGTACGGGTTGACAAAGGAAGCGGCGATCAAGGCGGGCGACATTTCCGCGCAAATGGGGACAACGATTGACCATTTGGAGCGGGTTGCCGTCCAAACCGGACAGGTGGGGAGCAATACGGCGAAATTAAATGGGCAGATGGATTCCCTGTTGGTCGAGTTGGACGAGTCGATTGACAATTTCAAATTCGTCGCCAACATCACCGAGGCGCTCCGCATTTTGCGGCAACCGTCGCTTTCGGCCCCGCTTTCCGCGGTATCGAAAGTGTTGCCGAAAGGACCGCTGAAAGAAGGGGTGGAAACCGTGGAAAAGGAAGTGCTGTCCCCAATTGAGGAGAGTCTCGGCTTGAACAAAGAGAAAGAGCGGTCCAACCAAGGGTCGGGGTTGCTTGATCTTCTCCTACCATAAGAAACATGGGGTGATTCAATTGTTAAAAGGTGTCTTGCTGATGGTCAATCTCCTGTTGCTCGCCTTGTTCGGTTGGGGAACGGTGCAACAAATCAAGAACCAACAGGCAACCAACCAGGTGATGCGGGAAGTTGCGCACAATGTGGAGTTGACGAAACAATTGACAGAAGAGACGAACCGGCAACTGGCGCCGCTCAGAGAAACGTCGGCGACGATCGAGGCGATGAATGCCAAACTGGCGGGCACAGAGGGCAAACTGCAAAACATGAACCGCAGTGTGGATCGCGTCATCGCCAGTGAACAAAAGATCATTGACGGCTTGGATCGCTTGAACGGATCAACCCGAACCGTCGTGGGACAACTGGAGACGCTCGCGCGCCAGAATGAGCGGTTGGTTCCGACAGCGGCCGGAGTCTCTTCGCAAACAGCGGAAGAAAACCGCTACATTCAAAGTTTGTCCGGATTGACAAACACTTCCATCGCCGAGTTATCCGAATTGAACCGCAAATTCAAATGGCTGAGCTACTTACCACATTGAAAAAAGAGGCGATCCCATTGTTGTTTAGCTTATTATACCTATTGACGATCTTGGCTGTTCTCTTATTCACCGGCCTGACGATTAGGTCCATCATCAAAGATCGCAGGTACCAGCGTTGGCTGTTCTATATGGTGGGCAGTGCCTTGGTTTATTTCCTGTTGGTTGCCGTCAGTGTGTGGGTTTAGGTTTCAACAAACCAATTTACAGATTATTGGCTCTGATATATAGTGTTTGAAATATAACGCAAAATGAAGATAGAAATACACGGTGACGCTCCGTTCGTTGACGAAAATTCCGCCTTTGCTTGCCTTGATGCGGCAGGTGCGCAAAGAGTTTGCCCAAGAGGCGATTTATCTCAACGTGAACGGGATCGTGGAGTTGATTGATGAATCGTGCCAAGGACCGACAACCGGAGTCCGGCATCATGCCGGACTCCGGTTTCGTTTGCTTTATGGGACGGCACGGACTGATTGGCCCATAACAAAACGGAATGGAAAATTAGAACATAAAATTTGCAAAATCTGATTGATTTGAGAGTGATTATCATTTACTATTGTAATCGAAAATGATTATCAATATAGAAAGGGTGAGACACATGCCGGCCTTAATACATAAGCAAGATGAGAACAGGGCCCTCCCTTCGTCAGTCATCGAATGTGTGGGGAATACGCCTCTGGTCTCTTTGCAGCGGTTATTTAAAGGAACAGGGGTAGAGGTATTTGCCAAGTTGGAGTATATGAACCCGGGAGGAAGCATGAAGGACCGTCCCGCCCGCTATATGATTGAGCAAGGGTTGCGCGATGGGTCGATTACTTCCGATTCCCACATCATCGAAAGCAGCTCAGGCAATCTGGGTGTGGCGATCGCGATGGTTGCCCGTGTGTATGGCTTAGCGTTCACTTGTGTCGTCGATCCCAAAACGGCCCCGAGCAACCTCAAAATCTTAAGCCAATTGGGTGCCCGGATAGAGATGGTGACGGAGGCGGATGACCAAGGCGGTTATCTCAAAACGCGGATCAAACGCGTGCAAGAGTTGTTACATAACATTCCACATGCTGTATGGATGAATCAATATGTGAATGAGCGAAATTGGCAGGCCCACTATCATGGAACGGGACGCGAGATGGTGGAACAACTTCCCCAAGCGCCAGATTGCCTGATTGCGGCTGTGAGCACGAGCGGGAGCATATTGGGGTGTGCCAGACGGCTCAAAGAAACCTATCCCCATGTCAAAGTGATCGCCGTTGATGCGGTCGGTTCCGTTATCTTTGGATCTCCGCCCCAGCGGCGCGAACTGCCGGGAATCGGGTCGAGCCGGGTTCCTGAAATATTGGTGAGGGACGAGATCGATGAAGTGATCCATGTCAACGACCGGGAATCCGTCCAAGGCTGCCGCGACCTGTTGTACCATGAGGGCATTTTTGCGGGGGGGTCATCGGGCTCGGTGGTGGCCGCGATTCAAAAATTGATACCCCGCTTGCCCAGACCGTATCGCATCTGCACCATTTTCCCTGACCGGGGAGACCGTTATCTCGACATGGTCTATGACGAAGCTTGGGTTGACCGATTGCCAAAATAAAACAAAGAGGTGGTTCAACATGACGAATGCACAGAATCCGGAGCTTCTGTATCTGTCTAAGCAAGATATCGTGGAGTTGGGCGGAGACCATTCCGACCTGTATGTTGAGTCGATTGAGCGGGCGCTCACGCTTCATGCGGAAGGAAACTATGTTCAGCCGCTCAAACCTTATTTGCGCTCCCAAGGCGCCGGCGGACATATTGCCGATCGCATTATTGCGATGCCAGCCCATATCGGGCAACCGGGCATTTCCGGCTTGAAATGGGTCGGAAGCAAGCATGACAATCCCAAGAAACGCGGCTTGGAGCGGGCGAGCGCATTGGTGATCTTAAATGATCCGGAAACCAACTACCCCATTGCCGTCATGGAGGGGAGCTTGATCAGCGGGATGAGAACAGCGGCCGTTACCGTCGTGGCTTCGAAGCATCTGGCCAAACCCGGGTTCACCCATGTGACGAGCATCGGATGCGGCGTGATCGCGAAAATGCAATTATTTTCAATGATTGAGCAGTTCCCGCAAATCGAAGCGATCCACCTGTATGATGTTTTCCCTGAAGCGGCGGCCAAATTGTCTGATGCCATCCGGCAAAAAGCCCCGCGGATTCGAGTGGAATGTTGCCAATCGGTGGAAGAGGCCGTCAAGCAAGGGGAAGTGGTGATCACCTGTACGGTGGCCGATCAACCTTATATCCCGTTTGCGTGGATTCAAAAGGGGGCGTTTATCAGCAATGTCTCCATCATGGATGTGCACAAGGAAGTCTACTTAAAAGCGGATAAAGTGATTGTTGATGATTGGGAGCAGAGCAACCGGGAGAAAAAGGTGATCAACCAGCTCGTGCTGGAGGGGCGATTCTCCCGTGATCAACTGCATGCGGAGCTTGGCGAGATTGTGGTTGGGGCCAAACCGGGCCGGGAACGTGACGATGAAATCATTTTGCTCAATCCGATGGGGATGGCGATCGAAGATATTGCCTGTGCGGAGAAAATTTATCGTGAGGCGGTTCGCAAACAGGTCGGAACCAAGTTGAGCCTTTACTAATTGGAGGGAAAGGACGAAAAGGTGGATGAAGCTTTCAGTTAACCCCGAAGAACAAGTGTTGACTGATTTGGTGAATGCCCTCATCTATGAGGATTTTATGGGCCTGCGGGAGCGTAGCGTATTGATCCGGGATCAACAGGCGGTGATGGAGCGGACAGGCCTGCCTTTAGCTGAGGGGGAGGGTTTGCTCAGTTATGCGGCTGGCGCAGGTCAAACCTTATGTTTTCGCGTCAAACAGGATGACCGCTTTCAATCTTATCGTTTGAGCGGACCACCCCTCCTGCTGGTCACGGAAGGAGAGGCCGGGAAGGCCGTGCGCCGGCTTGGAGCGGATGAGTTGATGCGGTTTCTGGCGATGGGTGTGGCGGAGGGGACGTTTCCCAATCTGGAGGGGTTTTGTGAAGAATTGCGGTTGGCAGTGGAACAGACCGCCCTTTCATTGCAAGCGCCGTTCCAGTTGGACACCAGGCAGGGCGCGGTGGACTTGATCCAGTCTGAACGGTACGCCGCTTTAAGGGATCGTCCCTTCCACCCCACTTCGCGTGTGAAAAATGGGTGGGATGCCGACGATTATTCCACCTACGGCTCCGAGTTTGGACACGCTTTTGGATTGGATTGGGTCGCCGTCAAGGCGGAGTGGGTGCGCATGGGATGCGGGCCAGGGGAACAAGTCTATTCCGAGCTATTGACGGCAAGTGAACAAGAAAGCTTGCACCATTCGCTCAAAGAACAAGGCGTGTCGCCAGCGGATCACTGCCTTATCCCCGTTCATCCATGGCAGATGAAACACGTGATTCCCCATGTTTTTGCAAGGGAACTGGCGGAGCGCATCATCATCCCGGTAGAGTCAGGTATGGGAAAGTTCATTCCAAGCTCTTCTGTGCGCAGCTTAATTCCCGTACATAATCCAACTGTAAACGTGAAAGTGCCGATCGGCGTCTATGCCTTGGGCGCGCTCAGGATCATGCCGCCGAGATACTTGGAAAATGGGGTGAAAGGGCAGAAACTCGTGGAGTTTCTCTGTGCGCGTGATCCCCAATTGGCGCCATCTTTGGCTGTATGCAATGAAGAGAAGTGGATGGCCTTCACCGATCCCAACGATGATCCTTTTGCGGACAAACCAGGCCATCTGGGTTGTTTGGTGCGGCGGTATCCCCAAGAAATCCTGGAAGCAGACGTGGTCAGTCCGATGTCCGCTTTCGCCGTTGTCACAAAACAAGGCGAATCCCCTTTGATCGCCCACATGCTGAAGCAGAGACAAGAGACGGATGGCCGCGCTTTGTTCCGCGACATCTGTCACGCCTTCATCGAGCGGGCGATCTGGTTTGCCAAGGTGGGTGTGTTGCCTGAGTTGCATGGACAAAATGTCGTCTTGCTGTTTAAACAGGGGCAATTGCAACAATTGTTGTTGAGGGATCATGACACGGTGCGCCTGCATCCGAGTTGGATGGAACGGGCCGAACTTCCGCCCGTACCGTATACGGTTAAGCCAAACACGAGAAATACGTTGATTTTGGAAACCCCTGCGGACTTTTTATCTTATTTTCAAACATTGGGCATTCAAGTGAATTTGGCTTCGATTTTGGAGGCGTTTGTGACTTGCGGAGTTTTGACTGAGGATGAGGGATGGCGCGTGATCCGCCAGGCGATTGTGCGGGCCCTCGCCCAGCCGGGTCCGGCCGAGGTGATGGGGGAGATGAATCAAGTGCTGTTGGCGCAGGAGCATTGGCCGGTCAAGGAGATCATTGCCCCGCTCTTGCGGCGACAAGGGTCTGGCGGCGGAAGCATGCCGTCGGGACTGGGCAAGATTGCCAACCCCTTGCGTTGGGAGGGCTGAGTGATGGACGGGCACATGTGGAAACGCAACTTTGTCACGTTATGGTCCGGGCAGTTCATCTCAACCGCCGGCTTGACGGTGATGGTGCCCCTGCTTCCGTTTTATCTGGGCGAATTGGGGGGACAAGCCCACTTTCAGCATGGATGGATGGGGTTGTGCCTGGCGGCCCCGGCGATCACCATGTTTATTTTTTCCCCGATCTGGGGTCGGATCGGCGATCGCATCGGTCGCAAAATGATGGTGGTCCGGGCATTGTTGGGATTGGCTTTCAGTCTCTTGCTCATGGGTTTCGCGCAAACGCCTTGGCAACTTTTCTTATGCCGGTTGTTGCAGGGGGCTTTTGGAGGCGTAGTGGACGCGTCGGCCGCTTTTGCCAGTTCGGAAGCGCCGCAAGGGAAAAATGGGAAGACGTTGGGAAGTTTGCATAGCGCAACCGCGGCCGGTTCCTTTGTGGGGCCTCTGATGGGGGGGATATTGGCCGATTTCTACGGTTATCGCACCCTGTTTATGGCGATGGCGATATTGACAGGACTTAGCTCTTGTTTGGCGGCATGCTTGCTGAGAGAGAGCAAGGGCGCCCCATCTTCCGCCCAGGAGGCCCGATGCGATTCCATCTTCACCGCTTTTTTGTCCCTTGTGCAAACGAAAGAAACCCTGGTCTTTATCTTGGCGGGGATTTGCGTCCAGTCCGGGATCTATGGCTTGACCGTCATCTTCGCCCCCTATGTGCAAAGCATGACCGGAGACGCGAACCATGCGGCGACGTGGGTGGGGATTTTGCAGGCTGTCACCTGGTTGTCGACCATGGTGGCATCGCCGTGGTGGGGCAAGCAGAATGATCACAAACCGGTTCGGATGAACTTCTTTGTCGCCGCATTGGGCTGTGGGGTCAGCATTTGGCTACAAATGCTGTCCCCTTCCGCAGTGTGGTTGATTCCGCTTAGAATGGTGCAGGGTCTCTGCTTTGCGGCATTGCTTCCTTCCGTATATTTTCAAGTGAGCCGTTCATCCCGTCATCAGGATCGGGGGACGAATATTGGATTGACGAACAGTTGCTTGGTCGGAGGACAAATATTGGGCTCCTTGTTTGGAGCGGGACTGACGAGTGTTCTTCCGTTGCCGACCGTGCTCTTTTGCATGGGAAGCTTGTTTGTGTTGGGAGCGTGTGTGGTTGTGATCAACAAGCCGACAGGCTCTGGCGGTTCCTTCCACCTTCCCTTTTTTTCGCGCAACGATCAAGTAAGCTGATCGAACTAATAGAAAGGTGACAGCGATGGAACCAAATCTGTTTCGTATAGCAGAACATCAAACAGTAGAACGCATTTTGAATGCTTTCATTCGGGAAAGGGGCAGTCGGCTCACTTTTGCCGAGAGCGATGAAACCTTGATCCGCTGGGCGAACGCACAAGACCCGCAAGCCAGATGGATGAGCTTGTCCCTCCCCAAACGGCAGGTGAAGCTACTGGGGAAGATGACATACCGATCGGTGTTTGACCATCATCATTATGGGGAGCGATTTTGGGTTGCCGGAGCCGACCAGCGAGTGACCCCTGTAACGGCCACCCAAGTGATCAGGTGGATTCTGGAGGAACTGGCTGAGGGGGAAGAGTCAGGGCCCGTAGAGGCATTGCTGAGTCAAATCCAAAACAGTATCGAAAAAACGGCCCTCTACCTGGAGCGTGCCTTGACGCAAGGCGTGAGGGATGGTTTGGATTTGAACCCAGAAGCCAGATTGAGATGGATGGAACAGCGCCTGTTGTACGGACATCCGTTTCATCCCACCCCCAAGAGCTCGGAAGGATTCAGCACCGAGGATTTGCGGCGGTTTGCGCCTGAGTTGCAAGCGGCCTTCCCGCTGCATTTTTTTGCCGTTCATCCGGATTGGATGGAAGAAGATTGGACGGGGGATGTGGCTCTGCCTAATGAACGGGTGGTTTCCGCCGAAGTGGCGGCAGCGTCCCATGGGGCCATTCCGAAGGGGTATCGGCTGTTGCCCATGCATCCGTGGCAGGCGGCATACGTACGGCGTTTCCAGGCTTGGCAAGCAGGAATGGAACAAGGCAAAATCATCGATTTGAACCAGATGGGCCCGGACGTGTTTCCCACTTCTTCGGTGCGGACTGTGTGGGGCGCCCGTTACCCGTATTCGTTTAAGCTCCCGCTCCATGTCCGGATCACCCATTTTGTCAGGGAAAATACAACAGAGCAAGTGAAACGGTCGATCGATGCCAGCCGCGTTGTGAGGGAATTGCGAAAAGCGTGGCCGTATCCTTCCATGTCCATTTTGGCGGAGGTGGGCGCGCTCCGGTTCCATCCGCCGGCAGGAATCGATGACGCCTACCCATTGGCCAGTTCCAATGTGTTGTTGCGGGAGAATCCCGATCTGACCGGGGGGCAAGTGCCTTTGGTGGTGGCCTCTTTATTGGAATGTTGGCCCAACCAGAGTGAACCGCCGCTCTTTCAGGCAATTCGGCAAGCGGTTCAGCTTCCGCATGGCCCAATCCCCGCCCGGAAGCTGGCGGATTGGTTGCGTAAGTATGTGGAGGTCGTGTTCATTCCGGCGCTCGCTCTTTTTGCCGATGAGGGGGTCAGTTTGGAAGCTCATGTGCAGAATTCGCTGATCCATTTGGAACAGGGATGGCCTGCCCACTTCTATGTGCGGGATATGGAAGGGGTGAGCATCAACCGGGAATTGGCCAAAGCGAAAGGGTATTATCATGGCGCAATTTCCCCTGACAGTCCTGTCCTTTACTCCGAGGAGAAAGCATGGGAGCGATTGCAGTATTACCTCATCACCAATCACTTGGGTCATCTCCTTCATGTCCTCGCTTATTACGGGGAATGGAGCGAGCAAGAGGCTTGGGCGGTTGTGCGTGGTCAATTGGACAAGCAGAAAGCGGTCGGTTCCGTGCAACTGAGCCGGGTGATCGACCAACTGTTGGGGGCGTCCGCCCTCCGGGCCAAAGCCAATCTCATCAGCCGCTTTCAAAACAGAGGCGATTCAGCGATCTATCTGGATCTTCCCAATCCGATGAAAGGCGAGGTGAAAGCAGAATGAAGAACATGTCATTGCCATGGTTGAATGAAGCTTTGCAATCCGCTCATGCCACCCAGGTTCGTCGCCGCATTTTTCGGCAGTTGGTGGAGTCGTTAATCTACGAGAAAGTGATTCCTTGCCGGAGCGAACCGGTGCAGGGACATGAGCGCTTATATGTGATTGAGACGAAACAAGAAGACGGACAGGCGGTGACCTATCGTTTTCGGGGAGAACAAACGAAAACGTTCGGGCGCCTCCGCATGACATCCGAAACGGTGATGCGCGAGTGCGGCGGCGTGGAGGAAGAAGCGGATTCTTTGCGCCAATTCCTGCTTGATGCGCGCGCGGTCTTGAATGTGGATGCTCACAAACTGGTTCAGTTCATCCGCGAATTGGAACAAACCTGGTTGAAAGACAGTGTGGCCCAATTTGTGAGGCATCAGGACAAGCGGGAATTGAAAGGGGCGGATTATAACCAATTGGAACACCGCGTCATGGATGGGCATCCTTATCATCCGTCTTACAAGTCAAGAGTGGGCTTTGACCTCGATGAAAACTATCGGTACGGTCCTGAGTTCGCGCAGAGTATTCGTTTGGTCTGGTTGGGCGTGAGCCGCCAAGCCTCTGTGCTTTCGTTTGGGCGAAAAGACCCGGATCAGTTCATCAAAGAGCAATTGGGGGAAGAGCGTTGGGCTGAGTTTGCGGCGCGGATTCGCTCTCAAGGCAAGAAGCCTGAAGAGGTTGTCATGGTGCCGGTGCATCCATGGCAATGGAAGAAGCACATCCTGCCGCATCTCCAGGATCATGTGGCGCGGGGTTCCATCCTTTATCTTGGCGAATCGGCAGATGAATACGGAGCGCAACAATCCATCCGCACCTTGGCCAACCGGACCCATCCGGAGAAGCCCTATGTCAAACTGGCGCTTAGTATTGTGAACACTTCAACCGGGCGCATTTTGGCCCCCCATACGGTTCAGAACGCCGCCCCAATCTCCGACTGGCTGGAAACGCTCGTCCGGGAGGATGCGTATTTGCGGGATGACCACCGCTTGATCCTGCTGAAAGAAGTGGCGGGCCTCGCGTATCACCCGCAGGGGCCGGAGTTGCTGCAGGCGGATACCTATGGCGTGATTGGTTGCATTTGGCGGGAGAGCTTGGAAACCAAGCTTCTTCAAGATGAGCAGGCGATTCCATTCAATGCCTTGACGGCGGTGGATGTGGATGGAAAACCGTTTATCGACGCTTTCATTCAGCAGGCGGGGCTGGAAAACTGGGTGCGCAAGTTGCTCCGCACCAGTGTGTTGCCGCTGATCCATCTTTTGTATGCCCATGGGATTGCCATGGAGTCCCATGCCCAGAACATGGTGTTGGTTTTGCGGGACAACCTTCCCGAACGGTTGGCGTTGAAGGATTTTCATGATGGCCTTCGTTTTTCGCGCCAGCATTTGACGAAGCCCGAGCTTTGTCCCGCCCTTAAGGGAACGCCGGAATACCATGCGCGGGTCAACCGCAACTCCTTCATTGAAACGGATGATGTGCTTCAGGTCCGCGATTTCATGCTGGATGCCTTTTTCTTTATCAACTTGGGTGAACTGGCCCTCTTCCTGGCCAAGCATTATGCGGTGAAGGAGGAGACTTTCTGGGGATGGATTCACGAGGCCATTCAAGCCTATATGGCCCAATTCCCTGATCAGGAGGAACGATACCGTTTGTTTGACCTTTATACGAAAGAGATCGAAGTGGAGCAGTTGACCAAAAGAAGGCTCTACCCCGATACCGAACTGCGCGTTCATGCGGTGCCCAACCCGCTGGCCCGCATTCGCCAACAGGAGGAAAACCATGTTGTCCATTAATCGCACCAAACGGAAGATCGAGCGAGGAGAGCCGGTGTACGGCTTGTTCTGTTCCAATCCTTCTCCGCTGACGGTGGAGATGATCGCATCGGCTGGGTATGATTTTGTGATTATCGATATGGAGCACACCATGACCAATCCGGAGACCATACAACATATGATCCGCGCGGCGGAGGTGTTTCAGCTCACTCCCCTGGTGCGTGTTCCCGAACATTCGCCCGGCACCATCTTGCAAGTGCTTGATGCGGGTGCCCAGGGGGTGGTTATTCCCCATGTCAGAAGCAAAGCGGAGTTGGAGCAGGCTTTAAACGCTTGTTTCTATGCGCCCAAAGGCAAACGCAGTTTAAATGGAGGAAGAAACGCCCGCTTTGGCGCGGACGATCTTCTTCAGGTCATGGAGCGGGCCAATCGGGAAGTGATGTGCATCCCCATGATCGAAGACAAGGAAGCGATGGAGAAGTTGGACGAAATCTTGGCAACCGAGGGCATTGACTTTGTGTTGGAGGGGGCCGCCGACCTGTCAGGTTCCTACGGGGTGCCTTGGCAAACCCAGCATCCGCGGGTCAGACAAGCGCTGTTGACCTTGCATGAACAGGCCGTCTCCCATGGCGTCCCATATGGGGCGATCCCGCGAAACAAAGAGGCGATGCAAGCTTGGTGGGATAAGGGTGTGCGCATCTTTGTCGTGGGTGATGACCGCGGAATTTGTTATCGGGCAATGAAATCGCATCTGGGTGAATATGTCAATCAAGTGCAGGTGGAAAACCATGAGTAAGGTTGAAGAGATCCTTATGCAGTTAAAACAAGCAAGCGACCAACCCCTATGCGCCTATGTTTACGATTTGGACCATTTGCATGCGCACGTGAGCGGGGTGGTGTCACAGCTTCCGGAACGGTGTGAGATGTATTATGCCATGAAAGCCAATTCCGAACGGCCCATTTTGGAGGAATTGGCCCCTCTGGTCCAAGGGTTTGAAGTGGCTTCGGTGGGGGAAGTGAAAAAGGCGCGGGAAGTGGACCGACGGATTCCGGTGATATTCGGCGGTCCGGGAAAAACGGATGAGGAGCTGATGGAGGCGATCCGGTCCCAAGTGGAGCTGATCCATGTGGAGAGCATCCATGAACTTCGGCGCTTGGAATATCTGGCGAGCCAAGTGAAGGCGATCGTGCCCGTTTTGCTCAGGATCAACCTGGCGGGGCCCTTTCCGGAAGCCGCCACGTTGCATATGGCTGGACGCCCCACCCAATTCGGCATCAATGAGCGTGAATTGGCGGTCGTGATGGCCCAATTGGCACTGTGCCGGTATGTCCGGCTGGAGGGATTTCACTTCCACTCCCTCTCCAATCACTTGCATGCGCCCAATCACATTGCGCTCTTGAGAATGTATGTGCAAAAGGCGAAACAGTGGGTGGAAGAGTATCAGTTAGAGATATCGAGACTGAACGTGGGTGGAGGCATTGGGGTGAACTATCAAGCGCTTCAGGAGCAATTTGACTGGCCGGTGTTCGTCTCATTGCTAAGGGACTTCATGGAAGGTGAAGTGCCGGAAAATTGGAAGTTGATGTTTGAATGCGGACGTTATCTGACGGCTTCTTGCGGCTATTATGTGACCGAAGTGCTGGACTTGAAAGAAAACCATGGGGAACGCTATGCTGTTGTTCGCGGGGGAACCCATCACTTCCGCCTTCCGTCATCTTGGCAACATAACCATCCGTTTGAGATCATGCCTCTGGATGAGTGGAAGTACCCTTTTGCCAGAACGACATGGGAAGGAGTGGCCGTGACGGTCGTTGGCCAACTGTGCACGCCGAAAGATGTGATGGCCAGACAAGTGCCGGTGGATCGGATTCGCATTGGGGATCTGATCATTTTCCAATATACCGGGGCCTATAGTTGGTCGATTTCCCATCATGATTTTCTCAGTCATCCCCATCCCGACCACATTTGGTTGCGTTCGGCCACAAACAAGTGGAGCCTGACGGGAAAGGTGGAGAAAGAATGGACGTATTAGCCGCATTGCGTCGCATCCCCGTTCACGATTTGCGCTTGCACGAGGCACATGAACCGGGCCGATTGCGGAAAACATGCGATAGCATCCTTAGAGAGAACATGTTGCGCCATCCCATTCTGGCCACCCCGATGGATGAGGGATATTTGGTTTTGGATGGGGCGCACCGCTTAGAGTCCTTGCGCAATTTGGGATGCGATTATGCACCTGTCCAAATGATTGGGCGCGATCAACTGGCCCTTTCCGCCTGGGATCATCTGGTTCCGGATGGAGACTGGCTGGATGAGTGGATAACGGAGGCCGCGGTGAATTGTGTCCCGCTTACAGAGGGAGGATCTCTCAATGGAGAGGTTCTGGTCACCCTGATTCGCCATAACCAGCCCTATGCCATCTTGTTAAAAGAGGAAGGGGACTTGAAAGGGAAACGTTTATCCCTGTGGCGGCAACTGGTCGAAACCTACAGCCGTCGGTTCAAGGTGATCCGGCTATCCCAGCCGACCGGGATGCATGACGATGTGAACAGGGTGTGCATCCAACATGTGATCTGCGACTTGGATGAAGTGATGGAAACAGTGAAGCGAGGAGAGGTTCTTCCTGCCGGAGTCACCCGCTTCTTGGTTGAAGGCCGCTTGTTAAACTTATGCATCCCGCTGCAGCTCCTGGTTGATCATCCGTTAGCGGAGAGGGAGTGGCAACGGTCCCTGGCTCATTGGCGGTCGCATTTGCGTTCCTATACGGAAAAGGTTTATCTCTGTGAAGCTTCATCGGATGCACTGATGAAGAGGATGGAAAAAGGGCTTGACAACCATCGATATCGGGAGACGTCCACGGGTTCCCATCCCATCCTCTCCGCCAAATGAAGAAAAGCCGTTCTACCGAGGATGGAACGGCTGAGAATGTTGACAAACCAACTCGCTAAAAAAAGCTCCTACTATGTATTCTCATACAAAGTAGGAGCCTTATTTTTCTGTTAACTTGTCATTTTAGCCTCGATTTGCATGTCCCGCTTTTTCTCCTTAGGTTTGTTTCAAATCGCCTGGCTGAATCACTTTGTCAATGATTCCATACCGCAATGCTTCCTCTGCTGTCATGTAGTTATCCCGGTCTGTATCCCGTTCGATTTCCTCGATTGACTTACCACAGCGTTCCGCATAGATTCCATTTAATACACGGCGAAGCCGTAATATGTTTTTGGCCCGTATTTCAATATCGGTTGCTTGCCCTTGAATCTGTTGCGCCCAAGGTTGGTGAATCAAAATCTCCGTGTGGGGTAAAGCCATGCGTTTTCCAGGGCTGCCACCGATTAATAAAGTGGCTCCCATCGATGCGGCCAATCCAATGGCGATGGTGGATACATCCGGTTTGATATGCTGCATGGTATCAAAGATGGCGAGTCCGGCTGTGACAGATCCACCGGGGGAATTGATGTACATATGAATGTCTTTTTCCGGATCCTCAGCAGAGAGAAACAACAACTGGGCAATCACGGAATTGGCTACTTGATCATCGATGGCAGAACCTATAAAAATAATCCGATCTTTTAACATCCGTGAGTAAATATCATAAGATCGCTCACCCAACCGCGTTTGTTCAACAACATAGGGGATTTGCATGTCTTTTCCTCACTTTCTGGAGGGGATGGTTTTGTGTGATACAAAAGGTTCACATCAAGAAAAACACCAGCTTGTTTCTTGCCGTCTTTACAAATGGAAGGCGGGTAACGACTGTGTTTTTGCAATGGCTTCTATGCGGCTGCTTGCATCGTATTGAAAGACACGGAACCTTTCACGCCTCCAAATCCGGAAGAAACGATACGTATGTTGACAACAGATTCCTCTTGCTGGATGGTTCTCTCTTGGTAAGTGGCTTCTTTTTGCACTGGAAAGGGGATGACATTTGGTTCCCGCGAATCAGTCGATGCAGGACTTTCCCAAATCACAGTCGCTTCGATTTTTTCCTCCGCCTGTTGCGAAGTTTTTTTATCCTGCGCTTTAACCATCTTCATCACTCCTTGAGACAAGGTCCGGGTACACAGCTAACAATACTTGATACGGATGGGTCCCTGACGCTTTGGATTGGTATTTGCCGATCAATTGTTTGACCAGCTCCACATAATCTTGCACAAACTGTTGACGTTGTTCTTCGTCTTGTAAATTCACTTTCATTTGTAGAGAGGCACTGGGGATGATTTCATCTTGATCAGAACGTTCCATTAAGAGCAAGGCGTCTTTTTTGATGCGTTCCGATGTATGGATTAAATGAAGAAGCGATCCTTGATCTTTGATTTTTTGAATGGTTTTTTCTCCGATAGATAAGGACTCCGCCAATAAAAAGGTGCGAGCCACACTTTGATAGAGCACTTCTACCAAGTTACGCACTTGTCGGGTTCCCGCTCTTTGAACCAATCCGACTTTTTCCAACGTCTTTAAATGATAGTTAATGCGTTGAGGTGTTTCGTGAAGTTGCTTGGCAACCTCTGTTGCCGAGGCTGGTTCTTTTAAATGAGCTAGGATTTCCGCTCGTAAAGGGTTCATCAGGGCAGATGCTTGTTCAGGCAATTCAACCAAATAAGTTTCCTGTATTTGTTGTTTCAAATGATCACCAACTCAAAATATTTGTATTACGTAAAAATACTTTATTACGTAATTGCGATTTTGTCAATAACTTCAGAAACAAATTTGTCATTCTGTTTCGAAAATATTGTTTTTGGCCATATCGAAGATGACTTCCAATTAACTTGTTGATGCAACGATATTGACTATGTGATCAATGGTGTTATAACGATGATGTTGACCATATGGTCAATCAGTTTGTCGACTAGGTCGTGTCTGGTAACTATGTCGGCGGCTCGGAAAAGGTTTTTCCGCCTTCTCCCAATGGTCAACTTGATTTCCAAGACACGCCCTAGTTGCTGAGAGAGAGGGCCAACATGATGTAATGAATAGAAGGATTGCTTTAATGAGAATTTGCCTAAGGCGTGGCCGATGTTAAATGAGAGAAAGGAGTCATTTCAGATGGGAAACGCGGTGAAGAGCTTTAAAGAATTAACTCCTGAGCTTTGGGCATTTGCGGGTGGAAAAGGCGGCATGCTTGCCAGAATGTTTCAGGATGGGTACCCCGTGCCAGAAGGGTTTGTCATTTTACCGTCGGCTTTTCAAGGGGAAAAGCTGAATCCTGAAGCTTGGAATGAGACACAAGCATCTTTGCATGCCATCAGAAAGAACCATGAGGGGGCGCTGTTTGCGGTAAGATCCTCCGCTTTAAGCGAGGACTCAGCGCAGGCCTCCTTTGCGGGGGAGTTTGAAACGGTCCTGAATGCAAAAACGGACAAAGAGATTCTGGAAGCCATCTATACGGTTCACAGATCAAGACAGGCAGAGAGAGTAAAAGTCTACAGCTCTGTTCAAGGGATGGAACCGTCTCACCAGATCGCGGTGGTGATTCAGCTGATGGTGCCGTCTGAGATATCGGGAGTATTGTTTACCGCCGATCCCATCACAGGCAGCAACACCAGCATGACGGGCAATTTTGTCCATGGATTGGGAGAGCAACTCGTGTCCGGGGAGGCCAATGCCTATCCTTTTACCTTCATGAGGCCCAAAGGAAAATATGACGGTCCGGAAGAGCTTAAGAAATACGCATCCAAACTGTACCGATTGGCTGATAGGCTTGAGACGGAATTGGGCGGCCCTCAAGATATTGAATGGGCTGTCGCGAAGGGGAAGTTGTATATCCTTCAGGCACGGCCCATTACAACCTTGCAACCGGGCAATCCGGATACCTATGAATGGAATGATTCTTTGACCGGGGATTTCCTTTGGACCAATACCAATGTGGGCGAGGCGTTTTCCGACGTTTTCACTCCGCTCAGCTGGTCCGTGATTAGAGCGCTCGACGAAGAACAAAAAATCATTCCCGGATATTATTTGTTTTCAGGCAACATCTGCGGAAGAGCGTACACAAATCTTAGCTTTGCGCTGTCTTTATATCCGGCGTTTGGTCTGGATATCAAACGAGGTTTCAAAGCGGTGAGTGAAGTGTTTGGACAAATCCCCACGGACATGAGCGTTCCCATTTACCCCTTTTCGCGTTTGGGTTTAATCAAGGCCATGGCGCCGCATATGAGACATCGCTTGAAGAGGCTACTAGAAGCTTTTAAGGTATTGCCGCAACATGTGAAGGAGACGCCGGAATGGTGCAGAAAGATGACGGCGCACATAAGAAATGTAAACAGCAAAGAAGAACTGCTGTCGTTATGGAAAAATGAACTCCTTCCTTATAATTTCAAGGCTTTGTGGGTTGCGCTGGCGGGTGCCCGCAAAATCACGATTCTTTATAAACTGAAAGAGGAGCTTTTCAAGCTGGTGGGAACGGAAGACACCAATACGCTGCTGTCCAACTTCAGGGGAAACGCCGCTTTGGAAAGCCTGGGGCCGGTTGTCGGCATAGCAAAGATTATCAAGGGGGAAATGAGCCGGGGGGAATACCTGATGCGATATGGCCATCGGGGACCGCATGAGTTTGAGTTGTCCGTCCCCCATCCTGGGGAGGACGCGGACTGGCTGGAGAAACAGATCGAGGAATTTAAAAAGTCAGATGTGGATGTGGAAGGGCTTTTAAAAAAGAATCACGCGCAATATGAAGAAGCCTGGAAGCGATTCGAGGCGCGTTATCCGGAAAAGGCAAGACGGATTGGGAAGAAACTTGCAAAAGTAGGCGAAGCGGCCCGTCTCAGAGAAGCAGTCCGTTCAGAGTGGACAAGGGTATTCAGGTTGAATCGCGCTTTTGCGCTCAGAGCGGGAGAGCTCACGGAAATCGGGGACGATGTGTTTTTCCTCTATATTGATGAAGTGCTGAATTTGCTTTCTGGAGACGATTCGGCCGTGAAGCATATTCCCGCCAGAAAAGAAACCTACAATAAATACAAATCGTTGCCGCCCTTTCCCTCCATTATCCGAGGCCGGTTCGATCCGTTCAAATGGGCGGAGGATCCGAATCGAAGAGCTGATTACTATGATGCCACGATGCCTGTTGTTGTTCCTGATTCGGATACACTCAAAGGCTTTCCCGGAGCGGCGGGCAGGGTGGAAGGGACGGTGCGTGTCCTAGTCGGTCCGGAAGAAGGGGAACAGCTTCAGCCCGGTGAAATTTTGGTTGCCTCAACCACCAATGTCGGATGGACCCCTCTTTTTCCAAAAGCCGCTGCCATCATCACGGACATCGGAGCGCCGCTGTCCCATGCCGCCATCGTGGCCAGGGAGCTGGGCATTCCCGCTGTGGTGGGATGTGGCAACGCCACCACAAGGCTAAAGACGGGAGACAGGGTGATCGTTGACGGCGGACAGGGAGTTGTCCACATTTTGAATTAAATACGCTTACCTTCCTGAAGGAACGCCTTTTTCTTAGAGGGGGTTCCTTTTTTCGATCAGATAAAACCGCTCACATGCTTGTCTCTCGTGCAGATTGCGGCACAGACAATCGGACACCGAAAAAGCCCCGCCCTTTCCCGTGTTGATGGGAAAAGAGCCGGGCTGGCTTGGTTGTGGTCGTCATGGATTTCGCCCGTTCAAACGGAGGGTCACCGCCACAAAGCCAAATGAGAGGAAAACAATGGCGAGAACCCAATAAGCGGCCAACTCCATGTCTCCCGCTTCAACGGCGATGTAGATGGCGGTGGGAATGGTTTGCGTTTTGCCGGGAATGTTGCCCGCCACCATCATGGTTGCCCCAAATTCACCCAGCGCTCTGGCAAAGCCGAGCAGGTAACCTGTGATCAGCGATTTCCGAGCCAAGGGCAAGGTGACATAACGAAACACTTGCCGCTCACTCGCCCCCATCGAACGGGCGGCATCTTCCAAATCGGCATCAATGGAGGCAAACCCGGTTTTTATTGTTTGGTAAACCAAGGGGAAGGCGACTACCACGGCGGCGATGACCGCGGCCCACCAGGTGAAGACGAGCGGTTGGGAGAAGAGCCACTCCATGAACCGCCCCAGCCAGCTTCGTCTGCCCAAGAGGAGCAACAGGCCAAATCCGACGACCGTCGGCGGCAGGACCAGGGGCAGGATGAACAGGGTTTCCAGAAGGCCCTTCCCGGCGAACCGGCACCGTTTCATCATCCACGCGGCAAAGAGGGCCAAGACAAACACAAAGAGACTGGCGACACTGGAGACTTGAAGCGATAACAGAATCGGTGAGAGAAATTGAGTCCCCGTGGTCATGGCGCCTTTTTAAAACCATATTTTGAAAAGAGGAATGAGGCCTCAGGGCCTTGTAACCAGTGGTAAAAATCTTGTGTTTGTTTAGGCTGTTTCGTCGCTTTGATGACACCGATCGGATAAACGATGGGTGGGTGGGTTTGGGGATTGGCGACGCCCGCGACGGTGATGCCGTCTGTGGTGGCCGCATCCGTAAGATACACAATGCCCGCATCGGCGTTGCCGGATTTCACATGCGCCAGCACTTGCCGCACATCCCCGGCGAAAATCATTTTGGGCTGAAGCTGCTTCCACAGGTGCAAATGTTCCAGCGTTTGTTTGGCGTATCTACCCGCCGGCACGGTCTCCGGTTGACCGATCGAAAGTTTGTTGACGGCGGCGGAGGTCAAGTCGGACCACCCTTTGATGGGACATGGGGAATCCTTGGGTATGATCAGCACCAGTTCATTGCTCACGAGATCTGCATGAAATTTGGAGTCGATCAAGCCCTTTCGCAACAAGTCGTCCATCTCCTTGGAGCTGGCAGAGAGAAACAAGTCAGCCGGGGCTCCCTGTTCAATCTGCTGTTTCAGCTTGCCGGATGAGGCAAAGCTGGGAACGAGATCGACTTGGGGATGAGCCGATTCATATTTCCGCTCAAGCTCCTTCATCACATCCGATAAACTGGCCGCTGTAAGAACGGTGATTTCGGTGGGTGAAGCCCCCCTGGGAGTGCCGCAAGCGGTGATTGACCACATGGATAAGACGAGGGTGAGGATCATGATCCAACGGTGGGTTGATTTCATAAGCTGCCTCCTCACGGATATTCGATCGCTAAATGAGTGAACATGTTTTACAATGATGAAGAAGTTCATTTTGCACTGGATAATAAGTCAACCTCATTTTAACGAAGAGCCGTGACAGAGGCAATGCGGTTTGTTTAATATATTTGCATCATGTTATTTTTGTTTGCGAGATGACTGCGGATGAATAGGGGGATGGTGAAAACGTGATCAACCAACTGCAAAATCGCCTGAAAGAAAAACGGGTAGCCTTGGGCATGACACAAGAAGAAGTGGCGAAGCGCATTGGGGTGACGCGCCAGCTGATCAGTTCCATTGAAGCCGGGAACAGCAATCCCACTGTGCTGGTGGCGTTGAAATTAAGTGAGCTGTTTGCATGTCGCATGGAAGACCTCTTTTATGTCGATGATCCATCCCACTCATTGATTCAAGCGGAATATTTTGCTTCTTCCCCCGATCAGGGGCAGGGGGAACATCGGGTCGCTGTGGCGCGGATTGACAACCGCATCATCGCGCGGCCATTAGATGGCGTCGATGCGGGCCTATTGCCGCTCACCCCGGCGAATGGCATAGTCCAGCGGTCGGACGCGGAAGCCGTCCAGGTGGAACTGCTGGATGACCGGCAAGCCCTCGCCGCTCACCTTTTTTTGGCCGGTTGCGATATCGGCTTGGGTTTGTTGTCCCGCCATGCGGAGCGGAGTCATCCAAGCCAAAGCGTGTTTTGGTTTCACGCCAATAATCTCGAAGCAGTCACACAGTTAAAAAAGGGACAGGCGCATATCGCCGCGATCCATTATCAACCGGGGGAAGAAACGGCTTTGTGCGGGGAGTTTCCCTTCGCCACGAAGACGATTCGGTTTGCGTTGTGGGAACAGGGATGGATGGTGCGGAAAGGGAATCCCAAACGGTTTGTCGGCGGGGCTGATTTGGTGAGACCGGACATCCACTTGGTCAACCGTGAACGGGGGGCAGGGGCGAGGCATTTGTTGGATGCGGAGCTGGCCAAAGAAGGGGTGCCGGTGGAGTTGGTGAATGGATACGACAGGGAAGTGAGCAGCCATGCGGCCGTAGCGGATGCGGTGCAAAAAGGCTTGGCGGATGTGGGGGTGGGATTGGCGAGTGCGGCCCGGCTGTATGGACTTGATTTTATCCCATTGCGTCAAGAGTGCTGTGATTTGATCATTCCCGCCTCCTACCTTGGAGAGGAAGCGGTGCAAAATCTGCTTCATACTCTGAATTCGGGTGTATTCCGCAAGGATTTGCAATCGTTTGGCCCGTATATCATGTGAACGGGAAAGGTAGCCAAAGGGGGACTCGGTTTCTATGAACAAACGGCGGTTGAATTGCGGGAATCCTCTGTCATATCGGCGTTGAAACAGGTAAAATAGGGATAAAAAGGAATAAGGATGATGCGGATGAAATGGGGAGCAAAGATTTCATTATTGATCATTTTGTTGATCGTGGTGATCTCAGCATATTGGGTTGGCTATTGGAATGGCAGATTTGGCGATTGGTTAGATGCGGCGGAGCCACCGAAACCGACCATTACCGTGGACGGGAAGAAGGTCGGATTGGTTCGTGGTTCTTATTCGTGGAGGGAAAGACCTTCTTTGCTTCCATTCTGGGACTCGGGCAAGGCGGTAATCGCGGATTCCATCGGCCCGATTGAGTATTTTCGGCTTCATCCGGATCAGTCGGTATCGGTTAAAGCCGGAGCCATGATTGAAGCGGAACCCCCCGAAGGTATTGTTCAATTTGACCTGATGAATGAGACCCAAGAGGGGAAGGTTGACCCCTACCGAGTGCCGGCTGAAAAGGGAAAAACCATCTATTCGCTTGACATGAAATGGCCCGCGCAAGGTAGGGCGTCATACTATTTCATGCTTGAGGTGAAATGAACGGCGACCAACCCGTCTTTGGCCGTTTTTTCCGTCAATAAAACAGCCCGCCATCTCTAACGTTGAAGAGATGGCGGGCTTTAAGCTGTTATCCGCTCAATAATATGGAGAAATCAAGATATAGACGAGCACACCCGTGATGCTGACATATAACCAAATCGGCATGGTGAACCGGGCGATCTTGCGATGTTTTTCCACCTGCATCTTGTATCCGAAGACGGCTGTGTACAAAGCCAAGAAAACGGTGGGCGCAGCAAGCACGATATGGCTGATCAACACAATATAGTAGATCACCTTGATGAACCCTTCCCCGCCAAAATGCGTGGACTCGGCATTCATGTGGTAAAACACGTAGGTGATCAGGAACAGGAATGTGCTGGTGAACGCCGCGAAGATAAACCGGCGGTGCATGGTAATGTTTTTCTGTTTGATGAAGAAGAGAGCGACTAAGAGAAACAAGGTGGTGAAACTGTTAAAGACCGCATTGAGGGCGGGCAAAAACGTTAAGTCCAAATGGGAGAGGCCTTTGTATTTGGGCAAAAAGAAAATCAATACAATGACGGAATTAAGCAGGATGGTAATCCCTACAATCCAAGGCGTGTAGTTATCCGTTTTAAGCTTCACTTCACTTCCCACCAATCTATTTGAACTGGAAACATCTCCTCTATGATGCGGATCATCTCATTGGCTATTTTAGAGATTCCGCGGCGGATAGTCAATTGTGAGGTTGACCGCCTCGGGGGCAAATGGGTTTAATGGAAACAGACGATGGGAGAGGAGGAGATGAAAATCGCATCGATTCGTGTTCGTTTTCTGGTTTCCTTTACGGCCATATTCATTATCTCCCTGATCTTGTTGGTTTTTGGCGTACTGGTCAGCATGGTGGCGATTGCCGGGGATGTCACCAGCGCCAGTCAATTTTACACTCATTACTTTGCGCAAAAACCACTCAGCGCACAGGAAGAAAATCTCTACCTCGATTTGAAATATATGGCGAAGAAGCAGCCCCTTCTATTGGAGCAACAACAGGTCTGGATGAATTTGGAGAAGAAGCGGCTGGCCTCCTTGAAGATGGGTTTGGTTGTGCGGAAAGAGAATCGCGTGTTGTATCAATCGCCTTCCCTGAAGGACAAACAACTCGCCCAGGCTTTGCCGCCGTACGAGCCGGCCAATCTCAAGGTGCGGGACACGCTTGAGATCAATGGGCAATACTATTCGTTTGTCAAATTTGATTATGACTGCCCCGACCAGGCGGAGGGCAGCCTGTATCTGTTGAAAAAAGTGAATCCATTCACCGAATTGGTCCGCAAATCCCTGCCTTTATTCTTGATTGTGCTGTTGATCCTGTTTGTCGGCAGCAATGGTTATATTTACTATCTGGTCTCCCGAAGCGTGATTCGGCCCCTTCTCCGGCTGGAACAGGCGGCCAATCGGATAAAGGAAGGGGAATTGGACTTTCATGTCCGCCCCGTTTCCCATGATGAAATCGGAAAAGTGGCTTGCGCTTTTGAAGAGATGAGGTCCAAGTTGAAAGATTCGGTGGAACAACAAGGGCAGATCGAACAAAGCCGCAAGGAGATGATCTCTTCCATCTCCCATGATTTAAAAACCCCCATCACCTCCATCATCGGTTATGTGGAAGGGATTCGCGACGGGGTGGCCAACACCCCTGATAAAATCAACCAATATCTGATGACCATTTCCGCTAAAGCCCGATATATGGACCATTTGATTGACGAACTGGCCTTGTTTTCCAAATTGGATCTAAAACAGGCCCCGTTCACGTTCAAGAAGATTCACTTGCAAGCTTACTTGCGGGATTATCTGGAAGAGAGAACGGTGGACTTGGCCAAAGCGGGGTTCCATGTGCGTCATGAATGGCCCGGGACGCCGATCTGGGTCTGGGCCGATCCGGAAAAATTGGCGCGGGTGTTGGAGAATGTGTTGGACAACAGCGTAAAATACGGAGACAAAGAAGAGAAACGGCTGGCGGTCATCGTTTCTGGCGGTGATGACAAAGCGACCATTCAAATAGAGGATAATGGTGCGGGAATCGATTTCCCAAGCATCTCCCGCGTGTTTGAGCGATTTTACCGTGCCGAGCCTTCCCGCAGTTCGCGAACGGGTGGGAGCGGGTTGGGATTGGCCATTGCCAAGCAAATTGTCGAGGGGCATGGGGGACGGATTTGGGCGACAAGCGAAAAAGGGCAAGGGACCAGTATTTTCTTCACCCTTTCTGTGGCAGGTGAACAACGTGAAAAAAGTGTTGATCATTGAAGATGATACCAGCATTGCGCAATTGCAAAAAGATTATCTGGAGGTGAATGGCTTTCAAGTGGACATGGAGCACTCCGGATATAAGGGATTGCAGGCCGCTTTGGGCAACGACTATGATTTGATTGTGCTTGACCTGATGTTGCCCAATATCGATGGGTTTGAAGTGTGCCGACGAATTCGGACGGAGAAAGAAGTGTGCATTTTGCTGGTGACGGCCAAGAATGAGGATATAGACAAGATCAAAGGGTTTAGTGTGGGGGCGGACGATTACCTTACCAAACCATTTAGCCCCAGTGAATTTGTCGCCAGAGTGAAGGCTCATCTCGCCCGTTACGAGCGGCTCTTGTCAAAGCGGGAAGAACAACAGACGGAGATACACGTTCGCGACTTGGTCATCAATCAATCTTCGCATCGCGTATATGTGAGGGGAAAGGAAGCCTTTTTGACCACCAAGGAGTTTGAACTCTTATGTTTTTTCGCCAATCATCCCAACCAGGTGTTTAGCAAAGAGGACCTGTTTGAGAGACTGTGGGGAGTGGAGGCGACGGCGGATCTGTCCACGGTGACGGTTCACGTCCGTAAGTTGCGTGAAAAGATCGAGGCCAATCCCTCCCGTCCACAGGTGGTCGAAACGGTGTGGGGAGCCGGATACCGTTTCAATATGTAAAGGAAGCCCGAGAAAAAACCACTTAGGCCGGAATGAAAAGTGGTTTTTTCTTTTTGTTATCGAATGGAGGTTAGCTCACCGTCTGCAAACAATTGTTGACGGCTCGGGCCAACCGTTCGATCCCGATCGTGAGTTCTTCCGGTGAAGGATGGGAGAAGTTGAGGCGCAGGGTGTTCAACCGCGGAGCTCCCACATAAAACTCCGTTCCCGGCACGAAGGAGACTCCCTCGCGGACGGCTTCTTGAAACAACATCTCCGCATTTATGGAAACAGGAAGCTCAACCCACAAAAACATCCCGCCTTTGGGTTGATTCCAATGAATGTCGTCCCACTGCTGCTTCGCCAACAGCCCGGTCATAAGTTGCATCCGCCCTTTGTACTCCCGTCGGATTTTTTCGATGTGGGCATCGATGTCGAAGTGGGTAAACAACTGATAGAGCGCTTGTTGGTCCAGTGAGCTGGAATGCAAATCAGCCGCCTGTTTGGCCCGCACCAAGGCGCTGATGATCCGCCGGTCACCGATGACCCAACCGCTCCTCAGTGCGGGAACGACGGTCTTGGAAACGGTGCTTGTATAAACGACGATCGATCCATCGGGATGCTGATCCATGGAGTAAATGCTGGGAACATGTTCATCAGGGTGGAAGGAGAGTTCACCATAAGGGTCATCTTCCACGATGACGACGTTATGCTTACGGCAAAGGTTGAGGAGCGCTTGGCGTCGCTCGACGCTCCACACTTTGCCGGTGGGATTGGAAAAAGTGGGGGTGATATAGACCAACTTGGGCCGATGCCGTTTGATTTTGGTCAAGAGATCATCCATGTCCATCCCCAGCGAATCGCTGTTTACGGCGACGACTTGGGCTTTGTAGTATTGGAAGATTTGCAATGCGGCCAGATACGTTGGGTTTTCCACCAGGATGACATCGCCCGGGTCGATGAACACGCGCGCCAAGAGATCAATTGCCTGTTGGGAACCGGTGGTGAGAAGGATGTTTTCCAAGTTGGCGGCCATGCCTTTTTGCGCCAAACGGTGGCCGATTTGTTCCCGCAAAGGGGTATAACCTTCGGTCAACCCATACTGCAACGCTTTCCCCCCACTGGCGAACACGCGAGCAAATGCTTGTTGCAGTGCTTCGACCGGAAATAATTCTTCCGCAGGAAGCCCACCAGCAAGAGAAATGATGGAATTACCTTGGGTGAGTTTGAGAATTTCCCGGACGGCGGAAGCTTGGCCCCCTGTTTGACTTGTGCTTGCGAATGAATATTCCATGCTGATGCCCCCTGTTTGCGGATATTTGAGTGAAATGGAGATGAAGAGAGATTGGCTGTTTAAACATCGTCGATTTAGTCACAAACATCACAAAAATCTAAATATTCCATGATATGATTATGTGTTGGAGAGATTATTTCTGCTCACTAAAGAAAATATTGTAATGAGTATAATGAATTTTTCTGTTATGGTCAACCATGATTTATTCGATTTATTTGCCGATTTGATCATGTGTGTGTTTCATCTTTGAAATCAGAACGGAGTTTTGCGCGAAATAGCATTTTCTTTTTTAAGATATTTAATGATTGCCACAATAATGTAAAATGGAATTGTATCCGTTTCCATGAATTTGGCAAAGGGGAGAGTTTATTGGATTATCAAGCGAGCCAAACCCGATATGATTTGATGAAGTACAACCGCTGCGGACGTTCCGGCTTGTTGTTGTCGGCGATTTCGCTTGGGCTATGGCATAACTTTGGCGGGGTGGACCGTTTTGAAAATGGTCGGGCCATGCTGCGGAAGGCCTTTGATTTGGGGATCACCCATTTCGACTTGGCGAACAATTACGGTCCGCCGCCGGGTTCCGCGGAAGAGATGTTCGGGAAGATGTTGAAAACCGATTTTGCCCCTTAACGTGATGAAATGATCATTTCCACCAAAGCCGGTTATCGGATGTGGGACGGGCCATATGGGGAGTGGGGTTCCAAGAAATATATCGTCGCGAGTCTCGATCAGAGCTTAAAGCGGATGGGCTTGGACTATGTGGACATTTTCTATTCCCACCGTCCCGACCCCAACACCCCGCTGGAAGAGACAATGGCAGCGTTGGACTTGGTTGTCCGGCAAGGAAAGGCATTGTATGTGGGCATCTCCAATTATGATGCCGAACAGACGGCGGAAGCGATTCGCATCCTGAAGGAGTTGGGCACGCCGTTACTGATCCATCAACCAATCTATTCCATGTTAAACCGCTGGATTGAAGACGGGTTGCAGGATGTGTTGAACGAACATGGCGCCGGGTCGATTGCGTTTTGCCCATTGGCGCAAGGATTATTGACCAACAAATATCTGAAGGGCGTTCCCGAAGATTCACGGGCGGCTGGCCAATCCCCTTTCTTGTCCTCAGAGCAGATTTCGGAACGGCTGGTGTCCAAATTGCGCCGGCTGAACGGGGTGGCCCAGGAGCGGGGACAAACGCTGGCGCAGATGTCTTTGGCATGGGTATTGCGCAAAGGGCGCGTCACTTCCGCCTTGATCGGGGCGAGCCGTGTGAGCCAGATTGAAGAAAATGTGGCGGCGCTGAATAACCTCACCTTTACGGAAGAAGAATTGCAAACCATCGATGCGATCTTGCAAGAAGCGTAGGAAAACTGCTAACCCCTTTTCTCCCATTTCGCTCTGGGGGGGAAGGGGTTTTTGGTTGGGGAATCAAGATATGTCATAATGGATAAAAATCATTGCTATGGAGAGGTGAAGGTCATTGCCATCCATTCCTGACCATCTGGCTCCCAACCTGGACGTGTTGTTTGTCGGGTTCAATCCGAGCCTAAAATCGGGAGAGACAGGGCATCATTACGCAAATCCGCATAATCGCTTTTGGAAAATCCTCCATCAATCCGGATTGACCCCGCGCCTGTATCGCGCGGAGGAGGATGGGGAGCTGTTGAAACTGGGGTATGGCTTCACCAATATCGTGGCTCGCCCAACCCAAAGCGCGGCGGAGATTACCAAAGAGGAGTATCGGGCCGGACGGCGCGAGCTCAAACAGAAGATTGAAACGGTTCGTCCGCGGGTGGTTTGCTTTGTGGGCAAAGGCGTATATACCGAATACAGCGGCAGAAGAAACGTGGCATGGGGATTGCAGGAAACCCCGGTGGTTCCGGGTGTGCAGGAATTCGTCGCCCCGTCTTCCAGCGGTCTGGTGCGCATGAAGCTGGATGAGATTGTGGCGATTTACGCCGGGTTGGCCCGACTCATTAAGCCGACGAATTGACCACTCCCCATGCGTAAATGCAGTGGATTCTAGGGTAGTCCCTTCTACTGAAGAGAAATTTACCAAGCTAGCCCCGCGAGAACTCGCGAACATGTGTTCGCTAACTCATTTTTTACAAAAATGTCCGACGCTTGCTATCATCCCCATAGTTGAAGCGGGTGGTTTCTCGCTCGCAAAGATATAAAAAAAACTGCTGACCGCACGAAAGGATCGTGTTGCAGCAGATGGGTAATTGGCGTTGAACCGCTGTCGATATCACGCCCCGCCGGGTTGCGAGTTACGCTATCTCACATGTGTTCAATGCGGGTGATCCCTCTTTCTTTTGCCTCTACTATAACGGGTCTCGTCCAAAGAAGCAAAACGAATGATAAGCAATTGTAAGTGATATTGTGATATATTTGATTATATAACTTAAAAATGCTTATATTTACGTAAGATTGCAGAGGTTAGGAGGTTTTTATGTATCAGGAAGAGCGATTGATTGCTATCATGCAATATCTGAAGGAACATCATCGCATCAGTGTGCAGGAGATTTGCGACCTGTTTCAGGTATCCCGCGACACGGCTCGGCGTGATCTGGTGAAATTAAGCGAACAAAATGCCATCATCCGGACGCGCGGCGGGGCGGTGTTGCCCGTCGTGCATAAAGAAATAGAGAGTTACAAGAAACGCCTCGATTTAAAAAGCGAGGTGAAAAGCCGCATTGGCAAGGAAGCGGCGCGCCGCATCAAGCAGGGGGAATTTGTGTTGATGGACACATCGACCACGGTTCAGCACGCCGCTCAGTTTTTGCAAGCGGAGGATGTGGTCGTGGTTACCAACTCCATCGATATCGCCGATATATTATCCAACAAGGAGCGGGTGTCCATCCACTTGTTGGGAGGCATTTTTCATGCGCACAGCCGTTATTTGTACGGGGCGGGGACGGTGAAGAAGCTGCAGGAGTACCATGTGGATAAGTGCTTGATGGGTGGGGGCGGCATCGCTGAAGACGGCATTTATTTTCCGAGTGAAGAAGACGGCCAAGTGGCGCAACAAATGATTGCCCAGGCGGAACAAGTGATTGTGCTGGCGGACCAAACCAAGTTCAATAAAAAATTGTTTTTTAAAGTGTGCGGGCTGGACCAAATCGATTTGTTGATCACCGACGATGTGCCGGATGAGTGGCGGGAACGGCTTGCAGAGGCGGAAGTGGAAGTGGTGCGGGTCAACGCGGCACATGGGGCTAAGTGAAGTACGTGCGGAAAAAACGAATCTGTGGGCCGGCATCGGGTTGTTTCACTTGGGCCAACACGGCTCGATAAAATGGGTAACCCTTCATATGGGCGCCTTGTGGATTCAGATATCTCCGGCGATAAGTGATGGAATTGACATCCTCGACCAACGACAATCCGCGCGCTTCCAAATAAGCGGGCAGTTCTTCCGGCACCATCCCAAAGGTCCATGGTTCGCCAACGCGCTCCAACAACCAATAAATCCGCCGCGTTTCCGCTTCCGAGGCCAATTGTTTAATGGCGTGCCGATGCACATAAGTAAACAAAAGAAAACTGCCTGGCGCGGTGGAGCTGATAAAACGCAATGTGCGGTCAACGGCTTGTTCCGTCAGATATTGGGTGACGCCTTCCCAGATGAAAAAGGCGGGACGGGACCGATCGAAGCCAGCTTTGGTTAAGGTTTGCTCCAACTGTTGCACATTGAGGTCGGCCGCGACAAAGGTGACCCCGGCGGGCAACTGGCCGATCAAGCGAACCAACTTTCGTTGTTTGGTGGAGAGCGTATGGGATTGATCCACTTCAAACACGCGCACTTTTCTTATGTGGGGAATGCGATAGGCACGGCTATCAAAGCCGGAGCCCAGGATGACCACTTGGGTGATTCCCTGTTCCAAGGCATGGGTCAGGTGATCATCGATCAGGCGTGTGCGGGTCACTCCCGATGTTCTGGCGCCGGGACCAAAGTGATCAAGCAACATCGGCACGATTCGGCCAACGATGGGGATGCGGGCAAGGAAGGCGGCCGCTTGCAAGGGGGGACGGATGAGCTTGACGGCAAACGGGTCTTCAAACAGGCGGCGTTCCTTGGGATAGGAACTCTCCAGCGCGCGAAACCAAGCGGCAAACTCCGCCGTCCAACTGGATCGGGACGGCTGGTTTCTGGTCTTGGCCAAAATTGTCATGGAATTGCACTCACTCCTATGCACCGATTTATTTCTATATATTCGGGATTTCTATGGTTATGTCTATCGTGACTCAAAAAGGGTATAACCCTTGGTGGGAAGAGAATGTTTATCTTTGGGGGAGGTTTCATCATGACGGAATGGTTGGCGATTTTTGATGAGCATGGGCAAAAAATAGGGGTCAAATCAAGAACGGAAGTACATAAAGAGGGTGACTGGCACGAAACGTTTCACTGCTGGTTTGTGGAAGCGGCTCCGGAAGGAAACTATCTCTACTTCCAGCAACGCTCTTACCAGAAAAAAGAGTTTCCCGGCAAATTTGACATTACGGCAGCCGGGCACATTTTGGCGGATGAGGATCGGTTGTGGGGAGGACTGCGCGAACTGCAAGAAGAGTTGGGCTTGATGTTGACCGAACGGGATTTGGCCTATCTCGGTTATGTCAAAGAAGAGTTTCAGGATCGCCATCTGATTGACAAGGAATTTTGCCATATTTACGGTTATCAGGTGCAAGCGCCGATGTTACTGGCGATCGGAAACGAGGTGCAATGTGTGGTTAAAGTGGATATGGGCGCGTTTGAGCGCTTGTTGCAGGGCAAAGTGGACAAAGTGCGGGCGCTCCCTGTCGCGCCATTGCCCCATTTGGTGATGGAACTTGGCCTGGATGATTTCGCGCCGCATGAACCCCATTATTTTGCGCACGTGATCAAGGAGTTGACGCGGTTCATCAAGTAAGCTTAAGGACAAACCCATCTCTTCATCTTGTTTGAGGAGATGGGTTTTTATTGCCATGGCGCATGAGTCAGTGGGGATTTAGAAAAAAGTGGTGCAAACGGGAGTCGCCACTTTGGGAAACAAGGCGAGCAGGGCTTGCGTTGCCGCCGGCTCCGATACCGTCACTTGGCCATATGTGAGCAAGGTATCGAGGGAGACCGCTCCATATAAGAGCGCGGATAAATCGCTGATATCCATGTGGACGACAGGCGCCTCGCCCTTATGGTTGCTCAGGGTGGGTTTCCCTTCCGCAAACTGGATGGTGAAACGTTGTTCGTTTTCCGTCAGAAAGGAATCGCGGATATGGAAGGTGAAGACGGCATTCACCTTGCCGAAGGGATAGATGGCAGGGGTGGTTAGTGCCCGCTTGGCATTCAGTATGCGAACCATGAGCCCGGCTCCCGTTGTGTGCATTTCATGCGACAGCGGGGGGATCATGTTGTAAGTCCCGTTGCGCGGATCATCAAACAAATGGTAAAATTCACGATCCTGCACATAGAAAACAACCCGCTGGAATTGGTCCGCCTGACTATGCAAAAAGGCGAAAAAGGCCTGGTGCACGGCAGGCTCCTCCGCGATCCACTCCTTGACGTGCAAGTCATTATGGAAAGCGTTTTTGGGGTGATTGTTCTGGAATTGGAACGTCATGTATCCGTGAATGAGATGGCCGCGCTTATAACCCACGATGCGGTTTTTCTTGTCTGTGAACCAGCGCTTGATGTCTTGGTCTGATATTTCAATCATCCCATGCGTTTTTTCCATCACACGCTGATAGCACTCCCGCAATTGCGGGATATCCGCCTCGGTCAGATAAGTGAGCTGCTCTTTGCCTTGACCTTTGGGGATCGATGCGGGTTGAATGCGATATTCGTACCAGGTGGTGCCAAACCCAAAGCCCATTCTCTTATAAAAATCGGGGCGGAAGGAGTAGAGGAACGCAATGTGGGCCCCTTGCCCGCGATAGTGCCGCAAGAAAAAAGTGAGCAATTCCTTGGCGATTTTCTCTTTTTTGTGGAGAAGATCCACCGCAACGCTTCCCACGCCCCCCGCCAGGAGTTTGGAACCGTGCCAATTGACGGTGTAGTCATACAAACGCATGCCGCCCACCATCTGTTCATCGCGGTAGTACGCATAAAAGCGAGAGGGTCCCGGATCCTTGATGGAAGCCAGGACTTGCTTCCTGAATGGTTGCACCGTCTCCTCCCTTGTGGCGTCAAAGGAAGGGTAAGCATTGGCAATCAAGGAGATTAATGCGTCTATTTCATTCGGGGTGATGGAACGAATCTCGTTCAAGAAGCTTCATCCTTTCTGCGATCATCAATGACAACGATCACTCTTAAAAGGTAGCATTGCCTGATAGGCGAAACAAGTGGGAATGGGGCCAATCGATCGAACAATAGGGGAAATCAGAATAAGGGAAAAGAGGAAGAGATTTTTGAAAGCTTCGTTACTGGGAGCTGTTAATCAAGCTTCGTTAAGAACGAAGAAGAAAAGCGGGCAACACTAAGAACGACAGTGACTTTGCCCTCAAGCTTACGAGGACAGGCCCGTGCCGGAGTTCGGTGACGGAGCGACTTCCCGATAAAGCGACCAAGGAACGCAGACTAAAATCACTCCGGGGCCCCTTTATCAGCAAGCTTGGACATTCGTTCATCCTTGACAGTGAAGGCGTTGCCCGCCCCATTATGCGGGAGCGGGCGATGTTTGCGTATAACCTGGTGCACTCTGCGCCATCATGTCTATTCCTTCAACCCGTACTTCTTCATTTTGTTATATAACGTCCCCCGCGATATTCCCAGCAACTTAGCGGCGGCGGATTTGTTCCCGTAAGTGGTGCGGAGGGCGTTTTGGATCGCTTGACATTCCGAACCGGCGTCGTTTTCATCTCCGGGGAGGGTCAAGGGGAGGGGCGTCTCGCCATGGAGTCGCGGCACCTGCACCGTGGTGGGGAGATGTTCACGGCGGATCTGTCCATCGTCCGTCAGGATGACCAGCCGTTCGATCATGTTGCGGAGCTGGCGAATATTCCCCGGCCAGTTGTAATTCATCAAGGTGACGATCACTTCCGGGCTGAAATGGGGAACCGGTTTTCCGTATTGCACGGCGATTTCCCGGGCAAACAATTGAATCAATTCGGGAATGTCTTCAACCCGGTCGCGCAGGGGCGGCACTTCGATGGACACCACATTGAGGCGGTAGAAGAGATCCTCACGAAAGGCCCCGGCGGCAACGCGCTCTTCCAAAATCCGATTGGTTGCGGCAATGATGCGGATATCCACATGGACCGGTTCCGTGCCCCCCACGCGGTAAAATTGTTTCTCCTGCAACACGCGCAACAGCTTCACTTGCATGTCCAACGGAAGTTCGCCGATTTCATCCAGAAAAAGCGTGCCTTTGTGCGCCAACTCCAGTTTGCCCGGTTTGCCCGTGCGATCGGCTCCCGTAAAGGCGCCACCCTTATAGCCGAACAGTTCGCTTTCAAAGAGAGATGCCGGGATCGCTCCGCAGTTGATGGCAACAAAGGGTTGATCCGCCCGCCCGCTGCCGTGATGAATGGCATGGGCAAACAATTCTTTGCCCACACCCGATTCTCCCGTGATGAGTACCGTTGCGTCGGTGGGAGCGACACGGCGCGCCACTTGAATCGCTTGCAAAATGGCCGGGCCGTTTCCCTTGATGCGATGGAAGGGATCTTGGGTGGGAGTCAGTTGGCTCATTTTCTCTTCCAGCGTATGGAGTTGGGAGGTGGTGGAGAACAATTCATTGCCCAATCGCACCAATTTGGTCACATCCTGTTCGCAAGAAATTGCGCCGATCATGTACCCGTTTTGGTAAATGGGAGATGTGTTGACCAAGACGTACGTGCCGGGACGCGGTTCATGGTAAGCTTCTTGAATCGGTTGCCCTTCTTCCAGCATGCGCGAGATCATGAGCGAATTCCAACCGAAGTCTGAGATGTTTTTGCCGACGATATCCGCCGCCGGGATATCATAAAGCTGCTCGGCGGCCCGGTTCCAGTGAAGCACGGTCCCGTCAGGGTTCACGATGGTAATGGCTTCGCTGATCATATCCAACAGGGTGTTCAAAATCGTTTCCGCATGTTGCCAAGACATGGCTTTCTCCCCTTTGCTTTGTCGATAATCATCGCGCTGTTTTTTCATAAACAAAAGTGTATCGTATTATACAATATTGCACAAGATATTGAACGGATATGTGCAATGTAGTGGAAAAATGGTGGCAAAACTCCATATAAACAAAGTTGGTATGATTTTTGCTTTATTGTTTATTACTAAAAAGCAAAGGCACAGGGGGAGATTGCGATGGAACAATTGATGCGGGATGTGTTACTATTTTTGTCCAAAAACAAAATGGCCAACAAGGCGGCGAAGAAATGGGGACTTCGCTTTGGGGCCAGTCGGTTTGTGGCGGGTGAGACAATCAAGTCGGCGATTGAAACCGTGAAAAGGTTGAATGAGCAAGGCATCGTGGCGACACTGGATCATTTGGGTGAGTTTGTGTTCAGCGAAGAAGAGGCGATTGAGTCGGCCGATTATTGCATCCGTACCTTGGAAGCGATTGCAGAATCGGGAGTGAACTCCAATCTGTCACTGAAGATGACGCAACTGGGCCTGGATATCTCCAAAGAGTTGTGCATGAAGAATATGCGCCGGATTCTCGATTGCGCCAAACGCCTGAATAACTTTGTGCGCATCGACATGGAAGATTACGCGCATAATGAAGTCACCATGGACATCTTCAAAGAATTGCGGACGGAATACGGCGAAACGGTTGGGTTGGTTGTGCAGGCGTACTTGTACAAAGTGGAACGGGATATCGATGAATTGAATCAGTTCAAGCCCAATTTGCGGCTCGTGAAAGGCGCGTATAAAGAATCACCGGAAGTGGCATTTCCGAACAAAGAAGATGTGGACCGCAACTTCATCAAGATCATTGAGAAACATCTGCTCTACGGCAATTATGCGGCGATTGCCACGCATGACGAAAAAGTGATTGAACATGTGAAGAAATTTGTGAAAGAGCACAACATCCCCAATTCCCAATTTGAGTTCCAGATGCTGTATGGAATTCGCGTGCAAATGCAACAAGAGCTGGCCAAAGAAGGCTACACGATGCGCGTCTATGTGCCTTACGGAAATGATTGGTATGGCTATTTCATGCGTCGCTTGGCCGAGCGTCCGGCCAACGTGGCCTTTGTGTTGAAGTCCATGTTCAAGAAATGATGACGGTGGATGGGAAAGAGGCATGCCGAACCGGCATGCCTCTTTCTGTTTAAAATAAACGGAGCCTTTGGTATCATGGATGGGGAAAGACATAAAAGAGGAGATTATCTCATGGATCGAATTCAACTCGCTGCCGATCTCTCTTTTTCCAGAATCATTCAAGGTCTGTGGCGCTTGGTGGACTGGAAACAGTCCAAGGAAGAAACCCTTGCCTTGATCGAATTTTGTTTGGACAAGGGGATTACGACGTTTGATCATGCCGATATTTATGGGAATTACACATGTGAGTCCTTGTTTGGTGAAGCGTTGGCGTTGAAGCCGTCCTTGCGCCAAAAAATGGAACTTGTGACCAAATGCGGGATTGTCCTGCCATCGGCCAATCGCCCACACCATCGGTCCCACCATTACAATACGCGCAAAGAGCATATCATCCGATCGGTTGAACAGTCCCTGAAGAATTTTGGCACCGATACCATTGATGTGCTCTTGATCCACCGCCCTGATCCTTGCATGGACCCGGAGCAAGTGGCCGAGGCGTTTGATCAACTGAAGCGGGAGGGCAAAGTTCGTTATTTTGGGGTATCCAACTTTAAGCGTCACCAGTTCAATATGTTGCAATCCTATCTGGATTTTCCACTTGTCACCAATCAGATTGAGGTTTCGGCATACCAGCTGGAGAATGTGGAAGACGGCACCCTGAATCATTGTTTGGAAAAGCGCATTCCACCGATGGTATGGTCCCCGCTGGCGGGGGGAAAGATCTTTGACGCCCGGGATGAGAAAGCGGTTCGCCTGCGTGACACGCTTGCCAATGTTGCGTCGCAGATCGGGGCGGACGGGATCGATGAAGTCTTGTATGCGTGGCTGTTAAACCATCCGGCGAAGATGATGCCGATCGTCGGTTCGGGAAAACAGGAGCGAATCGGGAAGGCGGTTCAAGCGTTAACCCATACATTGACGTTGGATCAATGGTTTGAGATCTTGCATGCCTCAATGGGGCATGAAGTCCCGTAATAGCAAAAAAGGCCAAAGGGAGAGAAAACGTCCCTTTGGGCTTTTTTATGTAATGGTTGCATCTTCAAGATAGGAACCATAGAGGTCATCAAACTTTCTCGACATGCCTTCCAGCATTTCGTACATGCGGTCAAACGTGAGCGGCTCGTCCAATGTGTAGGATGTATCCAACGCATCAAAATGATAATTATGTAGAATATCCCATACCTCCAAATGAACATCATGCTCCATGACAATATAAAAGAGCTTTAGATTGATCCTCTCTTTAAAGACAACACCCAATACTTTCATAAATGTCTCCTCCTACGATATACAAGAACCGATGATGATGACAATTTGCTATTGAGAGAAGTTTGTTTTTGGATATATATGATATACATATATAATAACAGGATTACATTGCAAATGATTAGATAATATGTTGTTTTTTCGGTTATTTCGTTTATTTCGTTCATTTAAAGTTTATTTGCCTCTCTCGCGCATTGTGTTGAAGGAAAGCCCGTTGAGTTTAGACATGTTGTCTGATGTAATCGCTTTCTCTTGGTCTTATACTTAGTATTATCATACTGATTGTAAGGTGATAGCGATGATAATTGGTGTACCCAAAGAAATAAAAAACAATGAAAATCGGGTCGGTTTGACGCCGGGTGGCGTAGCGACCTATATCAACCAAGGTCATGAAGTGTGGGTGGAAACGGGCGCAGGTGTGGGAAGTGGATTCAGCGACCTTGACTACAAGGAAGCAGGTGCGAAAATCGTTTCCAGCGCAAAGGAAGCTTGGTCAGCCGATATGGTGATGAAAGTGAAAGAACCATTGGCTGAAGAGTACGCTTATTTCCGGGAAGGGCTTATCCTCTATACCTACCTGCACTTGGCGGCGGAGCCGGCGTTGACCCAAGCGTTGCTCGAAAAGAAAGTATCGGCCATTGCTTATGAAACCATTCAATTGGAGAATGGCTCGTTGCCACTCTTGACACCGATGAGTGAAGTGGCCGGACGCATGTCGATCCAAATCGGCGCCCAATTCTTGGAGAAAGCGAAAGGCGGGAAAGGGGTATTGCTTGGGGGCGTGCCAGGGGTTCTGCCTGCGGAAGTGGTGATTGTCGGTGGTGGCATTGTGGGAACCAACGCCGCGAAAATGGCGCTGGGCTTTGGTGCCAGCGTGACCATTCTCGACATCAGCGCCGACCGTCTCCGCCAACTGGACGATCTGTTCCAAGGCCGAGTCAAAACATTGATGTCTAACCGTTACAATTTGGCCAATGCGGTCAGAAAAGCGGACTTGTTGATCGGGGCTGTGCTGATTCCGGGCGCACGCGCGCCAAGATTGGTGACGGAAGAAATGGTGAAAAGCATGGAACCGGGTTCAGTCATCGTGGATGTGGCGATCGACCAAGGCGGCTCCATCGAGACCATTGACCGCATCACCACCCATAGCAATCCGACTTATGAGAAACATGGCATCCTGCACTATGCCGTGGCCAATATCCCCGGTTCTGTCGCGCGCACTTCTACCTTGGCCCTTTCCAACGTGACTGTGCCGTATGGGTTGCAAATCGCCAATAAAGGGGTAAAGCAAGCGGTATTGGAAAACAAGGCCATTGCAAAAGGGGTGAACACCCTGGCGGGTGAATGTACTTGCCGTGCCGTGGCGGAAGCTCATGGCCTCTCCTTCCAAGATGTGGTTGAACTCCTTGAAAAAGAAATGGTGTACCATTAAGAGCCTATGATGGGCTCTTTTTTCTGTGAAAGAATGGTTGTTACCAACGATTTCCTCCATATTTGTGTCGTAAAGTGATAACCGTTTTTAATAGGGGTAAGTAGTGAAGCAGGGAGCCGGGCGTCAAGGACGACACCAACTCCCCCCTCCCGAACCGTACGTGCATCTTTCGATGCAAACGGCTCTCCAGGAACACCGCGATTCTTTTGCAGTACTTCAAGCCGATCTAGGGCTTTGTGGTTCATCCGAACCACCCCATCGGTTTTGAAGTGAGTTCCCTGTGACCCTTTCCCATGTCCCATCCGTTAGAATGAGCGTTTTTACGCCATTGGCACAATCGACCACAGCGCTTTCCGTACATCTAGCTAAGCTGAAAAAAGGATTAATCTGGTTTAGGTGTTGACAGTTTCGTTGATATCAGCTTGATAGCGATGGGTCGGGACCCCGTTTAGTACAATTGTACGGAAGAAGCTTGATTATCCCATGTGCCTTGAAAAGGTTTCTGCGGATCGAGAAGATATTCATTAAGGTTGATCGTTTCTGCGCATCTGGAAGGGGCAAAAGTTAACGTGCGGTCAGAGAAATGTTCACCTTCGTAAATCGTAGTAACACCCATGCAAGAAGGAGTCAATGAACTGATGCGATTGTCCCAACCAAATTCAGCCAATACCGGGATACCAACAGGGGCGTCACTGGCAAGGATGTATTTTTCCCCCAGACCATGCAAATCCTCATATAAATCGGCTTGATAAACGCCAGGAACTCCTTTCTGCGTCTTTGTTGACTGTTTGAACGGATGCTCTTTCAACCATTGTTCGGCTTTTTCATTCGTTGTAAACCCGAAGAGCAGAGGCTTTCCTTCTTGGTTGTTTTTCCCGGTAACAATCGTCGCCTTAATGGTGATTTTTTTACCCAACGCGACGGCTTCTGTTTTGGTTACTTTTTTTCCATCAATCATGACAAATTGTTGCAAGTAGGTAAGTTGCTTTTTGACCACTTCTGAATTGTTTGTGGAGGCATTGGAGGCGCTAGGGGCAATAAGAGAAGTGGCCGTCAAAACAAAAGAACATACGGCAGCAGTAAAAAGGTGTTTCCGTGTCGGATTCATTTTTTATCCTCCCGTTTCTCTGTGGGATCCAATCCACTTCAGAATAGATGTTTGAAAGATAGGACCTGATGACATGAGTGTCCCAATAAGCCTTATAGGCGAATGTTCTGATCACCCCCTTCAATGAAGCGTAATGCATATATGTTGTTATACGACATATAATGCAGAGCGAATCAACAAGTAGGTAGCTCTATAGAGAGGGGTACGATCTTTTGATTGAAAATGCCCCTTATTGGGGGACAGATGCATACCCTTTTACTCAAAGCTGGACTTGCGCATGCTCTTATTCAGTTTGTTTCGCATCGCATCAACGCCTTGATAAAGGAAATAGCCGACGACATATCCAGCTAGATGCTGATTGATTAATCCTGAATCATAAGGCGTTATGTTCATTAAATAAGCGAACATATGCAATGATTGGAAAATAACAAGACTTGTCAGAAGGTTGAATTGAAAACTTTTTCGCGACACCGCGGTCATAAGAAAACCCAGGGGAATATACGTCAACGACAAAAAAAATAATAAACTAAATATATTGGTTATATTTTGGCTATGAACCAAATGATACACGATTTCAAAAAAATCGTTCAGGGGATTCAAGTCATACGTGCAGCCATACTTGCCTATGTGACAAAAGGGCTGACCATATCTTATAAGATGTCTTTGAATCGGACTGATAAAGTAGTCATAGAGATACCAACCCACATACATAACCAACACTGACCAAAGCAGGATATTCTTCCATCGGTAAAATGGATTCATACTTTTCTGCAGTTGGGGCGCCAATTCCGAAGCTTGGCCAAACTCATTGATCGCCAGTTGAATAGCCTCTTTTTCTGTAAGCCCTTGTTTGAGATAATCAAGTTTACACAATAGCAAATGATCATAAAACTCCTGGGCCAGCTCCTCTTTCTCCCGCGTCGACCCGTCGATCCCCATCAGGATACTCTCCACATAACCCTGGAATTCTTTCATTATGCCAATTCCCCTCTACATCGTTGGATTAAGATCGTTATCTGCTTCCAGGCATTCACTTTTTCATCCAACACTTTCTTTCCTTTATCCGTGATGGAGTAAAACTTGCGTTGCACCCCTGTTTCAGGTGCGTCTACCCAGTAGGAAGCGAGATATCCCTTTTTCTCCAGACGCTTCAAGGCCGGATACAACGTTCCTTGTGTGATATGATAGCGATCGTCACTTTTTTGCTTAAGTGTCTGCATAATCTCATAGCCATAAGTATCCCGACGATTAATGATGGAGAGAATCAGAATATCTACGCTCCCCTTCATCATTTCTTTGTCCACGGGGTTTCACCTCCCTAAATAGATAGTAACACAACATATGTCTTAATGCAATATATAAAATCGCTATTTTGGGAGTTGTTTGAATAGTATTCTGATGTGGTCCCTCAAGGTCACTCAACCTTTAGATGGGAAGATGGAATTGAAGCCGGAAACTACTTGAAAATGAAGGGCCTCTGCGCCCTTTTACATTTTTTCTATCTATCGTGCCGCTTTAGGCCGTATCTCGTTGCGCCTAAAGAGGCCTTATCATCTCCGCTCCATAAATGGAGCCTCACTGAAGTGACGTGAGTAAAGCAGCACCTAACCTTCAACCGAAAGGATTGGGGGACAATAGCATGGTGTGAAAAGGCACATCATGGAGGGGAATGGGCAACGCAGGGGGGTTCACTATCATTTCCGGGCAAATTCCCTTACAATGGAGTTATTGGACCGTTCCGGTACCAATCTGTTCGCATTGGAGGTGATAATGATGAATAGTTTTGATTCCTTCACTGTCGCAGAGATGTTGAAGCGTCCCTTGTTTCAAAAGGCAAAAGTGATCGCGGGGCAGGGGGGCTTAAACCGGGCGGTACGTTGGGTTCACGTGCTGGAAATCATGGATGGTTCCTCTTATGTCAAAGGAGGGGAGCTTGTCCTGATGACAGGCGTGGGATTGGGTGAAGAAAAAGAGCTGAAGCTGGATTATGTGCGAGAGCTGGTTGAAAGCAAGGTGGCCGCTTTGTCGATTGAGATGGTACACGACTTTGTGGTCATTCCTGACGCAGTCAAGCAGTTCGCTGATGAGCAGCAGTTTCCGATTCTGATCTTTGAAGAGCCTGTCTCGTTCGTGGAGATTACGCAAGATATCCATACACGTCTGATCGCCAGTCACCAAGATCAGCTGTTGTCGTTGGAGCGCATCTCGACCCAGTTTTTGCAATTGACTTTACAACCCCAAGGTCTCAAAAAAATCTTGCAACTTTTGCACAAGGAAACCGGGTTTGTGGTGTGGATCGAAGATTACCTCGGCAAAACGCTCATCTACCCCGAGACGGAAAAACCGCTGAAGAAACACAGCATCCATCGCCCCATCATGGTGTTGGATGTGAATATCGGGGATTTATATATCAGAACGACGCGCAAGTTGACCGAGTATCTGAACTTGATCATTGATCGGGTCATGATCGCCATCGCCCAAGAATATTTGCGCCAATTTTTATTGGAAGAATGGGAGATGGAAGAAGGCAAGAAGTGGATGGTCGACTTGGTTGGCGGCAGACAAAGCGAAGTGCCGTCCAGCCTGTTGACGGTTGTGCAAAAAAGGAATGGCTGGGTGCTTTGCGCGATTAGCCAAGATGAGTGGCCTCCCGCCGATGAGAGCGGCATGGGGCGGGTGTTCTTAATGAAGCTGATCCGCATGATGCAACATTTGTTTGAGCAGAAAGGGATCAAAGGATGGGTGGCGCCAGTCGAAAACCGGTTGGCGATTATCCTGGCTGATCATCAAACCTTTGCCGCCGATCCGTTTATGGAACGGGTGGAAAAGGGGTTTCATTCCCTGTTTTCGCAATTTCGCCGTCTCCATCCCCAACTGATGTTCCGCTGGAAAGTCGGCATCAGCCATGTGTTTGATGATCTCGCCCAAATGCCTCAAGCCTGGGAGCAAGCGAGCTTGGCTTTGTCCATGGAAGAGATGCCTGAGGATTTCCAGGGCGGGAAGGTGGCGGACGCATCCCCCCATACTTTGATCCATTATGAGAAATTGCAGGCATGGCAACTGTTTTTGCACATGGACACTTCGGCGGTGCAAAGCTTTGTCGATCTTCATCTCGGACCGTTATTGAGATATGACGCCAAAAATAAAGCGAACCTTGTCCGTACCTTGGAGATCTATTTCCAAACGGGACTCCAAAAACAGCAAACCGCGAAGTGTTTGTTTATTCATAGACAAACCTTGTATTACCGGTTGGAACAGATCGCCGCCATGCTGGGGGACGATTGGGAATCGCCCGACCGGCGCCTCGCCTTGGAAATGGCCCTGTCCGGCTACCGGTTCCTGTTGGCGCGGAAAAAGAAAAGAGATTGGTAGCGCAGCAACCAGGGGAAAGTCCGGCGGACTGGGATGCGGTCTTTTCAACATATGTACCATACGTTTATGAGAAGGAGACACCATGACACAATGAACATGGAGAGAGACGTTTTTTCGAATGAACGGGATATGGCGATTTTATTGGTTTCCTGTGCGGATCGTCCCGGGATTGTCGCGGGGGTGTCCCAATTTTTGTTTGAGATGGGAGCCAATATCGTTCACTCAGACCAATTTTCGACCGATGCGATGGGTGGATTCTTCGCGATGCGTGTGAAATTTCAGCTGGCGCATCTGGCGGAGCGGTGGGACGAGCTGAACTGGCAATTTGCCGCGGTCGCTGATTCATTTCAGATGCAATGGCGCATCACCCAAGCCTCGAAAAAGAAAAAAATCGCCATCTTCGTATCCAAAGAAGACCATTGTTTGCAAGAGTTGCTGTGGCGGTGGCGCTTGGGGGAATTGCAAGCGGAGATTGCCGCGGTCATCAGCAACCACACCGATTTTGAGCCGTTGGTGTCCGCCTTGCACCTGCCTTTTTATCATGTGCCTGTTACCAGGGAAACGCGTGAAGAGCAAGCCGTCACGCATTTGAAGCTCCTGCAAAAGCATGAGGTGGACACGGTGGTGCTGGCACGCTATATGCAAATCATTCCGAAAATGCTGATCGATCGTTATCCCAACAAAATCATCAACATTCACCACTCGTTCTTGCCGGCGTTTGTGGGCGGGAAGCCGTATCATCAAGCTTTTGAGCGGGGAGTGAAGCTGATTGGCGCCACGGCCCATTATGTGACGGAAGAATTGGACCAAGGGCCCATTATCGAGCAAGATGTGGAACGGATCAACCACCGGCATGACGTGTCCGACTTGAAGCGGACCGGACGCGATCTGGAACGGATTGTGCTGGCGCGTGCGGTGCAATGGCACTTGAATGACCAGATTGTGGTGCATGGGAATAAGACGATTGTATTTTGATCGGGGAGAGGGTGCGGGATATGTGGAATAAGTTGAAAATGAAAGAGCCCGTCAATACGTGGACCCACTTGATCACATGTATTGCGGCGGTCGTTGGGTTGGTTTTTCTCATTTTGTTAAGCCGTGACAACCTTTCCACCCTGATTACCATGACCATCTACGGGGTGAGCTTAATCTTGCTGTATGCGGCCAGTTCCATCTACCATTGGGTGAGAACGACCCCGAAGAAGGAGCTGATTCTCAAAAAGATCGACCACTGCGCGATTTATTTGCTGATCGCCGGTTCGTATACCCCCGTCTTTTATCACGGGTTGGATGGGGCGTGGAAATGGGTCATGCTAACGGTGATCTGGGTGATGAGCATCACGGGCATCATCTTGAAAATTTTCTTCATCCATCTTCCGCGTTCTCTGTCGACCGCCTTTTACGTCACCCTCGGCTGGATTGCCGTGATCCCTTTCGTCAAGCTGGTGGATGCCTTGCCGTTGGGGGCGATCATCTTGATGATCGTGGGAGGCGTGTTATACACCATTGGATCGATCATTTATGCCACGAAGATATTTGATTTTTTTCCGCAAAAGTTCGGATTTCACGAGATTTTCCATCTGTTCATTTCGGCGGGGTCCGGCGTTCACTTTGCCATGATGGTGGCTTATATCATCCCCTTGGGAATGCAATGAGGGCAGGCTTGAAGAAAATGGGGCGTTGCGACATAAACCGTCTCTCCGGTAAATGATCCGCGGAGAGACGGTTTTTTGGACTAGGATGGATTCACTTCATCATAGGAGAGGGTGACCACTTCGGTGTAATCCCCTTTGGCGATTTCTTCTTTTGAGGCGTCTTGTTCCAGTTTCTTTTCGTCATCCAGCCCCGGGGCGAGGGTTGGGGCGGACGCTTGTGCGCGTTTTTTCTCCATCTTATCACTCCTTCATCCATAGCAGTGTCCAGCCGGCAACGGATTATGCATGGGGGATGGACAACGGGTGGCGGAAGGGAAACGCGTAGCGAAAAATGCCCATTGATATCCATGAAGCGACTCTTGCGATAGGGTTGTTTATTTTTTTGTTTAATCATTTGATGATTTGATGATTTTCTGTTAAATTATGTTGAAAGAAAGAAATGAGGACATACCTTCGTCAAGGAATCGCTGAAGCCGATTCTTTGCTTATCAACTAAAATCAAAAGATCGGAAGTCACTTTTGTCCCTAAGTAAGCAACATGCACGGTAAGCGCATGGGTCGGAACAGCCCTTCTACGTTGATGGGTTTGATTCATCGGATCGGGAACCGCCCGGACACTTCAATAAAGGGGGAGAGAAGGATGATCACTGCGCTGGAGATGTTTAAGCGCGGATTGAAACCGGCTTATTATGAAACGGTCGGTTCGTCTTCCGGCCCGTCTTTGTTAAAAGGGATCGCCGATCTCAAAGCACGTTATCCATATGTCTCCCGTTTCCATGAAGTGAAAAACGGGGAAAAAGTGGAGGTTCTTTTTTTCTTTCAAACAGAAGCGCAAAAAGAAAGCTTTCTTCAAGACATCGAAGGGCTTTGGTTTGAACATAGCGAGTTTCACGTGGCGCTTGGACGTGCCTTGGGCTTTCCCCCTTTGGCGTTGCAATATTGGGTTGATCGTGGAGCCAATCTGTCATTGGAACAATACCATGTCAGTTTGTGGTGGTGGGGAAGCAAGTGCGCTTCCCATATGAAAGACCTCATCCGCAATGTGGAGTGGATTTGGGACAATGTTCCCGTCACGGGGGACCTGATCCACATCCCCATCGAGGTGAGGTATGCCAAACCAACGGAGGAAACGGTGCGGGGAGCACGCCAATCCTCCCAATCGCTTCGGTTTTCCATCGGATATAAGAACCGCAAGCAATTGCAAGAAGTGAAAAAGCAAGTGGTGGAATATTGGTCCCAGTGGTATGGGAAACTGGATTGAGATGGGCCCGGCTCCCCTCTTCCGGGGAGCCGGGCCATTGTTCAAGATGATGGTTGCATGTCAGCCGGGGACAGCTTTTTGCTCAGTTTTTCCAGCATATCTTCTGTCATTTTCGCCAAATCATAGGCTGCGGTAAAGCCCCATTCCTCCTTGGCGGCCGTGGCGTCAATGGAATTGGGCCAACTGTCGGCAATGGCTTGGCGGACCGGATCCACCTCATATCGCAAGGTGAAAGAAGGAATATGCCGGCGAATGGCGGCTGCGATTTCTTCCGGTTCGAATGACATGGCGGTCACATTGAAGGCATTGCGGTGTTTCAGTTTGGAGGCATCCGCTTCCATCAACGCAATGATGGCGTTTAAGGCGTCAGGCATATACATCATATCCATATACGTGCCCTGCGCGATATAGGACGTGTAAGTGCCGCGCTTGATCGCCTCATAGTAGATTTCCACAGCGTAATCCGTCGTGCCTCCGCCAGGTGGGGCCACATAGGAAATCAATCCGGGGAAACGGAGACCGCGTGTATCAACCCCGAATTTATGGTAGTAATAGTCGCACAACAGCTCGCCGGAAACCTTGTTGACCCCATACATGGTGGTGGGGCGCTGAATGGTGTCTTGCGGGGTGTTGTCTTTTGGTGTGGATGGGCCAAACGCGCCGATCGAGCTCGGGGTGAAAAACTGGCAATCCAGTTCCCTTGCCACTTCCAAGGCGTTGACCAAGCCCCCCATGTTCAAGTTCCAGGCCAAAAGCGGTTTGGCTTCGGCGGTTGCGGATAATAGCGCCGCCAAATGGATAATGGTATCGACTTGCCGCTTTTTGGCGATGGCATACATTGCCTTGGCATCCGTGACATCCAGAATTTCAAAGGGGCCTGATTCCACGACATCGCCATCTGTCCGCCGGATATCGGTGGCAATGACATTGTCCGCTCCATACGTGTCTCTCAATTTCATGACAAGTTCAGACCCGATTTGCCCTAAAGCTCCTGTAACAAGTATCCTCTTCATCATGACTTCCTCCAACATCAGACTGCTTAAATGATCCCCATCTCTTTGCCCACTTTGCCGTAAATCTCTAAGACGCGATCCAACATTTCTTTCGTATGGGCAGCGGTTGGCATATTGCGGACACGCCCGGTGCCGCGGGGAACGGTTGGGAAAACGATCGCTTTGGCGTAGACGCCCTCCTCGTTCAGCCGTTTGCTGAATTGCTGCGTTTGCACTTCATTCCCGATGATGCAAGGCGTGATGGGTGTTTCGCTGTCGCCGATATCAAAGCCCAGTTGTTTGAGGCCTTTCTTTAAGTAGTTGGCGTTATCCCATAATTTTTGCTGCAATTCGGAGCTGTCCATCAGGATTTCGATCGCTTTTTTCGCGGCGGCCACATCGCCCGGCGTTAAGGCGGTGGAGAACAAGAACGGACGGCTGCGCACTTTAAGCCAGTCGATCAGCTCCCGTTTCCCGGCGACATAACCTCCCACCACACCGATGGCCTTTGAAAGCGTGCCGATTTGGAAGTCCACTTTATCGGACAGGCCAAAGTGTTTGACCGTACCGGCCCCGTTGCCCAGTACACCTGAGCCGTGGGCATCATCCACATAGGTGATAAGATCGAATTCTTCCGCAATCTTCACGATCTCCGGCAGGTTGGCGATATCTCCATCCATGGAGAAAACCCCATCCGTAATCACCATGACTTTGTTGTAGAGGCCCGATTGGGTCGCCTCTTTGGCCTTTTGGCGCAGATCATCCATATCCGAGTGGTTAAAACGAATGATCTTCGCTTTGGAGAGACGACAACCGTCAATGATGGAGGCATGGTTCAATTCGTCGGACAAAATGGCGTCGTTTTTATCCATGACAGCCGAAATTGCCGCCATATTACAGTTGAAACCGGATTGATACGCAATGGCCGCTTCCGTGTTCTTGAATCTGGCCAGCGTTTCTTCCAATTCCACATGGAGTTTGAGTGTGCCGTTAATCGTCCGCACGGCCCCTGCTCCCACCCCATAGGTTTGGATCGCTTCGATGGCCGCCTCTTTGAGCCGGGGGTCCGTGGCCAGCCCCAAATAGTTGTTGGAAGAGAGGTTGATCAATTCTCTTCCATCGATCGTGATCACAGGCCCATTAGCGCTTTCAAGCGGATCGATCTCATTATAAAGCCCTTTATCTTTCAGATCTTGTAAGTTTGCCTGTAGGAATTGCGTTAACACTTTACTCGACACGGTAAAATCCCCCTCAAAGGTACTAAGATACTCTCATGACCGGAAACATATGTCCTCCTGAGGTGTACAAACAAATCGTTTGTATTCGTTGTTATATCAAGGTTGATAAATTTACTTTATCATATTTTCGCGATTGTGTTTATTCCCGGTGGACAAAAAATTTTTTTGGCTTGTTGGATTCAGTATGAGCCAATTGATCCGTTTCCATTAGTGGATGACAATGGCGGGCAGGCCCTCGCACCGCCGCTACGATACGAATGTTTTGCAATGGATTGTTCTGAAGGTTGAGACTCTACACGGCTGAAGCCGTGGGATTCTTGGATAGTGAATGTCCTCAATCCATTTCTGTTTTGGACAACTTCCAAGTTCAGGGCTGTCTCATCAGCCCATCCCATACAGTTCTACAACATCGTTGCATGTACCCATATGGGCGGCGTACCTATGACCAGTACGCTA
>NZ_JBHTBW010000004.1:78414-79244 GCF_042665195.1 Laceyella putida
GCAGGTATAGCCACACCGCTTACACTGGAAGCGAAGTCCCTTTCGATTCGCTTTTTCACGATGTCCACATTTGCAGGTTTGACTGGTATATTCCGCTTTGACTTCTTAAAGCGGATCCCAGCCATCTCCGCTTTATAGCGGATGAATTCTTTGAGTTGGTAGAACGCCCATGAGTGAAGATTTCTCCCTGCTTCTTTTTTAGATTTGGCTCTGTTGCGAATGTCGGTCAAGTCTTCCATGCGAATGACACCCACACCGTGGGCGAGTGCATAGTTGACAATGTGCCGACTGATCCGATGGTTCTGATTTTTCATCCAACGGGATTCTTTGTTCTTTGACTTCTTCATTGCTGAAAGTTTCTTGGTTTTGCCCAGTTTTCTACGTCTAGCTGAATAGCGCCTGCGAGTATAAGCACATTCATTTCCTTTAAAAAAGAGAGACTGGGTTCCCACACTGGCTACAGCTAAGTAGCGCAGACCTAAGTCTACTCCCATCGCTTTTTGATCTTGGCTTTTCTGCACATCAAATGAGATGGCAATAGCCAGAGTCCATTTTTGTTTCTTCTTGTAGAGCTTTCCGGCTCCTTGCTTGGCAGTACCCACTATGATTCGTTCTAACCATGCTTGTTGAAAAGGGCGAGCCACTACAGGAACGCCAATCTTCTTTTCTAGAGTGGGAAAAGCAACCGTGTAGAAAGTTCCCGCTTTCTCTATTTTTAGATTCTGATTATTAAAGCAACACCACATCTTCTTAAAGGTCTTCGCCTCTTGATTTTTCATTTGGGACTTCACCTCACGAATCGTTTGATTCGTGACAGCCGAAGGGAACGT
>NZ_JBHTBW010000005.1:0-75348 GCF_042665195.1 Laceyella putida
CCTTGCTTTTGTTGTTATGAACATTCTAACAGGAAATCATGATGGATTCACCAGACACGCCCTAGTCGAGATTAGCGATGAAAAGATTGCGCCCATTTTATCCACAAAAAGTACCCTGGGTAAGCAGATATCATCGCTTGGATGCCCCTGCCTTGTGAGATGTTGGGGTTTTTTTGTGTGAAAAAAAGGGTCAAGAAGTGAATGCATGGAAGGGAATAGATGCCGATTCCTGTAGTGGTTACATGTTTGTAGTATATTTATAAAAACGCCCCAGTGATGATGAAAGGAGAGATTCGTGTTGCCGAGGAAACGAACGGCGCGGGAGCAACAAGCGATGGAGCGAAGGCAACAACTGTTGAAAGCGGCGAAGCAGTTGTTTGCGGAGAATGGTTATCATGCGACCACAACCAAGTCGATCAATGAAAAGATCGGGATGGCAGATGGGTTGTTGTACCATTATTTCCCGCAAGGAAAGCGGCAAATGTTGCAAGAGCTGGTCAGGGAAGAAGTGAAGCATAAAGTGGATGCCATGATGAATGAGTTGCGGCGGCTGGACCGGGAGTTGGATTTGGAACAGACGCTATTGCGGATCGGCAAGGCCCTGATGCGTTATACGTTGATGGATCGCGAAATCATTATCATATATTTAAAGGAACATTCCTTATTGGAGCCGGAGCTGGTGAAGGAAGTGATTGGACAAATCCTCCACCTATCGCAAGAAATCACGTTGATCATTCAACGCCGATTCGATTCGGAAGCGTTTAAGGAGCTTGACCCCGTCATGATGTCCAGGCAATATGTCAGTGGCATATCCAATTATTTGGCGCAGGAATTGTATTTCGGAAGTGACAACGTCTATCGGATGCCGGCTGAAGAGTATTTGGTTCAATGGGTGAAGCATACGATTTCTTCTTGGAAAAAATGAAACATGAAAAATGTTCATTTTTCGTTACTCTTTTCATTCATTAATTAATGAATGAAAAGAGTATAGTAGAAAGTGGAGGCGCAAGTCGTCCCGTCTAAAAAATCTGTAAGTATGGGGGATAACCATGCGAAAAGTGGATTTGTTTTCCGGGGAATTTAAAAAGGAAGCGTATGAAATCTACCAAGAGTTGCGTCAAACTTCGCCCGTTTATCCGGTAGAGATGCCCAATGGAACGAGGGGATGGCTGATCACCCGGTATGAAGATGTGGTGGCAGCGCTGAAGGATCCACGCTTTATGAAAAACGGGCGAGCTGTCTTGGGAGATGAATACAAAGAAAAGTTTTATGTGTCGGAAGAAACGCATTTGTTAACCCATCATATGTTGGCGATGGACCCTCCCGACCACACCCGTTTGCGGGGCTTGGTGCAAAAGGCCTTCTCCCCACGGTTGGTGGCCGATTTGGAAGGGCGTATCGAGGAGATCGCGAAAGAGTTGCTGGATGCGATGGAGGGGAAAGCCGGGGTGGACCTGATTGAAGACTATGCGTTTCCACTCCCGATCATCGTCATTTGTGAAATGTTGGGCATTCCCGCGGAAGATCGCCTGAAATTCCGCGATTGGTCCAACGTGATCGTGGATTCCTCCAACCAGGCGGAACAGATGAGGCGGGCCGTTCCTAAAATCAGGGAATTTATCGAGTATTTGCGGGAACTGTTCGTGGAGCGGCGTCGTGATCCCAAAGACGATTTGATCAGCGGACTGGTTCATGCCCAGGAGGAAGGGAACAAGCTGTCGGAAACGGAGTTGCTTGCGATGGTATTCCTGTTGATTGTCGCGGGGCATGAGACGACGGTCAACTTGATCGGCAACGGGGTGTTGGCACTCTTGGAAAACCCTGACCAATTGTCTTTGTTAAAGCAGAAACCGGAATGCATCCATACGGCTGTCGAAGAACTGTTGCGTTATTATAGCCCGGTGGAATTGGCGACCAATCGGTGGGTCAGTGAAGATCTTCAGTGGCATGGCCAACAGATCAAGAAGGGAGACTTGATCATTGTCTGTTTGGCGTCGGCGAACCGGGATCCCAATCAGTTTAACGAACCGGACCGTTTGGATATCACGCGCAAACCGAATCCGCATGTCGCTTTTGGGCAATGGATCCATCACTGCTTGGGCGCCCCGCTGGCTCGTTTGGAAGCCAAAGTGGCCATTCCCGCTTTGTTTGAGCGTTTTCCCCATCTCGCTTTGGGAGTGCCCCGTGAAGAACTGGCTTGGCGCTCCAGTTATTTGATGCGGGGACTGCATCAATTGCCCGTTATCTATTGACATCTCCGCTTGAACACCGAAGCGGGACACGAATCATGATATGTAAAGATGGCTTGGGGTCCAATTCCCAAGCCATTTTATTTTTTGGAGCATGGCGATTTTCACACCCTTTTATACGAAGGAAACACTTCTCGCACGGCCGTGGCGGGAGGTGTTTTTATGTGTAGGGCGCGATGGGGGTTCTTCCTTTTGTGCGGTGGAGTCGTAAGCGTTATGCGACCAGAGTCGTAGCACAAAATGAAACCGGGGTTCGTGTTGGAAAAGAGGCCGTTTATGTAAGCTTAAATCAGAAACATAACAGGGGGGAGACACATGAAAAAGTTCATCGGGCTCCTGCTATTGGTCATAGGCGTCGCCGTTTTCATTGGTGATTTCGGGGCATTGCTCGCTTTGTTGGTAGCGGGCGCGCTCATGATCTACGGAGTGAAACGGTGGAAACGCGCCGAAACCAAAGGGAAGAAAGCAATTGCCTTCACGGCGCTGGGAGTGGCGGCGATCCTGCTCCTCCATTGGGCGCCCTCGATGATGGGGTTGCTGATTGGTGGGGTTATGCTCTATCTGGGGTGGAAGCTCTTGAAAGGAGACAACACCTTAGCGGTGGAGGTGGGTGCGAGTAACCTGCCGGAAGCCAATCCGGTGATGGTCGAATCTTCGTTTGAAGCGGATTGGCAAGCTTTTCTGAACAAACAAAATCAACAAGGTTGATCATATCCATAACTGACGAGGAGGAAATCCCAATGGCCTGGAAACGCATACGTGATTACCTGATGGCGACTTACCATGAGATCATGGATGATGTGGAAAAACCGGAATCGATGCTCAAGCAATATTTGCGCGATATTGAAAAAGAGATCGGGGCGGCGAAAGAGGTCATCATCAAGCAACAGATGTTGACCAAACAATTCACGCGCCAGGCGGAAGAGGCGAAGAATCTGGCGGCACGACGCGAGGAGCAAACCCGGATCGCCCAGAACGCCGGGGAAGAAAAGTTGGCGGAGAAAGCCCTTGCGGAGATGAAGTATTATGAAGCGAAGGCGCAAGAATACGAGGGATATGCGCAAAAATCCATCGCGCAAACTGAAGACTTGCGGCATCAAGTGAGCAAGCTGGAGAAAAAATATCAAGATCTGAAGGATAAAAAGAATGAATTGGTGGCACGTGCGGCGATGGCCCAAGCCAATCAACGCATTCACGCCATGCTGAGCTTCACGGCTTCGGAGAGCTTGCTCAAAGAGTTCCAACGCATTGAAGATCGGATCGCCGAAATGGAGATCAGGGCCAAGGTCTACGCCAATGCGAGCTTGGGCGAGATGAATGCGGGCTCCGCTCCGGGGCAAATCGCTTTGAACCCGGCCAAGGCGGGACCAGCGGAAGAAGTCAAGGTTTCCCTATCAGCGCCAGAAGCGATGTCGCAATAAAAGGCTGGCGATGAAGGACAAGCCCAGTGAATGGGAAAACAGGCTGGACTTTCCCTCACGCTAAACGATACATGGACAGGGTGCCTTCAAGGTACCCTCGGGATAATGACAAAGCCTAGAGGAAGAAGATTTTGAAAGCGGAGTGACTGGGAGCTGTGAATCAAGCGGAGTGCCGAACGGAGGAGGGAAGCGGGCAACACTAAGAACGACAGTGACTTTGCCCGCGCCGGAGTTCGGCGACGGAGCTACTTCCCGATAGAGCGACCAAGGAACGCAGACTCAAAAATCGACTCCGGGGCCACTTTGTCAGCAAGCTCAGGGTGCCTTCAAGGTACCCTCTTTTTGATGGTGGGAATCATGGCCGAATGGCATAGGGTCGCGATTCCTTCAATTTGATCACAACCCGGGTGATTCCCTATTTTCAAGAAGCCGGTTTCATGTTCATAATAGCTACAAGGAGGTGAAGTCGTCATGGTCCCAGAGAGCAAAAGGGGCCCCTGCGGCGTTCACGATGAAAAAGGTGTTGATTGGATGGATTGTCTTGATTATGGGGATCTGGATCTTATGGGGGATCTCAGATCTGTTTATCGGCCCATGGGTCTTTTTTGTCATCGGGATTGTCTTGCTTCGCAAGCATCACCGCAAATGGGGTTATCTCTTTTTGTTTCTGTTCGCGATCACCTTGGTGTGCCGCCTTCTTGAGATTGAATGGGAATGGATCGCCGTCTCCATCCTGTTGATCAGCTTTGGATATCGCCTGTTTACCAATGGCCGCGTGCCGGAGCGGCAGACGGAAGAGCGGAAAAACGGAAAAAGGCCAACGGAACATGACGGGACGAAGCGGACGGATATGTTCACATCGGGCAATCTGCGCTTCAAAACACCCCCATTCCGCGGCTCGTTGATTGACTCGCTCTATCTGATCAACCAGCGCTACGAGCTAACGGATATCAACCTGTCTTCCGGCATCAGTGACATCAAAATGGACTTGTCGAAAGCCATGATTCCCGAAGGGGAAAGCACCATTGTGATCAGCGGCCTCCTCGGGGATGTGGACATTTATGTCCCCGACGATCTGGATGTCGCCGTTGCCGCAACCGTCAGCGTCGGCCACTTGGATATCTTGGGACACAAGCAAGGGGGCGTCAATCGCCAAGTCCTGTTGGAGACCCAGGATTACCGTCAAGCCAGGCGAAAAGTGAAAATCAGCATTTCCTTGCTGGCTGGTGATGTGGGTGTGAGGTGCTTATGAACAGAAGAAAGCTGACGAATATTCACTGGCGATTGACACAATATACGATCTGGGTTTGCGCGGTGCTTGCCTTCTTGTTGCTGACAGCGTTCATGCACGCTTATCGATTGGGGTGGCAAACGCTATGGACGGCTAAACTCTTCAACATACCCATCCTTGTTGTGTTCGCGATGCTGGTGGTGTTTGTGGGCACTTTCTCCGGCTTTCCCTTTGGCTATGCCATCAAACGGAGGTTGGAAGGATTGATTGAAGCGACCTTGCGCTTTGAACGGGGCAATTTCTCTTACCGCCTGCCCGCCCTTGGCGAGGATGAAATTGGTTTGGTGGCAATCCATCTCAACCAGATGGCGGAACGGATTGAAAAGCAAGTCGCCTCCCTGCAAAAGTTGTCCACAGAGAAAGCGGAATGGGAAGAACGGCAGAAGCAAGCCGTCATTTCGGAAGAGCGGCAACGCTTGGCCAGGGAATTGCATGATGCGGTAAGTCAGCAACTCTTCGCCATCTCGTTGATGTCATCGGCGATCAAAGAAACGCTGTCCGGCGGAGCGGAACCCATCCACCAACAAATCGCCCTGATTGAGAAAATGGCGGGTATCGCCCAAAATGAGATGCGCGCGCTTTTATTGCATTTGCGCCCGGTCACCTTGGAGGGCAAAGGCTTGAAAGAGGGACTGGAAGAACTGCTTGAAGAGTTCAAAGCCAAGCATCCCGTGGACATTCATTGGGAAGTGGGGAGTTTGCCCAGTCTGCCCAAAGGAGTTGAGGACCATCTCTTTCGGATTGTCCAAGAAGGTCTCTCCAATGTGTTTCGCCACGCGCAAGCGACATCGGTCACGGTGCGCTTAGTTGCCCGAAATAGACATGTTCATCTGCGGATTATTGATAATGGCGTCGGATTTGACATGAGCAAGTTGAAGGCGTCTTCGTACGGATTGCAATCGATTCAGGAACGGGCCAGTGAAATCGGGGGTATTGCCGAAGTGGTGTCATTGCCCGACAAAGGGACCCAAGTCGAAGTGAAAGTTCCCATCGTGATGGAAGAAAAGGAGGGGGAATCATGATTCGTGTGATGATCGTGGATGATCATGAGATGGTACGTATGGGGTTGGCGGCATATTTGGAAGCATTGCCGGATATCACGATTGTCGGTGAAGCGGCCAATGGCTTGGAGGCGGTCCGTCTGGCCCAAGAGGTCAAACCGGATGTGATCCTGATGGACTTGGTCATGGATGAGATGGATGGCATTGAAGCCACCAAGGAGATCTGCCGCACGATGGAGAACCCGAAAATCATTGTGCTGACCAGCTTTATTGACGATGACAAATTATACCCCGTGATCGAAGCCGGCGCTTTAAGCTATCTGTTAAAAACATCGAAAGCCAATGAGATCGCCGATGCGGTGAGGGCGGCGATGAAAGGGGAGCCGGTGCTGGAGGCGAAAGTGACCGGCAAGATGCTTTCCAAAATGCGGCGTGCGGAGGAAGCCAAGCCGCATGAATCCCTTACTGCAAGGGAGATTGAAGTTCTTCGCTTGATCGCGGAGGGGAAAACCAACCAAGAGATTGCCGATACGCTTTTCATCACCGTCAAAACAGTGAAAACCCATATCACCCACATCCTGTCCAAATTGCAAGTGGACGACCGCACCCAAGCGGCCATCTACGCCCATCGCAACAAACTGGTTACATAAAACGCCCGCAAAAACTCCCGGACCCTTCCGAGGGTTTTTCTTATGGGGATGGGCGATCTTGATTCGCGGTGCAGGGTACGAAGTTTTGTACTGGCCAGTTTTCAAGTTCACTTTGTTAGCATAAAAGGTTAATATATATAAGACAAAACATCGTAAGGGAGACACATGATGATTATCAGTGAGGACCTTTTTCTGCAGCAAGTGAGTCAAGAGTTGGAGCGGATTGAAGAGAAGTTGAACAAGGATGAGAAGAAAAAAAATTGGCTTACCCTTCAGCGGCAAAAACTCGCCCTGAACTTGATTTGCCACCAATTGAAGCAAATTGATCCAGGAGTGGGGGAGTCCCCGGAGACCCCGGATGCCGGGCGACTGCGGCGGAACTTATATTATTTCAAGGCACAGATGCTGCTTCAGCAGATTGAGGAGCAAAGATCATCAAGGTCATCTTGAACCAACTTCCCTCCAGAAGTTGGAACAGAAGGCTGAGATGAACCATTGTCGCCGATGGTTGCTCCGCTTGGAAGGGGACTTGAATGCGGAACGTACAGAATGGTTGGAAAAATCAAGGGTTCATAAACACCATGTCCCTGTCAGGCCAGCGTAGGGGTCAAACTGATCCACGCTGGCTTTTTTATGTTTACAAGAACAAAATGCTGTTTTTGTAGATAAATATTTGAATAGATTTGGATTTATTGTGAAAGCTGGCTTGAGCGTTTGGAATGTTGAAATCGGATATGTTATGGTTGACTGGAAACCCCCCTTGCCTCAAATATTGATTTTACCGTGTGCGTTGATTTTAATGCGCCCGCCTGATGCGGGACATTTGGCTTGATATGATACATAACAATCACTTTCAAGGAGTGATGGTATGGAAGAGTTGATCATGAACTTAATCGAGGCGTTTAAGGAATTGTCCTACTTCGGGGTGATCTTGGCCTTGACGTTTGAATTTATTCCGGGTGAGGTTGTGCTTCCCTTGGTCGGTTATTGGGTGTATCAAGGGGATATGAATCTATGGTTGGCTGTCTTGGCGGGAAGCGTGGGAGGGGTGACCGGACCGCTAACCCTCTATGCGATCGGTCGCTACGGCGGGAGACCTGTTGTGTTGAAATTCGGCAAGTACTTTTTTGTCCGTGAGAAAGAACTGGATGCCGCTGATCGCTTCTTTGCCAAATACGGCGCCAGCGTCGCCTTTTTGGGCCGCTTTATCCCGGTCGTCCGCACGGCCATTTCTTTCCCTTGCGGCATAGCGAAAATGAATATCTGGCAGTTTTCCATTTATACATTTTTCGCGATGGTTCCGATCACCTTCCTGTACATTTATCTGGGGTATAAATTGGGGCCGAAATGGGAGCAAGTGGGCACCATTGCCGAGAAGTACCTCCTTCCCTTCGCGATTGTGGCTTTGGCGGGGCTCATCCTCTACATTTGGTTGAAATCGTCAAGCGAAAGAAAAAGAAAAATAGCCGGCTAGCCGTTGCCGGATGGCCAAAGCAGAAGAATCCCCGGATGATTTCGGGGGTTTTGTTGTGATAAGATTGTAGATTTACCTATGGGTTTCACCGGCGGGAGTACGCTATACTGTATGAGAGAACGAATTCGACCGAAGGAGGACGATGATGCGCTTTACGATATCTTTCTTGAGTCTGGCTGTTTTCCTTGTTGTATTGACAGGTTGTTCTCCCTTGCTTGGCTTGGGTGAAGCGACGCCAAATGAACCAAGCACCAAGCCCAGCGCAAAGCCGATGCCGGAAACGAAGCAGCCTGAAGAATCCACTGTTACCGTGACAAAGCCGCCTTCTCCCACGCGAGCCGAACAACAAACCGATCTGGCCCAAGACCGGGAGAAGTCAGAAAAGAGTGATAGCGGCGCGAAGACGAAAGCGCCAACCCCATCTGAAAATAAAGAGAAAGCGGAAGCGACAAACGGGAAAGAGGCCACGCCCAAACCGGTGACTCCCCCAACTGACAAGCAGTCGGACCAATCCAAACCAACACCATCCAATTCCACCTTGTTGGACATCGAAAAAGAAGTGATTCAATTGGTCAATCAAGAACGGGAGAAGCGCGGATTGGCCAAGTTGGCCATCAGTGAGCAAGTTTCCCGTGTCGCCCGCAAAAAGTCAGAAGACATGAAAGAGCACCATTACTTCAGCCACGAGTCGCCTACATACGGTTCCCCCTTTGAGATGCTGCAACGATTTGGGGTGCGCTATACCATGGCGGGAGAAAATATCGCGGCCGGCCAAACCACGGCCGAACAGGTAATGGAAAGTTGGATGAACAGTGAAGGGCATCGCGCCAATATCTTAAACCCGGATTATACGCATATCGGTGTCGGGTATGTAAAGGGCGGGGATTACGGGGTCTATTGGACCCAACAATTTATCGCAAAATAATCAGATCCCAACCATATCCATCAAATCCCATATGAAGCAAAAAGAAAAACGACAGCCAGGGACTCAGGGCCGTCGTTTTTCTTTGAGTTGTCAAAGGGGTGACCGTGAATGGCTCAACAGCCGCACTCGTCTTTGCCGCATTTTGAACATTTGGAAAGTTGTGGTCGGATCATGCGTTTCCCTCCTTTAATGTGATGGACAAGGAAAGGTAGGGCCATGGATGATCGAACGATGGCAGACAAAGCAGATGGATATCCTAGTTGATTACCCTTATTATACCATTTCTAATAGGTAAGGTTGCTATAAATGTAGAAAGATATTTTGTTCCTCGTTGTACGTGCCGTTTGGATCCGGTTAGAGAAACGGCTAACCCTTTTCCGAGGTTAGCCGCATGATCGCAAAAGTGAGTTTTTATTCATGGTGTAAGTGGTCCGATGTTGGCGCGTTGATCATTGGATGATGGTTTCCCAATGGATGGGATACCGAATGGTGATTTCCTGAAGATACAGGGTCAGCTTTTTGGGTTGATGAAGCCCTTCGATGCGGTAGGTTCGGTTTTTGTGTGTTGTGGCGCTATCTTCATGCAGCCGGTAGAGCCTTCCTTCTTCATCAAGTGCATACCAGATTAAAGGAAGGCCGGATTTGTTCAGTTCCATCTCCATTTCGACTCTCATCTCTTCGGGATGTTCTTTTTCCGGCTCCTTGTTTGGACCGAATGAAGTAAAGGTAAAGCGGTTTCCTTTGTACTCAGCCGTGACAGGTGCATGGTTCACTTCCGTCGGATCGAGTTGGATCCGCAAATCCGTCGGCTCACGTTTGCTTATGGTGGTGGCGACCAACCGGAAGGGGCCGGTGGTGGCTTTGACAGGGGCAAAGTAATTTGTTTTCGCTGTTTTTCCCAGTTCCTTGAGGTCCGATTCAGTCGATCCGTGTGTCATATTGCTGTTACGGTCTCGATGATCGGAAGAGAACAGTTTCTTTCCCTGTGAATCATACACATCGTAGATCAGTTCGTATGCATCATATAAATGACCGTACACCTTTTGTTTGGTTGGATAGTATTTTTTGGGGTAAATGTTTCGCACCTCGTTGGCGCTGTTCCAAGCATTGCCCGATCTCCTTGTAGCTGAGTTCGTGGTGAAAGCGCAGCACCAACACTTCGCGATAAAGGGGAGGCAACTGCTTTAATTTCTTTATGAACTGCTTTTTGTCTTCGTTTTGCAAGACTAGGGATTCGGGATGTAGATGATCGACCGCATCAATCTCCTCTTGCACCGTCGTTTTCCGCCGTTTGCGTTTGCGGAACTCATCGTTGCACAAGTTGGCGGCAATCTGGCACAGCCAAGTGAGAAACTTATATTCGGGTTTATACCGCTTCAGATTGTGGTAGGCCCGGATGAACGTTTCTTGGGTTAGATCTTTGGCGTCTTCATGGTGTTTCACCCGTTTATGGATGAAAAAATAGATGGCATTCATATATTTTCGTACCAGATGGTCATAAGCGTCCGGCGAGTTAGCCAGCACTTGCCGGATATAGGCCATATCCTCATGCTCCAATACACGCGCCTCCTCACTTTCCGGGATGTCTGCTTTTAATACGTCATGAGATGCGGTTTTGTCTTAATTTGTTGCGAAGGATCGGCCATCATTCCCCATGAGCGCCCGAAGGCACAAAATTAATAGGGTTAATAAACGGTGCGAGAAGGATATATTATTATTTTTAAATAATAAATGAAATGAATATTCAACTAACGTGGTTTGGGATTGAATCCGATCTGGCAAAAGAATGGAGGGGGTGAAAGCGGCGGGGCATTTAAAGAATTAATAAAAATGAAAAGGGTGCTGGAATTTGGCGCGGTCTGGCGATGGATTTGCTATTTTTCCCTACAACAGGAGGAGATGCAACGATGAGCAAAAAAGTGTGGTTACCCTTGTTGGCCATTTTGTTTTCGGCCATCACCTCGTTTTTTCCTCAAGGCGCTTCCGCCGCACCCGCATTTCAAATGCCATTTCCTTGCGGACAAGTCTGGGAGGGGCAGACGCGAACCAATCACAATCCGTTGAATTCGGTTGATTTGAATCGCGCGAACGATGAAGGGGACACGGTGGTCGCTTCCGCTTCAGGAAAAGTCACCACGGTGCGGGATTTGGGTTCAACCAGTTACGGAAAATATGTGGTGATCGATCACGGAGGGGGTTGGACAACCCTTTATGCGCATCTCAACTCTTTCAGCGTCTCGGTGGGGCAGTTGGTGTCGATGGGACAAAAAATCGGGACGGTGGGTTCGACGGGAGGATCGACGGGTCCGCACTTACATTTTGAAGAGCGGTTAAACGGCACCGCGCAAAAAATCGTTTGGAACGGGGCACAAATCTTATATTACGGAACCAAAAATTACACCAGCAAGAACAGTTGCTCAAGTGGCGTCACCGGCACAGTTCATACGGATACGGGTCTGTCCGTCAATGTTCGTTCCGGCCCGGGAACCGGCTATAGCATTGTCGGTTCCGTCGCCGATGGGCAATCCGTCACCATCCAATGCCAAAAACGCGGGGAAACGGTGACGGGAACATACGGCACCAGCGACTTATGGGATTACATCGGCACGGGATATATTTCGGAGGCGTATGTCTATACGGGGTCGGATGGGCAAGTGGCCCCGACGTGCAACTGAGACCAACGGGAATGCCCGAACAAAGCGCCAACGATCCTGTTGGCGCTATTTGCTAGACGGAAAGATGGCAGAAAACAGTGATGTTTATATTCCGTTGATGAGATTGGCAATTAAGTAGACCGCCACACCCCAGATGATCAGGGCGGAGATTTTGTTGATGACGCTCAAGACCCTGCCGGATGAATCCAACTGTCCGACCAGTTTCCCGCACAGGGCCAGTCCAAAAAACCATATCCATGAAACGGCTACACAGGCGAGGCTAAAGGCCCATTTCTCCATGCCTTCATATTGGATGGAACTGGTTCCAATGACCCCGATCGTATCCAGGATCGCATGGGGATTCAACAAGGAAACGGAAGCGGCAAAGGAGATTTGTTGCTTGGTGGACATCCGTTCCGCTTGGCCCCCGGCTGGATTGGGTTTGGACTTCCATACGGTCCAACCCATATAGAGCAGGAACAGGATCCCCACCGAGAATAATACGAGTTGGAGCCATTCGATAGTGAGAATGATGACAGAAACGCCCAACACCGCCAAAGAAATGAGCAACGTGTCACAAATCGATGCGGTGAGGATGACTGGCAAGGCCCGGAAGAAGCGGGGTTGGGTTGCGCCTTGGTTAAATACGAACACGTTTTGCGCGCCCAACGGCAAAATAAGGCCGAACGCGAGAATCATGCCATGGATCAATGCTTGAATCATAGGTGAAAACCCTCCAGTTAATTTAAAAAGAACAGGATGAACCCGTTCCTTAAACATTCATCTTATGGAAACATCAGGCTGACCGATGGTTGGTGTTGGTTCCAGTGAATATAGTGGTGAACAGATTACATCGGGGCCATCCAAATCATACGCCCCCCATGCACAATGGATGGGATAAGGAAACGGCATTGTACGCATCCACCACCGGATGGATATCAAAGAGAGGCATTTGTCTGATCATCTCCTTTTATATAGATTTATCATTTAATATAGAAATGAGTAAAGCATTATAATTTAATTTGAATAATGTTTCTTTTGTACTTACCTAAATAATCCTATGTATTTTGCGATTTTCCTTGGACCATGAAGAGGGTGTTTGCCACTACTTCGGTAGACCTTCACCGTTGGCCGCATCGTGGTGGAGATGTCTGTAATATGATAGCGTTATACATGGATTCATCTGATGACCTGATACGTGACCAAGGGAGGGATTTGGGTGAACGCAGCCTTTCAGCCAGGGGAGGGGCTTCCTGCGGAAGTGAAGCGGCAGTTGATTTCGATTGTGGGGGAGAAGTGGTTTTTGGATAGCCCCAATGAGCTTTTTGCTTACTCCTATGACGCGACGCCGATATTCCAGTCAATGCCGGATGCGGTGATCATGCCGCATAGAACGGAAGAGGTGTCGGCGATTTTAAAGATAGCCAATAACCATCGGATTCCCATCGTTCCGCGCGGGTCGGGCACCAATCTGGCGGCGAGCACCATACCGGTGGAGGGGGGCATCGTGCTCAATATGAACCGGTTTAACCGGATCATGGAGATTGATCAGCAAAACTTGACGGCGACGATTGGACCGGGAGTGGTGACGGCCGATCTTCATCAAGCGGTGGAAGCGGTGGGACTGTTTTATCCCCCAGATCCGGGAAGTATGCGCATCTCCACGGTGGGGGGGAATATGGCGCAATGCGCGGGTGGCATGCGCGGACTGAAATATGGGGTGACCAAAGATTATATTATGGGGTTGGAATATGTTCTGCCATCAGGCGAAGTGTTGCGTGCGGGCGGCAAAAACGTCAAAGATGTGGCCGGTTACGATATGACGCGCCTCTTGGTGGGGTCGGAAGGCACCTTGGCCGTGATCACGGAGATCACGTTAAAGTTGCTTCCGTTGCCGGAAACGAAGCGGACGCTGGTGGCCTACTACACCAACTTGACGGATGCGGCGCTTACAGTGGAGCGGGTGATTGCCTCCAAGATCATCCCCGCGACGATGGAGTTTTTGGATCAAGGCACGATGAAAGTGGTGGATGATTTTGCGAAGCTGGGCTTGCCGCTCACGATGAAATCGATGCTGTTGATTGAGCAGGACGGCCCGCAAGAGCTGGTTGACCGCGATATCGAGCGGATCGCGGAAATTGCCAAGGCGGAAGGGGCTGCCCAGGTGCAGGTGGCCCAGACCCAGGCGGAAGGCGCCAAGTTGCTTGCGGCCCGGCGTGCGGCCTTATCGGCGCTATCCCGCTTAAGGCCGACGACGATATTGGAGGATGCGACAGTGCCGCGCTCCCGGTTGGCGGAGATGGTTCAAGAAATCGAGCGGATCGCGGAGAAGTATCAGGTGCAGATTTGCACGTTTGGCCATGCGGGGGATGGCAATCTTCATCCCACTTGCATGACCGACGAACGGAACAAAGAAGAAATCCACCGGGTGGAGCAAGCCTTTGAGGAAATCTTCCAGGCCGCGCTCCGATTGGGCGGGACGATTACGGGTGAACATGGGGTCGGCATGGCCAAACGGGATGTTTTGCCCCTGAAAGTGGGTGCGGGGGGCGTCGAGCTGATGAAACGAATCAAGGAAGCGTTTGACCCGAACAACATCATGAACCCGGGCAAAATCTTCGCCAACGGCACACGACGTCGGGTGGTGGTGAAAAAATGAGCCGGGACGACAAACGAGTGGCGGAGAACCAACTCCCTTGCGCAAAAGCGGAGGTCGACAATCAAGAGAACGGGCTCTTGGGAAAATGGAATATGGATGAGCTGATGAGCTGTATGCACTGCGGATTCTGCCTGCCTTCTTGTCCGACGTACCGGCAGACGGGGCTGGAAACTTACAGCCCGCGTGGACGGGTCGCTCTGATGAAGGGGGTGGCCCGAGGGCAATTACCCGTCGATGCCGAGTTTGCGAAGAATATGTACGCGTGCTTGGGTTGCCGCGCTTGTGAGACCGCTTGTCCGGCGGGAGTGCCCTATGGAAGCTTGCTCGAGACGGCGCGGGAAGTGGTGGAAGGCGACAAGAAAAGGGCAGGGAAGGCACCGTTGGTGCGGGACATGGTATTTAAGCACCTCTTTCCCCATCCCAATCGGATGAAGGCATTGGGAACGCTGCTATGGGCGGCGCAAGCGACGGGCCTGCAAAAGCTGGCTGGTCGAACGGGGCTGATCCGTCTCTTGCCAAGGGAAATGGCCGAAATGCAACAGGCGGTGGATCGGGTGGCTTCACCGCTGAAGCGCGCCAGACGGCAACGGGTGATGAGGGCGGAACGAAAAGCCTTGCATACGGTGGGGTTGTTTACCGGTTGTGTGATGGATGTCATGTTTTATGAAACCAACCAAGCGACGGCGCGCTTATTGATCAAAGCGGGATGCGATGTGGTGTTTGTCGGCGCTCAGGCATGCTGTGGGGCCCTGCATGCCCACTCCGGGGAAAAAGAAGGGGCGGTTGCCTTGGCCAAACGGAATATCGAGGCGTTTGAACAAGCCGGTGTGGACTTCATCGTCAACAACGCCGGCGGTTGCGGGGCGGCGCTCAAGGAGTACCACCACTGGTTCCACGATGATCCGGAATGGAAAGAGCGGGCCGTCGCGTTTGTGGCCAAAGTGCGGGATGCGAATGAATTGCTGGCTGAACTGCCGCCGCTTCGATTTGCGAAAGAGCTCCATGTGCGTGTCACGTATCAGGACTCTTGTCATCTCGCTCACGGTCAAGGGATTCGCAATCAGCCCCGCCAATTGATCCAAAGCATCCCAGGGGTGGAGCTGGTTGAGATGAATCGCGCGGATCAGTGTTGCGGTTCGGCGGGGATCTACAACATCACCCATTTTGACCTGTCCATGGAGTTGTTGGATGACAAGATGGAAGAGGTGAAGAAAACGGGTGCGCATCTCATTGTGACATCCAACCCGGGTTGTTTGTTGCAGATGAAACAGGGAATTGCGCGCGCGGGGATGCAAGGGAAGATAGAAGCGGTGCATATCATGGATTTGCTTGATCGGGCCTTGGGATAATCGAGAGGCGCTTGGCTGGGCCAGGCGCTGTTTTTGCTGTTGCCGACAAATGGGATGCGGTTAAGATTCATTGTTTGGTTATTGATATTTTCAGATTCTTTCTCGTAAGCTATGGGTGGGAAGATTAGCTTTATGATACATAGTGGGAATGGCATGTTCAGGCGTGTTGATAAGGCGGTTTTGCCTGTGCCCTGTGGGTGAAAGCGGAATGATGGGAGCTTTGGATCAAGCTTCATCAAGAACGAAGGAAGAGAGCGGGCAACGGAGCACCTTCCCTTTGATGCGACCAAGGAATGCAGACTCAAAATCCGTCTTCATCAACAACCTAAATCTGGTAAATCAATGGAGGCTGTTTTAAACATGAAAGAACACTTGCCTTCGTTAACGACGGAGTTGCGGAACGAACGCACGATGCAGATCGATTCGGCCGATACCTTGGACATCTTGAGAATCATCAATGAAGAAGACCAAAAAGTGGCGCTGGCTGTCCAAAAAGTGTTGCCAGATGTCCGGGTGGCGGTGGACTTTGCGGTGCAATCGTTAAGCCGGGGCGGGCGGTTGATCTATATTGGGGCAGGCACGAGCGGACGCCTCGGCGTTCTGGATGCGGTGGAATGCCCACCGACGTTCAGCACCCCGCCAGAGTGGGTGCAAGGATTGATGGCGGGTGGTGAAAAAGCCTTTGTCAAAGCGGTCGAAGGAGCAGAGGATAAAGAAGAGTGGGGAGAGCGGGATTTGCGGGAGATTGGCCTGACCGACAAAGATACGGTGGTGGGGATTGCCGCCAGCGGGCGCACGCCATACGTGATCGGTGCGCTTAAATATGCCCGCCGCATCGGGGCCAAAGCGGTGGCCCTCTCCTGCAACGAACGGGCGCGCATCAGTCGAGAAGCGGATCATGCGATTGAAGTGGTCGTCGGGCCGGAAGTGTTGACGGGCTCAACTAGGATGAAAGCGGGCACGGCGCATAAGATGATCTTAAACATGATTTCGACCACGACCATGATCAAGCTCGGCAAAGTATATGAGAACTTGATGGTGGATGTGAACATCAGCAACCACAAGTTGAAGGAACGGGCGATTCATATCATTCGCACGGTGACGGGCGTATCAACTGAACAAGCGATAGAGGCGCTGGAACAAGCCCATAACGAAGTGAAAACAGCCATTGTCATGCTTGAGGCGAAGACGACATATGAAGGTGCGGTGGAGCGGCTGAAGCAAGCAAACGGCTATGTGCGCCAAGCGATTTTGCAAGCGTTGCGGTAAAAGCGTGGAACAGGGGGCCGACGGGTGGCGTATATGCATCTTCGCCACCATCTGCTGCAAAAGTCGCGGTTGGATCAGATGATCTGATCGTGCGAGAAAGAGCCCCGCAAACGATTCTTGGCGGGGTTTTTTGTGCGGTCGATGATCGTTATTTTTAATTTCCCCAAGATATTTTCTGAATATAGAGGATTGTCGGATTGAGACAGCGAAGAATTAGGGCAAACTCTTGTTGGTTGACAGAGAAAAGTCCCAAGTGTGAAAGACCTAATTACGCAAGATAAGGAAAAGGTTGGTTAGGAGCATCGTTTCTTCGTTTTTTTAGTGACGGCGGTAGTCGTTCTCCTCTTTTGCATCTCCATTCCTCCTATTTAAGCGCAACAATATTTGATCCTGGACATTGATTGCTATTCTGCCGTGTCTTCGATGGGTTCAAAATGAGATGGTGTGTCAGTCGGTTGAATTTATTTTTTTGGTGCAACAAAACAGCAGTCGCTAAAGAGGGCAAGCTCATATATCCCTATCGAAACAAAGGTCACCTTTCCGACAAAGAAACAAGGCAATAAGGGGTAGCATAGCCATTTGGATTTGCTTATCCTGAATAACGTGGTGGTATAGAGATAAACCATGGGGGCAAATCACCACACAATGGTCTGGTTGACCTGTGTTACGAATCAAGAGAGACTGACTATAGGACATACAGGGGTGTTGGCAAAAATGATGGGCTCAGAGGGAGAACGCAAGTTACAGGTCAAGTACGGCAGCGAAAAACGGGCGGCCGCATTTTACAACAACCAAATGCTGGACCGTCTCACACCGATTATGCGGGAATTTATCGCGAAGCAAGAGATGATGTTTGTCGCCACAGCGGATCGCCACGGGAATTGCGATATGTCTTTTCGCGCGGGGGTTCCCGGATTTATCCGTGTCATTGACGAACAGACGGTGATTTATCCGGAATATCGGGGCAATGGCGTTTACGCCAGTTTGGGCAACATCATCGAAAACCCGCACATTGGGTTGTTGCTGATCGATTTCTTTGAGAATAAAATTGGGTTACATATCAATGGCGAGGCGGTTATTATTGAAAACGAAGAGCTGCCGGCATGCACCGAGGTTCCCAAAGCGGTGGCCGCGGAATTGCAGGCGCGGGAGAAGCGGGCGGAACGATGGGTGCTCGTGAAGGTGGATGAAGCGTATATCCACTGTTCCAAACATATCCCTTTATTGCGCAAAGTGGAGACTGAAACGCATTGGGGCACCGACGATGTGAAGTTAAAGGGTGGGGATTTCTTCGGGGCCAAATCGTTCAAACAGGATGCCCCGGTCGCTCAAGTCGCTCGGGTCGCCCGGGTTGGACAGGTCACCCCTTTTGGCATTCGTCGCAAGATCAAAGCCTTGCTGCTGAACAAGGAAAGATGAGAGTTTGAAAATGCATCAGTCCGCTTGAGCACGGAGATCCGAATTCCGTGCATTTTGTTTACCCTTTATTTTTCTGCTTTTGAAAGCGCTCTACACTTCTTTGTTGTGTCATGGTGGATGTCTGGTGTTTCCAATCCTGACAAGAGGTGATGACATGAAAGATTCCGGTTATCCCGTTATGTGGAACTTGTTCCCCGGCGGTTGACGCAGTTGTCCCAGGCGGAGATCGGGCAGCGCCCTGCGCCGGGAAAGTGGTCAAAGAAAGAGATATTGGGACATTATGCGATTCGGCCATCAACAATGTCAGTCGGTTTATCCGCGCCCAACAGAGTGAGGGGCCGTTTGTGGTGACGGGCTATGATCAGGATGAATGGGTAAGGGCACAACAGTATCAGCAGGCCAGTCTGGAAGAGGTCGCATCCCTTTGGGTTTCGCTTAACCGATCGGTCCTGCGCGTCGTTTCCCGCTTGCCGGAGGGGAAGGAGACGCAAGCCTGCCTGCTGCCCGATGGGAAACAAGTGACGCTGGCTTGGTTGATTAAGGACTATGTGGCCCATATGGAACATCACTTGGCGCAGATCTTTGCCGAGCCGCTGTTGTAACATGGCGAGAAGGAAAAGTCCCCATGCTCGTGGGGGTTTTCACCTGTGCACGGAATTAAGGGTCCCCGGATCAGATTGCTGGCATCCTGTTTATCAGGGGAGGCGGTGGAATGGAAGGTTCAATAAATTGAACCAACTTCCTTACCGTAACACTGTTATAATCAGATTATGGTTTCGACGAAACAGAAAACGCACACAGATGGTGTCAGGAAAGGTGAGCAAATTGAACTTATGGGAACTAGTTGTAGCCATTATCCTGGGTTTAGTTGAAGGGTTGACGGAGTTTGCCCCCGTTTCGTCCACAGGGCACATGATCATTGTGGATGATATCCTGCTTAAGTCAAAAGAACTCTTTTCTCCGGAAGTGGCAAACACATTTAAGGTTTGTATTCAATTGGGTTCGATCTTGGCCGTTGTCATTGTGATGAAAGACCGGTTTATCGACTTGTTGGGATTGAGCAGAGAAACGGATGAAGAAGGAAACCGCCTGAAATTGACGCAGGTGATCGTCGGTTTGCTACCTGCCGGTGTGTTGGGTTTCTTGTTTGAGGATTACATTGATGAGTATCTTTTCTCCGTCAATACGGTGATCATCGCATTAGTCGCTGGAGCGATCTTGCTGTTGGTGGCTGATTGGTTCCGTCCGGCGCGCCCCAAAGTGGAGACGGTGGATCAGATTACATATAAACAAGCGATTGGGATCGGCTTATTCCAATGCCTCTCCTTATGGCCTGGTTTCTCCCGTTCGGGGTCGACGATTTCCGGCGGGGTGTTGCTCGGGTTGAGCCACCGGGCGGCGTCCGACTTTACTTTTATCATGGCGGTGCCGATCATGTTGGGGGCAAGTACCATTTCCCTCATCAAGAACTGGGATTCGTTTACCCTCGATGCGTTGCCATTCTTTATCGCCGGGTTTGTGAGTGCCTTTATTTTTGCGCTCCTGTCAATCCGCTTCTTCTTGAAATTGATCAATAAAATCAAGTTGGTGCCATTCGCGATTTACCGGATTGTGCTGGCTGTGATCCTGTACTTGATCGTATCCTGATAAAAAACCACCTCTGACTCACGATCACCCGAGTCGAGGTGGTTTTTTTGTTATCCTTTACCACCAAAATCTTCTGAAGGGGAAGAAAAAGGGAAAGGGTCTGAAGAAAGGAAAGGGAAAGAAGAAAAACGGAAAGAACTGTTCCGTGTGGGCGTCAGGCGGTTGCCAATCGGTGGGTGGCATGGGATAGTCCTCAAGGGAATAAGGCATGGGATAATCTTGGTAATGAGAAGTAAACGGTTGATTTTTCTTCATGATGGTGTACCTCCAACTTTTTAATTATTCTATGCCATAGGCATTTGTTGGTGCTTGGACCATCATGGGAAGTGTGTCATGGGCATCGGGGGCGCAAAAAAGGCCCCCTGCTGGACAGGAGGCTTTCGGACCGGCGGTTATCCTTTGGTTCCGCCGGCGGTCATGCCGGAGATCAGAAACTTTTGCGCGAACAAGAAGAAGCACAGGGCGGGCAAGGTGATCAAGATCGCGGCGGCGGCCATGTAATGGTAATCGGTGTTATATTGGTTGACGAATTGTTGCAAGCCGATCGGCAACGTGTACATATGCTCGTCACTCAAGAACGTGATCGCGATCAAAAACTCATTCCAAGCGGTGATGAACGAATAGAACGCGGTCACGGCCAGACCCGGCAGGGCGAGTGGCAGCACAATGCGAGTGAAGGTGCCGAAGTGGGACAAGCCATCCACGCGGGCCGCTTCTTCCAACTCATAGGGAATGGTGTCAAAGAAGCTTTTCAGGTTCATGACGCAGAAGGGCACCGCCACGGTGGAGTAAGCCAGGATGACTCCGAAATAACTGTTTAATAAACCGAGTTTGTTCACGATCAGGTAGAGCGGGATGATCAACAGCGCCCCGGGGAACATCTGCGTGATCAAAATGCCGAGCTCCACTCCGTTTCGCCCGCGGAACTTGTAGCGGGAGATCGCGTAAGCCGCTGTCGTCGAGAGCACCAATCCCACGAGGGTAGTGAACAGGGCGATCAAGGCGCTGTTTTTAAACCAAGTGAGGAAGATGCCATTCGAACGGGTCAGGACGGTGGTGTAGTTTTCCAAGGTGAACGTTTTGGGAACCAGTTCGATGGAGTTTGAAAAGACTTCCGCTTCCGGTTTGAAGCTGGTCGATAAGATCCAGATGACCGGGAACACCGCGAGAAACGAGGACACGAGTAAGATCAGGTGAACCCACCAGTTGGATTTGCGCATCTTAGTAGTACACCCCCTCATTGGCATGGGCTTTCACTACCCGTCGATAGAAGAGCGTAAAGACGACGAGTATGCTCAAGATCACAACTCCATAGGTTGAAGCCAGCCCTAAGTTCCAGTTGCGGAACGCTTCCCGATAAGCGTAGGTGACCAAGATCTCGGTCGAGTGGACGGGACCGCCGCCCGTGATCAGATAGATGATGTTAAACATGTTGAATGTCCAGATAATCCCCAGGGTGGTTGCAGTGGCGGCAACGGGTTTCAACAAGGGCAACGTGATGTTTATCAGTTGTTGCCACGGGGAAGCGCCATCGATGCGGGCCGCTTCGTACAACGACACGGGAATGCTTTGCAGACCACCCAAGAGGGTCACCATCATGAACGGGATGCCGATCCAGACGTTGACCAGGATTGCCGACGTCATCGCCCAGAAGCTGTCACCCAACCAGGGCACGGTCGGGAGCCCCAGGTTTTTCAACAAGATATTGAAGAGGCCGTATTTGTTGTTGTACATCCATTGCCAAGCAAAAGCGCCAACAAAGGAAGGAACCGCCCAAGGTACCATGAGCAACATCCGATAGATGCCTCTGCCTTTGATCTTGCGGTTGAGCAGAAGGGCAAGGAACAGACCGATGGTGAAGTGGAAAAAGACGTTCACAAAGGTCCAGATCACGGTTTGCACCAGGACGTCGCGAAAGACGGATTTGGGTTGAAAGATGGTGCTGAACAAGTCGGTGTAGTTTTTGACGCCAATCCATTCATAGCTGGGCGGAAGAAATTTGCTGCCCATATTGTATTGATTCATATTGGTGAAGCTGTAAGAGATCCCTTGAATCAGCGGATAAAAAACGAGCAATGCCATGACGAGCAACACGGGTGCCAAGAAGACATATGCGATCCATGTATTGTTACGGGTACTCACTTTCAGGCCCGCCTCCTTCCATAGTTCGAGCTTTTGCTTAAGCGATAAGAAGAAGGAAGAGAAGCTTGCTCGCCCTCTTCCCTGAGTCGGTTGCTTGCTATCATCTGCTGGTTGGCCGGTGTGCCGTTAATGGGGCACTTATTTCTTAAGCAGTTTTTTCCAGGCTTCTGCTACCGCATCCAACGCTTGTTGCGGGGATTTTTCCTTTTTGAAGGCAGCTTGGATTTCCGGGGTGAACGCCGCGTAGATTTGACCGCCTTCCGGCATGACGGGCCGGTTGGTCGCTTTGTCAAGAACCGCTTTCCAATCGTTGATCAGTCGGTTTTCTTTCACTTCTTTCAACTCAAACGCCGATTTGCGGGTGGGAACCAGGCCGTTTTTGGTTGCGAACTTGGCTTGGTTTTCCGCCTTGCTCAGATAAGAAACGAATTTGTAGGAAGCTTCCTTATGTTTGGAGCCGGCATAGATCACAAGCCCATGCCCGCCCACTGGCGTCCCGGTTTTGCCTTCCGGACCAACGGGAATCGGCGCGATGCCCAGGTTGTTTGAATCTTTGAACTGCTCTCCTTTCAAGAGGTCGGAGACAGCCCATGGACCTTGGAGCACCATGGCCGCGCGGCCCGTTTTAAAGGCTTGTTGCAGGTTGTTGTAATCGTTGGCCGCGTCGAATTCATCAGGCATCACTTTGTCGTCGCGCAATTTGAGCAGGAATTCCAACCCTTTGACAGCACCGGCGTTGTTGACTTGGATCTCTTTATTGTCGGTGATCAGTCCGCCGCCGTAGGCCCACATGAATGGTTGATACCAGTAAGCATCGGTTTGGCGGTGATAGTAACCCCATTTGTCTTGGGCCGGATCAGACAAGGCTTTGGCTACCTGGTAGAACTCATCCATCGTTTTTGGCGCTTCGTTAAAACCCTTGTCCGCCAACAGTTTTTTGTTGTAAAGCAAACCGAGGGCATCGGTTACTTGCGGCACACTCCAGGTTTTGCCGTTCCATTTGCTGTATTTCAAAGCAACGTCCAAGAAATCGTCTTGGTCTTTGAAGTAGTCGTCCAGTGGCTGCAAGAGTCCCAGCGCGGCGAATTCCGGTGTCCAAGCGATTTCGGAGCGGAGCACGTCAGGGCCGTTGCCCGCTTGGGCGGCGGTTTTGAATTTGTTTTGCGCTTCCCCGAAAGGCACGTTTTCCAGCTTGACTTTGATGTCTTTGTTCTCTTTCTCAAAATCGCTGATGATTTCTTTCAAGGTTTCTGTTTCTTCCGGATTCATCGTGTTCCAGAAGCTGATGGTAACCGGACCGGATGATTGTTCGTTGGCGGCAGGGCTGCAACCGGCAAGCAAGGAACCCGCGACAGCGACTGAAGCAATGGCACTCAAGATTTTTTTCATGTACCTACTAGCCCCTTTCTGTGGATAGCTCGATCCCTTTCTCAAACAATCAGTCGCCCACTCATTCACACTATTTAGACAGAGGAAGTTGGATGAAAGAAGAGAGAAGAAGCAAGATGATGACGGATGTCTCCAGCGATCCGCCCCTCTGTTTAGTGCAAACGTTTTCGCGAGTGGCGATGTGAAGCAACTGCGTCTTTCTAGCATCATCCTACACCAAAAGCGGGAGGATGGAAAGCGTTTGCACATGAGCGAATAATGCCAAATGAAGCCTTGACAATCATTTATATTAATATATCTCGTTATTACGGTTGTTTACGAATTATTTCTTTATTTTTTTATATGAAATATGATTTAATGTTGGTTTTTCCTTTATATATCAAGGTTTATTTCAGTGTGCAAAAGAAGGAGTTTACAATCTTCTCCGTTTCCGCTACGATATAAAAAACAAACGTTTGCACAAATCTGGGGAGAGAGCGATGCCTTCTGTAACGATTAAAGATGTGGCACGGCTGGCAGGAGTTTCACCTTCCACCGTCTCCCGTGTCATTTCGAATCATCCACGCATCAGCGTGGCCACGGTTAAAAAAGTACGAGAAGCGATGGAAACGCTCGGCTATCATCCCAATATGATGGCGAAGAGCTTGGTTTCCAAAAGCACCAAGACGTTGGGACTCGTTTTGCCGCGCTCCGCCGAAGAGCTGTTCGCCAATCCCTTTTTCTCGGAAGTGCTCAGGGGAATGCTGGCTTACGCGAATCAGAAGCAGTATGATTTGCTGATCTCTTCAGCCAATAACCAACAAGATGAATTGGAAACGGTCACACGGATGGTGCTGGGACGCCGGGTCGACGGCATGATCCTGATGGCTCCCAGAAAAGCGGATCCGACCGTCGAAAAATTGTTGGAACTGGATTTTCCCTTTGTGTTGTTGGGAAGATCGCTGGAGCATCCCAATGTATTGGCGGTGAACAATGACAATATTAAAGCCTCGTTTGACGCGACCCAGCACTTGATTGACCAAGGGCATACCCGCATTGGGTTTGTCAGCGGCCCCCCCGACTTGGTTGTGTCGGAAGACCGCTTGAAAGGGTATCAATGGGCGCTGTCCAAAGCAGGTTTGCCGATGCGCGATGAATGGGTGATGGAATCGGATATTTTGCCCAAAAACGGATTTCATGCGGTATCCATGGTGATGAATTTGCCCGATCGGCCCACCGCGTTTGTCGTATCTGATGATGTGATCGCCTTTGGCATGATTCGCGAGTTGGTGGGAGCGGGTTATCAGATTCCCGAAGATGTGTCGGTCGTCGGCTTTAACAATATCGTGTTGTCCGAGCTAAGCAACCCGCCGATGACCACGGTGGATATCGGCATCTACCATTTGGGTTATCAGGCCGCGCAACACCTGATTCGCAAGCTGCAGGGGGAAGAGATCTTGCAAACGGGTTTAACGGTTCCTCACCGTTTGGTCATCCGCCAATCGGTTCGATCATTTATCCGGCGTTAGCAACCGTTTCCCCACCGCTTTTCCCGGGAACGTGGGAAAGTGTGAGTCCCCCGCTCCGTTTCGCCGTCAACCGGTTTGGCAACGGCCTACGGCATGACCGGGATAAAAGGTCGTCCCGATCCGCGCGGAAGCCCGCGTGCTTGACGCTTGACGGCAAGGGGCACAGGTGGTTGTCCGTCCGCTCGGTAAACGGGCAACCACCTGTGCCAAACCATCACTTGCACAAATGAAAGAAAACGCCTTCACCCAAAATCATCTGATCCCGATTGTATCGAAAGGAGCACCCCCCATGAATAGATCGCCTGTAACGAACAAACCGTATATCAACGATGCCGTGATCGGCAATTCTTCCATGTTGGTCGCTTTGGACGCCCGTGGTGAAATCCATCGCCTATGGTGGCCGCATGTGGATATGCCGCAACATGTGGAAACCATGAAAATGGGCGTGCTGGTTGAAGGGATGCAGGCTTCCACGAGCTGGCTGGATCAAGCGGAAGCATGGCGACATGAGCAATCTTACCTGCCGCGCACAAATATTCTGCGCACCCAAGCGACTGGGAAAAAAGTGCCGGTTGTGGTGGCGACGACGGACTTTGCGGTGCCGGACGAAGATTTGTTGGTCCGCAATGTGGAACTGACCAACACCGGTGAAGCGAAGCTCACCCTGACGTTTTTTGTGTACGCTTCCTTGCAGATCGCGGAAAACGCGTTGTACAATTCGGTTTCTTTTGACCGTGTGATAGATGGGTTGTTGTATTTCCGCCATCAGTATGCTTTTGCGCTTTCTGGTGCAAACGTTTGCGCTGGATATGCGATCGGCGATGCGTTTCGCCATGCGACCGCCGGGTATTTACCTGGGGATACGATTGGCATGGTTCCGCATGGGGCGCTCGCGTTTCGCTTGAGCTTGGCACCGGGAGAGACCCGGGCGTTGCCTCTCTACCTGACGGCCGGTACGACGGTGCATGAGGCGAGTGCCAAGATGCATCAAGCGAAGCGGGTGGGGGCCGCCGAATGGTTGGCGCGGACGGAGGCCTACTGGCAGAAGTATTTGCGGGGGGCCAAGCCGCTGGCGATCAGAGATAAGCAAGTGCAAGCAGTGTATGAGCGTTCGCTCTTAGTGTTTAAGTTGATGTCAGATCAAGCGACGGGAAGTGTCATTGCGGCGCCGGAGTTTGATGAAGCCTTTACCCGTTGCGGCGGATACGCCTATTGTTGGGGGCGTGATGCCGCCTATATCACCACGGCCTTTGACCAAGCCGGGCTGACCTCGCTGACCCGCGCCTTTTACCGTTGGGCGGTGCTTGCGCAAGATCCGGACGGCTCCTGGCAACAGCGCCATTACCATGACGGGCGCTTGGCCCCATCTTGGGGATTGCAAATTGACGAAGGGGGCTCCATCTTATGGGGAATGCATCAGCATTATCTCATGACCGGTGATCGCTCTTTCTTGGAAGAAATGTGGCCGGCGGTGGAGAAAGGGGCTTCCTTCTTGCTCTCCTACCTGGATGCGGAGACGGGATTGCCGCTGCCGAGCAGGGACTTGTGGGAAGAACGCGAAGCGGAGCATACCTACTCGGCGGCGGCGGTGTACGGCGGATTATCCGGCGCGGCCGCCATCGCTCGGGAGTTGGGCCAAACGGCCTTGGCGACCGCTTGGCGGGAAGCGGCGGGCGGCATCAAGCGGGCGATGGAGCAACATGCGGTGGATGGTGAAACGAACACGTTCTTGCGTGGGATCAAACTGCGTGTGAGTGAAGAGGAGTACAGAGAGGCCGTTGCCTCGGGGAAATCAACCGCCATGGAAACGGATGAAAAAGGGTATACCCGTTACCTGCTAATGCAAGATAACGTGTTGGATATCAGTTTGATTGGGTTGGCGGTTCCTTTCCGAGCGTTTGATGTCCATGACCCACGGATGGTCGCCACGGCGGATGCGATCGAGCGCGCTTGCACCTCTCCGGTGGTGGGGGGGATCCGCCGTTACGAAGACGATGCGTATATCGGGGGCAACCCTTGGATCCTTACCACGCTGTGGTTGGCGCAATACCGCATTCAACAGGGACGCATCGACGAGGCCAAACAACACTTTGCTTGGGCGGTGAAACATGCCACTTCTCTGAATCTCTTGCCGGAGCAGATCGATAAGGAGACGGGCGAAACGGCCTGGGTCGTGCCGCTCACCTGGTCCCATGCGATGTTTGTCCTCACTGCCCACATGCTGGCGGAAGCGGGAGTGGACGCGCTCTGACCACAGCCAATGGAGAGAAGCGCCAATATCCAATTATATAACGAAAGGCCCAATCCGAAGCGGCGAAGGGTACGGATTGGGCCTTTTGCGTTTGGGTACCTCCCATTCTGATTATTTCCCTTTAAGCATGTGTATGAATTTCTCTCCCCAAATAAAATGCTCTTGAATCCAAGGCATATTGGACGTCAGAGTAAATGTCCGTTTCGCAATCAGTTGATCTTCTCGGTAAACACGAGCAATATATGTTCCATCTTTCCATTTGTCAGCAGGAAGGGCAATTCCAAATCCTGCTGTGTTTTTCGGATTTGGATGTTCAGAGAAGATCACTTGATTCGAAGGCAGAGAAACAATATCAAGACGGTGCTCCCTCTCTTTATTCTGTTCTGCAATCGTAGACGCAAAAGAGACAAGTACCCCTAAATTCTTCTTATGAAACTCTGTTCTGTAATTATCAAGATAATCATAAGGAATAAGCATATGTGTGGCATCCTCATACCCCATATAGATTTCGTCTTTCTTCCCTGTGGCGTCGGAAGTTGCCACAAGCCACCCGATTTCAAGAACAGGATAGAGGAAAAATAAGAAGAAAACGAAAGCGCCAATACTGATCCAATATTTTCTCTTTCTATAAAGCAGTCTCAATGATCATCCCCTCCATCTCCTATTATTCGTTCCTTGTGTGCGGTTTTTGTGATTTCTTCATGAACCATTCCTTATATGGGGTCGAATCCATCCTCTAAAACGGGAGGTTGGTTTGTAGCGTGTTTTCGCTTCCTGAAACCATGAGTTGGCGTTAAGATGAGAGAAAAAGCCGAATGGGAGTGGAGCAACGATGGAAAAAGCGCCATTGTACCTATATGAAAAACAAATCGTGCAGGAGTATCTCTACAAAGTGTATGTGGACGGTTCAAGGCTCTGCTTTGCCAAACTTCCCACTGTGCAAAGGGGCTCTTTTCTCGGCGGACTGATTTCGTCGCTTCCGTTTTGGCTGGAGTTGGTCGCGGTGTTTGTGCTTGAGTGGTTCGGCTATGACCCCGATGAGCGGAAGCTGAAGAAAGACCTGGCGGAGCGGGAACAAATCGAGCGGCACTTTGATGAACTGAGCCAAACGGATATGGAGAAGTTGCTGAGTTTCAAACACCATTTCGCCATTGATCTGAGCCGGATTGAGAAAGTGGTCATCATCCCCCAATCCTCTTATGAGATGCGGCGGGGAGTCCTGCGCTTTGTGATGGCGGAGGAAGAGGAGCGAGCATTTCAGTTCATCAAGTCTTTTAAAGTACCACGGATTAAGGAAATATTGTGTGAAGCCTGCCCGGCGGTGCACATTGAAGAGAGAGCCTATTGAGGGCTTGGTCTACCGATCTATGTGGTTTGACGCCATATATGGCGATCTTCCCCTCGCACAAAATGCGAGGGAGGGTGTTTGCGTTTCTTGGATACAAATCCGGGATGGTGAACGCGGCCAAGACATGCTACACTCAAGTGGGTACTCTCCTGAATAAGTGGGGGGGTTTTAGGTGTGGGCAGAAACCTTTTTTCATTTAAGAATAGAAATGATCATTTCATAGAAAAGAGTGTCGCTGATGAGTATTTTAACGGTAAAAAACTTAAGCCATGGCTTTGGCGATCGCGCGATCTTCCAAGATGTGTCTTTCCGTTTGCTCAAAGGGGAGCACGTGGGCTTGATTGGAGCCAATGGGGAAGGGAAATCCACCTTTATGAACATCATCACGGGGAAGCTGGAACCGGATGAAGGAAAAATCGAGTGGGCGACGAAGGTGCGGGTCGGTTACCTGGATCAGCATGCCGTGCTGCGGAAGGGCATGACGATTCGCGATGTGCTGAAAAGCGCCTTTCAGTATTTGTTTGACATCGAAGCGGAAATGAATGGCATGTATGCCAAAATGGCTGAGGCGGCACCGGAAGAGCTGGAGCGGTTGATGGAAGCTGTCGCCCCCTTGCAAGATTTGCTGATCAATAATGATTTCTATACGATTGATGCCAAAGTGGTTGAGATTGGCCGGGCTCTAGGATTGGAGGATATCGGCTTGGATCGGGATGTGCACGACTTGAGCGGGGGGCAACGGACGAAGGTGCTTCTCGCCAAACTTCTCCTGGAGAAACCGGATATCCTGCTCCTTGACGAGCCGACCAACTACCTTGATGAACAGCATATCGATTGGTTGAAGCGTTACTTGCAAGAGTATGAAAACGCGTTTATCCTCATCTCGCATGACATTCCTTTTTTGAATAGTGTCATCAACCTGGTTTACCATATGGAGAATCAACAGCTGAATCGGTATGTGGGCGATTATGACCATTTTAAGGAAGTGTATGAAGCGAAGAAACAGCAACTGGAAGCGGCCTACAAAAAACAGCAGCAAGAAATCGCCGAGCTGAAAGATTTTGTCCAACGAAACAAAGCGCGGGTATCGACCAGAAATATGGCGATGTCCCGCCAGAAGAAGCTGGACAAGATGGAAGTGATTGAACTGGCCAAGGAAAAGCCGAAACCGGAATTCCGCTTCAAAGAGGCGCGCACTTCCGGCAAACTGATTTTTGAAACGAAGCAGTTGGTCATCGGTTATGATGAACCGTTGTCCCGCCCACTGGATTTGCGGATGGAGCGCGGTCAGAAGATTGCCTTGGTCGGCGCCAACGGGATTGGGAAAACGACCTTGTTGCGCAGCCTCTTGGGGGAAATCAACCCAATCTCCGGTACGGTGGAACGGGGGGAATCCTTGCATATCGGGTATTTCGAGCAAGAGACCAAAACGGCGAACCACCGTACGTGCATCGATGAGATTTGGAGCGAGTTCCCCGGCTTTACGCAGTTTGAAGTGCGGGCCGCCCTCGCCAAATGCGGCTTGACGACCAAGCATATCGAAAGCAGGGTGGAAGTGTTGAGCGGTGGGGAGAAAGCCAAAGTGCGCCTCTGCAAGCTGATCAACAGGGAGACCAACCTGCTTGTGCTGGATGAGCCGACCAACCACTTGGATGTGGACGCCAAAGAGGAGTTGAAGCGGGCGCTGAAGGCGTATCGGGGAAGTCTCCTCATCATCTGTCACGAGCCGGAGTTTTACCATGATGTGGTGACGGATGTGTGGAATGGTGAATCGTGGACAACGAAAGTGTTTTAACGTGATGGTTATATCAGGATATGCTATGAAAAAAAAGCTTGTCCGTTTGTGGGAACAAGCTTTTTTCCATCAGGAGGTTTATATGGACGGACGCACGCGCGGACAGATCGCGCCGGGAATGGAAGTGCATATCGTGTTGAAGCAAGATCAACGGACAGGGAAGTTGACCCGTGGCGTGGTGAAGGAGATATTGACCAACTCGCCGACCCACCCTCATGGCATCAAGGTGCGTTTGACGGATGGGCAAGTGGGTCGGGTGAAGGAGATTTTACAAGGACGCTAATGGTCCAATCTCAGTTTGGCGGTGAAGGGAAGATGATCCGAGGCCTGGGGCAGAGGGGTGGAAACTTCCGCCTTCAGAACATGCCATTGCCGGCTGACAAAGAGATAGTCCAACTGCCATCGTGGCTTTGAAGCGGGATAAGTGCATAAAGGCGCTTTGCCCTTGCCCCGGCCGGCATCGGTGAGCAGGGTGGTGAGCTTGCGCCAAGCGGAAGAGTGCGGGAGCATGTTCCAATCGCCCATCAGGATGACCGGATGGGACTCCTGCCGGACTTTATGCAGGATGAAATCCGTTTGTTTGCGATGAAGCCAAGGGTTAAGGGGAAGATGGGTGAGGTAGACTTTGATTGGCCGACCGTGAAACGTCAATTTTGTTTCCAGTAAAGACCTGCCTTCAGCCAATCGGCTTTCAAAACGGTGGTTTTGTGATGACAGGATGGGCAGCCGGGAAAGAATCGCGTTGCCATATTGGCGGTCGTGTCCCCAGGTTTGTGCCTTGCCAAACAGGTGAAACATCTCCAGCCGTTCCGCCAACCAATCGGCTTGGTCGAGATAGCGGCTCCGTTTGGAGAAACGCCGATCCACTTCATTCAGTCCGATCAAGTCGGCGTCGCTGGTTTTAAGCACGTGCAGGATACGCTCCATGTCCCAACGCCCATCGCTCCCTCTGCCATGATGCATGTTAAAGGTCATCACTTTTAGCTTCACGCTTTCATCCCTCCATTCCCATCCTTACCATTATCATGGGCTTCAGTTCAATGTTTGCATTCGTGAACAAGAAAGATTTCCGCCATTTTTTGTCGGGATTCTCATGAACACGAACCCGAGCAACCATGGCAGCGCCCGGAAAGCATCGTTTTTTTGGGGGACGCAATGATTTGATTAGGAATGAATCCAACGGGTGCCATACGCACATCAGTGGCGATTGGCAAGGGATGGACGAAGTTACCAATCGATTATATTCGCAAAAGTTAAAAAAATCGATGTTAACGGGGGGATGACGGCGTTTTGCCTAAAAAGGAAGGAAAATGACTATTTTAAATGGATATTTTTCTTATGAATCATTATTCAATAAATGTTCGATTATTTTTAACCGTTGTTATATTATGATGGATAGAAAGTGTGGTTTGCCAAATCCATATACATATAAAGGAAGGGATCCCTCTTGGCCAATTCACACAAAGTTCTTCATCTCTTATTGTATATTGTAATAGGATTAGCTGGTTTGGCACTGGGTTTGCGGTTGTTTTTTGGCCTTTATCAAGTGCAAGGCGACGGGATGGAGCCAACCCTGAAAAACCAGGGGTTTTATTTGGTGATGAGTCGTCCTTTGACCTTGAAAAAAGGGGACATTGTTGTGTTTCGCACGAACACGGGCAAACCGTTGATCAGACGGGTGATCGGTTTGCCGAACCAAACCGTTGAGATCAAAAAGAGCAAAGTCTATGTTGATGGGAAATTGTTGCACGAACCGTATGTGACAAGAGCGGAAGGGATCGGCGATACAGAGGTTGTGAACATACCGGAGAATCATTATTATCTGTTGAGCGATGACCGGGCAGATACGTGGGATAGCCGTCGGATGGGAACGATTCATCAGAATCAGTTGCTGGGAAAATTTATTCATTAAGTCCTTGGCTTTTGTTCATTTTTACAGAAGTTGCCGACTGAAAGCCCAACTCTTTCAAGGATGGGATGAAAGTCGGCGTTGCTCGGTAATCCCTTTATGGTATCGTTAAGAGTGGTAATTTTCAGTATAATCTAACGCATGAGCGGTGCTCATCCCACTGGTAGTGGGTTTTGTTCCTCTGTTCGTCATGATATGGGGTTCCAGTGGCGAACCAATCTCTCCCACTGGGTAAAATCATGAGAGTGAGTAAAACGGAACTAGAACGCTGGTAATAGGCGTTCCGCCCATGTGGGTACATGCAACATGAGTTGTAGAACTGCATGGGACGGGCTGATGAGACAGCCCTGAACTTGGGAGTTGCATGAAGCAGAAATGGATTGAGTGCGCTAACTACCCAAGAATTCCACGGCTTCAGCCGTGTGGAGTCTCAATATATTCTTAATAAAGCTAACTTGATCGTTGACAGCGAAAGCGGATACATGAATCGACAGAAAGCACCTGGCACCAGCGGGTGCTTTTCGTTGTCTGCAAAAGGGGTGAAGAATCGTTGAGTACGACGTATGAAGAAGAGAAATCCAATTTGCTGGAGATGATCAAAAAGATCGAAAGCCAATTGGCCGAGCTGGAGCGGATTCCGCGTTACTACGGCAAAGATTTGGTGGAGCAGGCTCTTGATGATCAGCGGCAAAGGCAACTGAAACAGCTACGGATCGCCAAGATGGAGCCATATTTCGGGCGCTTGGATTTTGCCGAGGCCGGCAGGGAGAAACCGGTGCCGCTTTATATCGGCAAAGCGGGGGTGCAGGATGCAGAAGCCAACGAGCCGTTGGTGATCGATTGGCGCGCTCCCGTCGCCAGCCTGTTTTACTCGTTTGCGGGCCAGACGGATCGCGCGCAGTATCTTTCACCCGAAGGATTGATTGAAGGAACCGTTTATTTGAAGCGCAACATTGCCATACGCAAGCAACAGATTCAGCGGGTGGTGGACAGTTATGTGCGCGGGGGAGAGCAAACGGGCGTGGTGGATGAATTTTTGCTCTATCGTTTGGGCGAGAAGAAAGACCACCGCCTGCGGGATATCGTGTCCACGATCCAACACGAGCAGGACCAGATCATTCGTGCTGAACGCAATCAAGCGCTCGTGATACAAGGAGTGCCGGGAAGCGGGAAGACCACGGTCGCTTTGCATCGGTTGGCCTATCTGCTTTATCAGTATCAAGACCGCCTGCGGGCGGAGCGGTTTGCCATTTTTGCGCCCAACCGCATGTTTGTGGACTATATTTCGGAGGTGTTGCCTGAGCTGGGGGTGGGCGATGTCCAACAACACACCTTTGCCGATTGGGCCAATTCCTTCTTGGACCAAGAGTTTTCTCTGGCGGAGGTTGAAGCGAATGTGGGAGAGTGGTTTGCGTTGGGGCAGACGGCGGATAACAAGGAACTCGCATGGTTGCGCTATAAAGGGAGCCTCTCGTTCCATCGGCGGATTGAAGCGGCATTGGCTGAGTTGGAAGCCTTCTTTGTGCCGGATAAACCGTTTACGGCATGGGAGAACAAAGTGTTGCCGGCGGAGGAGATTCGGCGATGGTTTGATGAAGAGTACCGGCATGATCCCTTGTTGAAACGAAAAGAACGGGTCTTTGCGAGAATCAAGCGCTGGTTGGAAATGGAATGGAAGGAGATGCGCGGACGTGATCCACGGGGAACGTTCCGCAAACAAGCCAACCAACGTTTGCGGACATATATGAAAGCATGGCCCCAGCCAACCTTATGGTCGTGGTATCAGCACTGCGTCATCTCCCAGGCAAATGAGATGGAAGTCACACCACCGGCGGCCTTTTTAACGCGATTGAAGCGAAAAAAGTTTGATGTCACCGACCTGGCCCCCCTGCTTCACATTTACACCGCCTTGTGGGGGATTTCTTCCGAGCGGATGTTTGATCATGTGGTGGTGGATGAAGCGCAAGACTTTTCGCCATACCAGTTGGCGGTATTGCAACAATTTTGTCCAAGTTGCTCGTTTACGATTTTGGGCGACCTATTGCAAAATATTTATGCGCATAAAGGCATTTCGCACTGGCGCGAGCTGATGGATTTGTTTGCGGAAGGGTCCTGCCGGTATGTTCAATTGAACAAAAGCTACCGATCCACGATGGAAATCATTCAGTTTGCCAATGAGATTGTCCGCGGATTTGCCCGGGATGTGGCGATGGCCACCCCCGTATACCGCAGTGGCGAACCGGTGCAGGTGGTTCCGGTGTCAACGGGAGAGCGGGAGGAGACGTTGCTCCATTGGGTGGATGAACTGATGAATCAAGGGATTAGTACCTTGGCGGTGGTTACGCGGACAGATGAGGAAAGCGAGCGGGTGGCGACGAGCTTGCGTGAACACGGGGTGGACGCGCATGTGATCACTTCCACTCAAGCAGAGTATCACGGGGGGCTATCGGTTATTCCGATTTATTTGACCAAGGGGATGGAGTTTGATGCGGTCATTCTCACAGAAGTGGATGCGGAGCGATATCCGGTTGATGAACTTCATGCCAAGTTGTTGTTCGTGGGATGCACACGGGCTTTGCATCGCTTGGTGCTCCTGACGACGGAGCGGCCGTCTCCCTTGTTGCGGCAGGCACAGGGCAGAGGGGTTGCAAGGGGATGAAGCGATGGAGCGGATGGCGGTAGATGTCTTCGCAACTCTGCTTCCAGTAGGTGTTGGCATCTTTAATGTAGCAAATAAAACCCCATATTCTGATAATCCAACCTAATCGGGTGTTTTCGTTGCCTGAATTGTCCGTTTTCCATGCGATTTTTATAAGATTGCGATTTTTGTGTTGTGTCTTTTAGTATAATAGAATCGTTGAAATCAAATGATCTATTTCTCTTTAGGAGGAGACAATGGTGAGTCAATTTGATCAAGAAAACAAAGAGGCAGAGTTACAAGGGAACGGACAAGTGATTGATTTCAATGAAGAGAAAGAGCGCCTGCGCCAAGATGAAGGCATCAAATGGATGATCAAGGCCGCTGAAGCGGGAGATGTTTGGTCGATGTCGGAAGTGGCTTATCTCTTGTTGACGGGCAACAAGGTGAGACAAAATCTGGTTGAAGGTGAGAAATGGCTCCGCAAAGCGGCCGAAGCCAATGACAAATGGGCGATGATGGAACTGGGTTACCGTTTGATTGTGGGAGAAGGTTTGGAGCAAGATGCGGTCGAAGGTGAGAAGTGGCTTCGTCGTTCGGCTGAAGCGCAATATCCTGTGGCGATGCGCATCTTGGGTTATCGGCTGTTGGAAGGGGACGGACTGCCGCAAGACTTGGAAGAAGGGCAGATCTGGATTCGCAAAGCGGCGGAACTGGCTGAGCCGATCGCGATGCGCATCCTGGGCTACCGATTGTTAAATGGCATCACCTTCCCGCAAAACATCGAGGAAGGGGAGCTTTGGCTACAAAAGGCGGCTGAAGCGGGCGAGGTTGTGGCCATGCGGGAGTGGGGCAATTACTTGGTGAATGGCGTAAGCAAAAAATAAGCGACGATCCTGATCCATCGGAACCGACGAGCTTCCTGGTCAGGGGAGCGGCGGCAACCGCAACCGCTCTTCCAAATTCTTTACATATAGAATGGAGAGTGTCTGGATGTCCACCAAAACGAATCAGGTACTGATGTATCGCAAACCAAACCCGCAAGCGGAATTGCGCTTGTTTTGCTTTCCATATGCAGGGGGTGGCGCTTCCATTTACACGAATTGGCAGACGCGGTTTTCCAAGCGGGTAGAAGTGTGTCCGGTCCAATTGCCGGGGCGGGAAAATCGGATGCTGGAAACGCCGATTTCCTCGATGGCTCAGTTGGTGCCGCAATTGGCGGATGAATTGGAAGGCTATTTGGATCAACCGTTTCTCTTCTTTGGCCATAGCATGGGAGCGTTGATCAGTTTTGAGTTGACACGGGAATTGCGCAGGCGGAATCAACCGTTGCCGCAGAAGCTGATTGTTTCGGCCAAGTCGGCTCCCCATGTGCCGAGACGCAAATCGTTTGGATATGCCTCTTCTGATGTGGAATTGATTGCGGAGCTGCGGGAATTGAACGGCACGCCGGAAGAGGTGTTGCAAAGCGAGGAGTTGATGGAATTGTTCCTCCCCATTATCCGAGCAGACTTCGAGTTGGTCACGCGTTATGCCTACCAAGAAGAGGAACCCCTCTCCTGTCCGATTTTGGCGTTGGGTGGAACAGAAGACGCGGATGTGCCGCCGGAAAACTTGGCGGCCTGGCAACAGGTGACGACCGGCGACTTTTCCTTGCGGCTTTTCGCCGGGGATCATTTTTATTTGTTTCAAGAGAATACGGACGCACTCGATAAGATCATCGAAACGGTGGAGGAGTAATTGCGCGGCAGGGGGGGGGTTCCGGCATTGCTCATTATCCCCTGCCTTTAGGCATGGGGAGTGGTCAAAACTCAATTAGAATATGATGAAAATAAGCAAACAGCCTCTGGCTTCAGGCCACAGGCTGTTTGGTGAATCAATCGGTTTTTTGTTGTTTCCATGCGCCTAAGATGAAGGACGTGATGAGTGAGCCAATCAAAATGGCGCCAATGTAATGGAAAGGCTTGTTGACGAGGGGAATGACGAACAACCCACCATGGGGCGCGGGTAAGGTAACTCCCAACCACAAGGACAACCCGCCCGCGACGGCGGACCCGATAATGCAGCTGGTCAGGACGCGGAGTGGATCGGCCGCGGCGAATGGAATGGCTCCTTCCGTGATGAACGAAGCACCCATGATGTAGTTGGTCAAGCCGGATTTGCGTTCCTGATCGCTGAATTTGCGCTTGAATATTGTTGTTGCCAAAGCGATGCCCAACGGGGGAACCATCCCGCCGGCCATGACCGCGGCATGTGGCCCGAAATTGCCCGCCTCAATGGCGGCGATGCCAAAGGTGAAGGCGGCCTTATTAATCGGCCCGCCCATATCAACCGCCATCATCGCCCCCAAGATCAGTCCCAAGAGAACGGCGTTGGTGCCGGAGAGATCACCGAGCCAAGCGGATAAGGCCTTATTCAGCGCGCCTACCGGGCCGTTGATCACGGTAATCATCAAGAAGCCCGTGATGAGGATGCCGAATACAGGGTACAGAAGGACCGGCTTCAACCCTTCCAACTGATCAGGCAAGAGGGAAAACGCCTTTTTTAAGCCGATTACGACGTAACCGGCTAAGAACCCGGCGATCAATCCTCCCAAAAAACCGGCCCCTGCCGAAGCGGCCAGAAATCCGCCCACGATTCCCGGAGCCAAGCCGGGGCGGTCGGCAATGCTCATTGCGATAAAGCCGGCCAAGATCGGCACGAGAAAATGGAAGGCGCCTTCACCCCCGATTTTCATCAGGATTTCGGCGACGGGCCCTTTGGCGTGAATGCCGCCAAACGCAAAGGCGAGGGCGATCAGGATGCCACCTCCCACCACAAACGGCAACATATTGCTTACGCCGCTCATCAAGTGCTTGTAAAAGCCGGTGGCACGGTTGTCTTCCCTGGCCCGTTTGCCGTCATCGGTAGCGGTAAACACCGGGGCGTCTTGTCGGCGCGCGCGTGAGAGCAATTGCTCCGCTTTATGAATCGCATCTGCCACAGGAACCTGAATCACGTGCTTTCCTTTAAACCGGCTCATCTCCACCTGTGTGTCCGCGGCTACAATAATGGCGGTGGCCCGTTCAATCTCTTCCGGTGTGAGCGCATTTTTGACACCGGTTGACCCATTGGTCTCCACTTTGACGGGAATGCCCATTTCCTGCGCCTTCGCTTTGAGCGCATCAGCGGCCATATACGTATGGGCGATTCCCGTTGGGCAAGCGGTCACCGCTAAAATAAGCTCATCTTGGGGAACGGCGGGGGTACGGCTTTCCGCTGTTTCCTTTTCTTCGCTTTCCGCTTCTTTCGCGCCGATCAGCGCAATCAGTTCCTGCACCGTTTGGGCCCGCTCCAGTTGTTGGCGAAATTCGTTGTCCATCAACAGGATGGAAAGGCGCGATAATGTTTCAAGATGGGCTTCATTGGCGCCTTCGCTGGCGGCGATCATAAAGAACAGGTGGGCGGGCTGCCCATCGAGCGACTCATAATCAATGCCCTGTTCACTTTTGCCGAAGCAGATGGCGGGTGTTTTGACGGCCTTGGTTTTGGCGTGCGGGATCGCGATGCCATCACCGATGCCCGTCGACCCAGTTGCTTCCCGCTGGAAGATGGCTTCTTTGAACGCTTCACGGTCATGCAGGCGTCCCGCTTCCTCCAACTTGGCGACCAATTCTTCGACAACCTCATTTTTTGTGGTTGCTTGAAGCTCCATGATTACTGTATCCGGTTTCAATAAATCTGTAATCTTCATATGATCTCACCTCAGAGCTTCGTAAGTTTAACTTGTGGAAAAATGGCTTCGATTTTGTCGCGGCAAGCCAGATCCTCTGAAAAAGCGGTGGCGCTTCCAGTCGCGATGCCATAACGGAAAGCGTCTTGCACAGATCCGGTTTGCGCCAGCCGGCCAATGAAACCGGCAACCAAGGAATCTCCGGCACCGACGGAGTTCACCACGGTGCCGCGCGGAGCGGTGGAGCGATAGACGCCATCGGCGGTGAACAGCAAGGCGACTTGTTCCGCCATGGAAACAATCACATGCGTGATTCCCTGGGCCAACAGTTTTTCACCATAAGGGATGATTTCGTCGATCGTCGTGAACGTGGTGTTAAACAGCTCCCCCAACTCATGGTGATTGGGCTTGATCAGGAAAGGCTGGTGCCGGACGGCACGTGCGAGCGCTTCCCCACTCGCATCGATCACCACATGAATGCCGCGCTGGCCATAAGACATGAGCAGCTGTTCATACAGATTGGACGGGAGCGAACGGGGGATGTTGCCAGCCAATACCAACATGTCCCCGACTTGCAGTCGCTCCAGCTTTTTCATGAATTGTTGCAGCTGTTCAGGTGTGATCGAGGGGCCTTGCCCGTTGATCTCCGTTTCCCCGCCTTTGTCTTTTAACTTGATATTGATGCGGGTGTGTTCAGGAATCTGGACAAAGTCATGGGCCACTTGTTCCTGTGCAAGCGCTTCCCTGATATAGGTGCCGGTGAACCCTCCGATAAAGCCGAGCGCGGTCGTCTCCACCCCGATCCGCGTCAGGATGCGGGAGACGTTGATCCCTTTGCCGCCCGGATACTTGTGTTCATGTTCCATGCGGTTCAATTGATACAGTCGCAATGAATCGACATGGACAATAAAGTCAATCGATGGATTAAGCGTAACAGTATATATCATGACTCTACCTCAAATACATGGGTCTTTTTCTGATAGGTTTCCCGTTGCTCATCCGGGAGTTGATCGGTAATGATGTGCATTTCTTCGATGTCCGCGATTTTGGCGAACGATACTTCAAAAAACTTATGCCGGTCCGCCACGACATAGGGCTGGCTGGACAGCCGCAAGGCCGTTTTTTTGATTGTGGCTTCGTCGGGGTCCGGTGTGGTGTAACCCAGCTCCAAGTCAATCCCGTTTGTGCCCAAAAAACATTTGTCAAAGCGATAGTTGCGCAGTGATTCAAGTGCCATGCACCCAATCATCGCGCGGGTGGAGGGTTTCATCATGCCCCCGAGCAAGTAGGCGCGAATCTGATGCTCAACCAACGCTTCCAATTGGGCAAAGCCATTGGTGACGACCGTGATGTTTTTGCCCCGCAGATGCGGCACCATTTCCAGCGTGGTGCTGCCGGCGTCAAGATAGAGGCAATCGCCGGGTTCTACCAACGAAGCGGCCAAGGCGGCGATCCGTTGCTTGGCTTGAAGGTTTTTGGTTGATTTTTCGGCGATGCTGGGTTCAGTTCCCTTGGTTTGCAACTGGGTGGCCCCTCCGTGGATGCGTTTGAGAAGGTGGCGCTGCTCCAGTTCAATCAAATCCCGCCGGATCGTAGATTCGGAGGAATCAGTCGCTTGGACGAGCTCTTGCAATTTGACTACGCCCTGTTGTTTCAACAGATTCAAAATAACTTGGTGACGTTGTAGTGTAAGCGTATTCACTCACCTCTCTTCTCCCTATATTAGCGAAAAGTTTTCAATCAATCAATCATAATCTATCATTTTCTATCAATTTCCTTCATCGGGTGACGGGTTTTGAGCGCTGCCATAGCAAATACATCAACCGATAAAATGTTTTGAAATAGATATTTTAACCTTTTGTAACCAATCTATCATAAGTGAAAGTGGGAAAATGTTTACTGTGAAAAGAATGTTATTGATAAAAACATGACTGTATGTCGTGTGCGAATGAAGATAGAAAGGGTAGTCTAGAGGGGGCTTGCTAGCCTGAGCAGTTATGATAAAAAAGTGAATCATCTGTCATGGGCGGCTACTTTTACCATGTGCCGCGCCAAACGAACAGTGGCAAGAAAGGGGGAAGTCGTTTGTTCTTTGTGTGCTTGACGCTGATTTTGCTGGTGGCGGTCGCCGCGGGCATCTTATTCACGCAAGGGATGGTGATGGAAGGGGGCGTCTGTTTGGCGGTGAGCATCGCTCTCTTTATCTTGTGGCTTTTCTTTTATTCGCGTCTTCGGAAGAAGAAGCGGGAAGATGACGGGCTGAGAGGCTGCCTCGACTGTCTTGACTGCCTCGATTGTTCCGCGGATTGCTCCACCATGCACCCGTTTAGACGCATGGACTGTGACTGTGTGGATTGTACATAGAGGAGGGGAATGCGGTGAACCGTTGGCTTCACAGGTTGATGATCGTTCCCTGCCATCGCAAACCGGAGCGGTGTTTTAATATGGGCGGACAACCCTTGCCCATTTGCGCGCGTTGCACGGGGATATTGCTGGGGTATTTTTTTATTCCGGCGATGTTATTGATCACACCCCCACTCCCTTGGGCAGTGGGGATGCTGGCCCAGCTTCCCATGCTCATCGATGGGGGAACGCAGTCGTTGGGCTTGCGGCTGAGCAATAATGGGGTCCGTGTTGTGACGGGATTGCTCAGCGGCTGGGGGTTGTCTGTCATCGTGGTGGCAGGAGCCCGGGGATTGGTTGAATTAATCAAATAGCCCCAAAACGGTAAGTTTGTCGCGACGCTTCATTCTATTGGAACGATGGTTGTTGCAGTAAAATATTTCTGTATTGGAAAAGAGACGAAAATAAAGTCTCTTTTTCCTTCGTTTTTTCAGATTATTCCTCTTTTTATGTGTTATTGCGGAGCGATGAAAGGGTAAGAATTAAAAAATGAAGTCTATGGAAAAAATTACACTCCTTAATTTGGAAATATTTATATGTTTATTCCTTTATAAAATGAAATAGATGGAGTAATATAGAAATAACAAGTATTCGGAAAGGATAGGTCGCGATGAACATTTTGGAAATGAGCGAAGTTGGCAAATATATCCGTAAAGTGAGAAAAGAAAGAGGATTGAGATTGGAGGACCTCTCTGACGAGCATATTTCCACAGCTACGATCAGTAACATTGAACGTGGCGTTCCCCATGTGAATAAGGATAAAGTCCTTTATCTCATGAACAAGCTCGGCCTCGATTTGAGTGAAGTGCCTGACATGGTCGAAAAGGATACGGGCAGCATCGAAAGTTTGCAGGTGAAGTTCACCGCGATCGAAACCATGATCCAACTTGGAAACACTCAACGTGCTTTGGCTCTTTTGTCCGATTTATCCGATGAGGTTTTATCACAACATCAAGCGACAATCCACTACCTGAAAGGGCGGATTCATTTGGCGAAACGGGATTGGCGCAAAGCCGAACGGGAGTTGAGTGAAGCGATTCGCCTCGCTTACCAGGACCCTTATTCGCCCAAAGCCAATCTGGAAGCGGCCAGTTACTTATGCTTATCAGAATGCCGCGCGCAGCATAAAGACTGGGAACAGGTATTGAAATATGTCGAACGGGGTTTGGATGCTTTGGTGGGTGAAGAAGAAAGCTTCGAACAAACTCCTGTGAAGCTCTCGTTGGCCCGCATTAGAAGCTTGCACAAACTGGGACGCACGGATGAAGCGTTGCGCGGAATTGAACAAGTGTGGACACGGCTGCCTGAGATCCGTTCGCGCCAGCTGGTGATTCAGATGTATACGATCAGAGCCGAACTCCTGCGCGAGATGAAGCTTTATCAAGACGCGATACGCTATGCCCGTGAAGGGAGCCAAATCGCTGTCAGCAGCAAAGAATACGATGAGATGTTCCATTTATGGTCGGTATTGGCCCATGCATATAAGGAAGCGGGCCAATTGGTCGACGCGGAGACGGCTTTCGAATTCGTGCTGGAGCTGGGAGACTACTTGAGCAATAAAGAGGAATGGGTGCGAGCGATCTGCTCCTTGGGGCAAGTGTATCTCATGCAAGGGAAAATGGAACAGGCGAGAGAAACGTTGAAACAAGCCTTGGAACTGGCGGAACGGATTCATCATGGCATGTTGACGAGCGCGGCGCTCATCTTGCTGGGACAAGTCATGAAAAATATGAACCATTACCTGGACGCGATTGAATATTTTAAGCGCGCGGGGAAAGTGGCCGACAAAAACAAATGCAAAGAGAGCGTGTACCTGTGCTATTATGAACTGGCAGATTGTTATGAAAAAATGGGGGACGTGGAGAAGTTCAAAGAAGCGACAGAACGGATGTACCGTACGCAAAAAGAAATGAACAAATCGCGTCGGATCTTTGAATAACCATTGACATAACATAGAAATATCGGTATATTATTAGAATATAAAATGATCTCTTATCCAGAGCGGTGGAGGGACTGGCCCGATGAAACCCGGCAACCTGTTGGATCATGCCAATGTGGTGCTAATTCCAGTCAGAGAGTTGATCTCTCTGAAAGATGAGAGCTACAAGTGAGCGGCTAACACCTTTCATCTTTCGGAGATGTGAGGTGTTTTTTATTTTTAGCAGAGGATGGGATAGGCATGGGTAAACAAAGTGTGGTTGAGCGAGTGAAAGAGAAGATCCTGATCTTGGATGGCGCGATGGGGACGATGTTGCAACAGGCGGGACTGACCGCGGAGGATTTTGGTGGAGAAGCCTTGGATGGATGCAATGAGATGTTGAACCTGACCCGGCCTGATGTGATTGAATCGATCCATGATGCCTATTTCGCCGCAGGAGCCGATATTGTGGAGACCAACACGTTTGGCGCGACGCCCGTGGTGCTGTCGGAGTATGAAATTCCTGAATTGACAGAAGAGATCAACTTGGCGGCGGCTCGGTTGGCCGTGAAGTCGTGCCAAAAGTTTTCCACTCCGGAATGGCCGCGCTATGTGGCCGGGGCGATGGGACCGACGACCAAAACCCTGTCCGTCACCGGGGGAACCACCTTTGACGAGTTGATTGAAGGGTATTATCGGCAGGCGAAAGCTTTGATTCAAGGCGGGGTCGATTTCTTGCTGTTGGAAACTTCGCAGGATACGTTGAACGTCAAAGCGGGAAGCATTGGGATTCAGCAGGCATTTGCCGAGCTGGGCGTGGAGCTGCCCGTGATGATATCCGGCACGATTGAGCCGATGGGAACGATGCTCGCGGGGCAGACCATCGATTCCTTTTACATTTCCATCGAACATTTAAAGCCGTTTGCCGTGGGGTTAAACTGTGCGACGGGACCCGAGTTTATGACCGACCATATCCGCTCATTGGCGGGCATGGCGCGGTGTGCCGTCAGCTGTTATCCCAACGCCGGATTGCCTGATGAAAACGGGAATTATCTGGAAACACCAAGTGCCCTGGCCCAAAAAGTGGCGGAGTTTGCGGCGAATGGCTGGCTCAACATCGCCGGCGGGTGTTGCGGCACCACGCCGGATCACATTCGGGCGATGAGTGAAGCGCTCAGAACCATCGCGCCACGCCAGCCACAGGCGGCCCATGCCCCGGCGGTTTCGGGGATCGAAGCGGTTTTTCTTGAAGACAATCGTCCCATCCTTGTGGGTGAGCGGACCAATGTGATCGGCTCGCGCAAGTTTAAGCGGTTGATTGCGGAAGGGAGTTATGAAGAAGCGTCTGAGATTGCGCGCAAACAGGTGAAAGGGGGCGCCCAGATCATCGACATCTGTTTGGCCGACCCCGACCGTGACGAATTAGCTGATATGGAACGGTTCTTGGCATTTGTCACCAAGAAAGTCAAAGCGCCGCTGATGATCGACTCCACCGACCCGCAAGTGATCGCCCGCGCTTTAACGTATTCGCAAGGAAAAGCGGTGATCAACTCCATTAACTTGGAGGACGGCGAGGAGCGGTTCCGAGAGGTGTTGCCGCTGGTGAAGCAATTTGGGGCCGCCGTTGTCGTGGGGACCATTGATGAACAAGGAATGGCGGTATCGCGTGAACGGAAGCTGGAAGTGGCGTTGCGCTCGCATAAGCTGTTGGTGGAAGAGTATGGGCTTGAGCCGGAAGACATCATCTTCGACCCCTTGGTGTTTCCGGTGGGCACAGGGGATGAACAATACATCGGCTCGGCCAAGGAGACGGTGGAAGGCATCCGTTTGATCAAAGAAGCGCTCCCCCGCTGCGCCACGATATTGGGGGTATCCAACGTATCCTTTGGGTTGCCGCCCGCCGGTCGCGAAGTGCTGAATGCCGTTTACCTGTATGAGTGCACTAAAGCGGGGCTCGATTATGCCATTGTGAATACGGAGAAATTGGAGCGCTACGCTTCGATTCCGGCAGAGGAGCGCGAATTGGCGGAAAGGTTGCTATTCGATACCAACCACGACAATTACGAATCCGTCTTGGCCCAATTTACGGCTTTCTACCGCGAGAAAAAAGTGGAAGAGAAAAAGCAACTCGACCACTTGACCTTGGAAGAACGGTTGGCGCGCTATGTGGTGGAAGGCAGCAAAGATGGCCTCTATCCCGATTTGGACGAAGCACTGACGAAGTACAAACCGCTCGATATCATCAATGGTCCGCTGATGGCTGGGATGGATGAAGTTGGACGCCTTTTCAACGATAACCAGTTAATCGTCGCGGAGGTGTTGCAGAGTGCGGAAGTGATGAAGGCGGCGGTGGCCCATCTCGAACCGCACATGGACAAAATGGACACGCATGCGAGAGGGAAAGTGATCTTGGCGACGGTGAAAGGCGATGTCCATGATATCGGCAAAAACTTGGTTGAAATCATCATGGCCAATAACGGCTATCAAGTGGTCAATCTCGGCATTAAGGTGCCACCGGAACAATTGATTGAAGTGGCGCGGCGTGAACGGCCCGACATGATCGGCTTGTCCGGCTTGTTGGTGAAATCGGCCCAACAGATGGTGATCACCGCGCAAGACTTGAAAAAAGCGGGTATCCATGTGCCGATGTTGGTCGGTGGGGCGGCGTTGTCGCGCAAGTTTACGGAGACGCGGATTGCGCCGGAGTACAGCGGCCCAGTCTTGTACGCGAAAGATGCGATGAATGGCCTTGATTTGGCCAACCGTCTGATGAGTCCGGATGAGCGGGCGACACTCGAAGCGGAACTGAAGGCGAAGCGGTCCAAAGCGGAAGCGGCGGCGACGGAAGTCAAAGTGAGTGTGGTTGTGGCCGAACGGCGGGTCAGTGACGTCAATCGCCAAGCGCCTATTTTCATCCCGCCGGATTATGAGAAGCACGTGTACCGCGATGTCCCGCTCAAGCAGCTCCACCCTTATATCAATGACCAGATGCTCCTGGGCAAGCACCTTGGCTTAAAAGGGAATGTGGCGGAACTTTTGGCCGCTGGAGATGAAAAGGCGCGCCAATTGAAGGAGCAAGTTGATGAAGTGTTTGCTTTGGCGGCAAGCGAAGGGTTGATCCGTCCGCAAGGGTGTTATCGGTTCTTCCCGGCGCAAGCAGATGGCGACACCATCTTGATTTATGATCCTGAAAATCATGACCGCGTCATCGAACGGTTCACCTTCCCGCGGCAAACGAAGGGATCTTACCTCTGTTTGGCTGATTTTGTGCGTCCCGTGGAGTCGGGGGAGATGGATGCGGTCGGTTTCTTCGCCGTCACCGCCGGACTGGGGGTTCGCGGCCAGGCGGAGAAATGGAAAGAGCAGGGTGATTACTTGCGGTCCCACTTGTTGCAAGCGCTGGCGCTGGAGACTGCGGAAGGATTTGCGGAGCGGATTCATCAGGTGATGCGCAATGCCTGGGGGTTCCCAGATCCTGTCACCATGACGATGAAAGAACGATTCGCCGCCAAATATCAAGGGATACGCGTATCGTTCGGATATCCGGCTTGTCCCGATTTGGAAGATCAAGTCAAGTTGTTCCGCCTGCTTGGGCCGGAAGAGATCGGAATCGAGTTGACGGAAGGGTTTATGATGGAACCGGAAGCGTCCGTATCGGCGATGGTATTTGCACATCCTGAGGCCCGTTATTTCAATGCGGTGTAAGGAGGAAAAAAGATGGGCAAGCCAAATTTAATTGAACGGTTGCGTGACGAGCTGCTTGTGGGCGACGGGGCGATGACCACCTACTTATACCAACAGGGTGTCTCCATCGGGGATTGCACGGAAGAGTTGGTGCTTAGCGACCCCAACCTGGTGGCGAGTGTGCATCAGGCTTACTACGAGGCGGGAGCGCGTGTGATTGAAACGCATACGTATGGCGCCAATCGTGAACGGCTGACGCGTTACGGCCTGGAAGGGAAAGTGACACGCCTCAACCGGGAAGCGGTGCGCTTGGCGCGCGAAGCGGTTGGAACCGACGCCTATGTCCTGGGCTCGATCGGTTCCATCTGCGCCGGGCGCGTGCCCGTTTACGATGAGGAAGAATATCGTGACATGTATGAAGAACAAGCAACCGCTTTGTTGCATGCCGGGGTAGACGGAATCTTGTTGGAGACATTCCTGGATGTCAAGGAGATGTTGCTGGCGGTGGAAGTGATACGTCCTCTGACCAAGTTGCCCTTGATCGCCCAGTTTTCGATGCTGGAAGTGGGCAGGACGCGTGATGCCTACTCGATCACGGAAGCGTATCAACTATTGGCTGAGCAGGGGGTGGATGGAGTCGGGCTCAATTGTCGCTTGGGACCGATGGAGTTATTGCGCGGCTTGGAGAAAACGGTGGTGCCTGACGGATTGATCCTCACCGCTTTTCCCAACGCCAGTCGGTTGGGGATCAGCGATGGGGAGTTGTCGTACAAATCCAATCCCGCCTATTTTGAGGAAACGGCCGAATTATTGGTGGAGCAAGGGGTTAGCTTGTTGGGCGGTTGCTGTGGCACCACCCCGGAGCATATCCGGTTGCTCGCGCAAAGTCTTCATGGCAGAAAGCCAGTGCCTCGGCGCAATCCGGAACGAGAGGTGTCGAAACAACCGCCCGCTTTGGAGTTGAAGGAACGGATCAAGCCGACGGTGGCTGAAAAAGTGCGGCATGAACGGACGATCATCTGTGAGTTTGACACCCCCAAAGACCTGGATATCTCCTCCTTTCTGCATGGGGCTGAACGGTTGCACCAAGCAGGGGTGGACGCGATCACGATGGCGGACAATTCATTGGCAACCGCCCGCATGAGCAATCTGGCTTTGGGTGCGATATTGAAAGAAAAGTTGGGGATTGAACCGCTTGTTCACCTTACCTGTCGCGACCGCAATCTGTTGGGGCAACAATCCCATTTGATGGGGCTTCACGCCTTGGGCATTGACCAAGTTCTTGTGATCACGGGAGACCCGACCCGCATGGGCGATTTGCCAGGAGCTAGTTCCATTTATGATGTCACCTCATTTGAGTTGATTCGGATGGTAAAGCAATTGAATGAAGGGATTTCTTTTGCCGGACGCCAGCTGAAGCAGAAGGCCCGGTTTGTGGTGGGCGCGGCCTTTAACCCTCATGTGCGCCAGTTGGAGGCGGCTGTGCGCCGGCTGGAGAAGAAGGTGGAGGCGGGAGCCGATTTTATCATGACCCAACCGGTGTATGACCCACAAGGGATCGTGGATGTATATGAAGCGACCAAACATATCCCGATTCCGATTTTTATTGGAATTATGCCTCTCACCGGTTACCGAAATGCATTGTTTTTGCATAACGAAGTGCCGGGAATCAAAATTTCGCAGGATGTGTTGAAACGGATGGAAAAACAGCCGGACAAAGAAGCGGGGCGCCGGGAAGGGGTAGAGGTGGCCAAAGAGCTGTTGCAAGTTGCCCTGGAGCACTTTAAGGGCATCTACTTGATCACGCCTTTCTCATTCTGGCAGATGTCTGAGGAATTGATTCACTTCATCCACCAGCATGACCGCCGGCGAATCGCCTTGCGGGCGTGAGAATTCCGGGCGCATGGAGGGATTTCCCGTAATTGGAACGAAAACGGGACAAAAAATCCCCCCGTTTTTCAAGGGGGAATAAAGCATAAATAAACCAAAACCAAGACCAAAACTGAGATAGGCTAAAAAGATACAGTTAAATAGTTATTCGATGCAACATCGGATTTTGTGTCTACTTTTTTAAAATTTATTGGAATTCATGCTTGGACGGTGGAGGAATGCTTTCCCTCTGTTTATGCAATTTGACAAGTTGCGGATTCATTCCTTGTTCATCGACACAATCGGCCAAAAGATGTCGTATTCATACAAAAACATGATCCGCTCCCTGGCAAACGAAAGACGGCAGGTCAACCCCTGCCGTCTTTCGTTTGCTGATGGTATTCGAGCGCCCGATTGATATAGTTGCCTTCATCCTCTGAATAGGGAAGCGAGAAGACGCCTTCTTCATAGGTTTTCTTCAATCCCGAGAAAATGGCGGGGTCACCTTGGGTAAACTCATATATCAGTTGCTGCCATTCCTGTGCCGCTTCTTTCACTGTCGGATGATCGAACGGCAACTGCTGTGCGTAGGCCTGTTTGAATGTCGCGATCACTTTTTCCCAGCGCAATTGGTCACGCGCGGCTTCTTCGGCCGTATACGTCTTCTGCCGTTCCTCCACCTTCTTGGCAGCTTCCTCGGAATAATACTTTCTCCAATCCAAATCGCCATGTTGGTTTGACATTTGAACAGCCTGGATCAATTGAATAATGGATTTCCAGCGCAACTGGCCATCGCTCAACAAATGTTCCGCGTGTTCAATCGTACTGAGCAAAAGCCGCATTTGTTGGAGCTTTTCTTTCACCATCCGCTTTTGCAGTGCAAGGGCCTGTTTGATATCTTGCGGTCCCTCATCCAGAACCGTTTTGATCTCGGACAACGGAAACCCGAGATATTTAAGGGCCAGAATTTGCTCCAATCGGAACAGATCATGATCCGTATACAGGCGATGTCCGGTTTTGGTGTGATGAGAGGGGCTTAATAATCCGATTTGGTCATAGTAGCGCAAGGTGCGAATGGTGACAGAAGCTTTTTTGGCGAATTGCCCCGTTTGATAATAGAGATCCAGGATGATTCCCTCCTTTCATCATCCAGTCTACAAGGTGACGGTACGTCACATGCAAGCCGGATAGACAAAAATATTTCGCAACAAGAAAATGAATGGAGTGTTACAATGATATATGGATCGGAGGAAGATGAATTGTCTATATTTCGAATTAAAAGGGCTTTTTCTTTACGTTTGCCTTTTTCTATTGTATATATGTAATGGCCAAGAGTCGAAGAGGAGGGAACCGGGAATATGAATGCGAATTTTCTGGATTCGGGACTGTTGCTATTCTCCATACTGATTTCGTTTGTATTAGCCGGATTATACATACGGGAACGCATTAAAAATAAGGCCAACTGAACAATGCCAATCCACTTAACAGGTAGGCGTTTTTTGCCGCACTTTTCTTGACTCAAGCGAACCTCGCTCTCCATGGCGGGGTTTTTCCCTTTAAAAAAGGATGCCCTCCCGGAGGCATTAGGAGGGGAGGCCCGGGAGGGTTAACAACCGCAACTTTCACGGTGTTTGTGTGAAGACTCTCTAGAGGAGGAGCAACGTTTTGGCGGGTAGTGTCTGTGTCTGGGATGTCTGGAGCAAAATCTCATGTACCATTTCAGCATATTCATTTCGAATTTATGGCAAATTTTCAATTGCATATACAGATGATGCAAGAGATGCGGATCACATGGCAAATGATGCGGCATGTCATGGTGGTAATCCGGTGGGCATGGTGGCGGCATGGGCGGAAGCATCGGCTCCATGGGCGGAAGCATCGGCTCCATGGGTGGCATGGGCGGTTGCGGTTGAATCGGCGGCATCGGTGGCAATTGAGGCTTTTGTGGTCTTTCCATGTTTTTCACTTCCTTCATTTGTGATGACAGTGTATCTTATGAATGCCCCAGTGCAAATGTACCGTATAGACCAGCCTAACTTTCGGATCTTTTCCATGCGGAAACGGTCCCTTGGTTCACTTAGCATAATGAGCTATAATAAGGTGGACTAAGCCTCGGACCAAACGACGGGGTCGGGAGGGAAACTTTAAATGGAAGTAATAAAAATTACGCCTCGTGGATACTGCTACGGCGTGGTCGATGCGATGGTATTGGCACGGCAAGCGGCCAAAAATCTGGATTTGCCAAGACCGATCTACATCTTGGGCATGATCGTCCATAATAGCCATGTCGTGGATGCCTTTGAAGATGAGGGCATTATCACCCTGGATGGGGAAAATCGGCTTGAGCTCCTCGAAAAAGTGGATAAAGGCACAGTCATCTTTACGGCCCATGGAGTTTCTCCTGAGGTGCGCAAAAAGGCGCGGGCGAAAGGGTTGACAATTGTGGATGCGACTTGTCCGGATGTCACCCGCACCCATGATTTGATCCGTGAAAAAGTGGCGGACGGCTATGAAGTGATCTATATCGGAAAAAAGAACCATCCGGAGCCTGAAGGGGCCATGGGGGTGGCCCCGGGTCACGTGCACCTGATTGAGAAGGAAGAAGATATTGAAAAGCTCAACTTGGCGACGGATAAATTGCTGGTTACCAACCAAACGACGATGAGTCAATGGGATACCTCCCATTTGATGAATAAAGTGCGCGCCAAATACCCGACTGTCGAGATTCACAATGAAATCTGTTTGGCGACGCAAGAGAGACAGGAAGCGGTTGCTGAACAAGCCAAGCTGACCGATTTGGTCATCGTGGTGGGAGATCCGCGCAGCAACAACTCCAACCGTTTGGCGCAAGTGGCCAAGGAGATCGCCGGGGTGGAGTCTTACCGCATCGCTGATGTGTCCGAGTTGAACATCGATTGGTTAAAAGGGAAGAAAAAAGTGGGTGTGACCGCTGGCGCGTCTACACCGACGCCGATTACCCGCGAAGTGATCCAATTCTTGGAGCAATTTGATGAAAACGACCCAAGCACATGGATCATCCAGCGCAAAGTGGACATGAAGAAAATCTTGCCGCCGGTGCGTGAGAAAAAGTTGAATGCCCAAAAATAGAAAACCGGGAACATCCCGGTTTTTTGCTGGAGTGATGTGCTTGATTATTCTAACAATTAGGTGAAACGAAGAGAAACTTATCTCCCTTGGTAACGGGTTGCCATAAAGTCATAACATTGGTTCATGGTGCCACGAAATTCGACCCGATGGTCCTTTTTCATCGGATTGTACCAAGCGAAATAGTTGTCCTCGTGAATAATGGATGGTGGCAATTTTTCGGAATCTCTTATGACATAATACATCTTTTGAACACACCTCCTAAATGTAGTATGTTCAAAAAGATGAAATTTAACCTTGATTTACCAAAAAAATTATTTCTTCAAACGCGCCAGGGGAATCGCTACCGTTTCGTCCGTTCCTTCCCAGTTTCCCCAAGCCATCACGCCATTGAGGGAATCGACGAAGAAGCGGCGTGTCTCTTCTTCCACCGCGTACCATTGTTTTAAGGCGATGGTGGCGGGATCGATCAAATAAGACCGGGCGAGGTGGCGTTTTTGTTTAAATATCGCGGCTTGGCTTTCCAAACCGTGTTCGCGGGCCAGTTGCTCTTCCCGTTCCAACTGGCGGATCGTTTCGGTTAGGGTTTCTTTGTCCATTTGACTGAAGCGCATGTTCGTTTCCTCCTTTGTTCTGTCTAACATGTTACAATGAAAAAGACTGGAGGTGAAGGGGATCGCTGTATTCTTATTGTTTATTGACGGTGTGGGGTTGGGTGACGAGGCGGAGTACAACCCTTGGGTGACAGAGCCGACGCCCCATCTGCGGGGTTGTTTAAGTGGATTTCCCCTCAGCCGGAGAGCGGTGGGGACGCATGGGGAAGTGCGCTTGGTGGCGACCGATGCTTGTCTCGGCGTGGAGGGATTGCCGCAGAGCGCAACGGGGCAAGCGACGATCTTTACGGGAAGAAACGCCTCGCAAGCGATGGACATGCATATGGCCGGATTGCCGTTTCGCCGGTTGCGTAATTGGGTGCAAGAAGACAACATTTACAAGCAGTTTGCGCAGAAGGGCTGGAAAGCCACTTTTGCCAATTGCTACACCAAGGAATATTTTGAACGGCCGGCGACCAAACGCGGCTGGATTTCCGTAACGACCGCGGCGATTCAATCGGTACCGGAGCCTGTTCGATTCTTGCCTGATTTGTTGCGGGGGGAAGCGGTATATCATGACCTCACCCGGCGCACGTTAAAAATGCATTCGCCTGAAGTGGAAGAGATCACGCCCGAATTGGCGGCGGAGCATCTGATCCGATTGGGAGAGAGCTACGACTTGGTGGTGCATGAATTTTTCTTGAGTGATCGGGCGGGACATAAGCATGATCCGGAACTTGTGCGTTGGGTGATTGAGACCTTGGATCGTTTTGTGGGGGCCATGATCCGTTTGCGCGAGAAGGAAGATACCATTGTCATCGTAAGCGATCATGGGAACATGGAAGACCTGCGCGTGCGCACACACACCATGAACCCCGTTCCGACCATGGTGATCGGCGATATCGGAGCGATTGGGGAAGAACGGGTGGCGCAGTGGAACTTATGTTGTATCGCACCACTTTTGGGGCGGTTGGTGGAACGGCGGAAGAAAGGGGAAGATTAGGATGTCAACACGATATATTCCACAGGTTCGGCAGGCGGTGATTCCGGAAGATGGTGGATGGGCGGAGTTAACCGATGGTGCGGTGCTGATCTTATCGATTCCGGAATGGACGGAGTCCGAACAGTCGCTGACGGAAGAAATGCAATCCGTGTGGTTGTATGACCGTGGAAATGATGCTTACCTGTACTGCTTCAAGCTGGCGAACGGCCAAGAATACGCGATTGCTTTCGCCAAAGAGCATGCGGGGATGTTATTGGACGATGAACGGGCCAAACGGCCGTTTGCCCTCTTGATTACAGCACAGCCGTTACTTTCGGAAGGATACGCTCCTTACCTGTTGATTCCCGATGTGGAATTGAAAAGGCATCCCAAAGCGGGATGGTGAGTCAACGGATGATGACAGTGGTGCCGATCGGCACGATGCGGGCCAATTGGTTCACATCATGATTGTGCAGGCGGATGCAGCCTTTGGATACCCGCTTGCCGATCGAGGAGGGGCGATTGGTTCCATGGATACCATAGTGGGGGCGCGATAACCCCAACCAGTAAGTGCCAAAGGGGGAGAGAGGGCCACCCGGATAACTGTAAGGGTAAGGGACTTTGTTGATGATGCGGTAAGTGCCTTGCGGGGTGGTACTGGCCACTTTGCCGATCGCGATGGGATATGATCTGATCAGCCGTCCATCGCGATATAAAAACAAACGGAATCGCTTTAACTCGATCACAATCAGATACATAATGAAATCACTCCTTTTCTACACGATACGAAGAAAAGGAGTGATGCATGCCTTTTTTGAACTTCATCCGTCATCCATATTGTGTCGGAAACCATTGATGAATGTGAATTCCCCTTCTCGATCTTGCTCGTCTCGCAATCGATCCAGCAATTTCTTATATTCATCCGCGCGCGGTTCCATTGTCAACACTTTGGTTAACGCGCGAATGACGATACCTCGTTCTTTGGGAGATAAGTACATCGTTTGGCCTCCCGCGGTGAAGGATGTCAATCTTGTATCTTATCCTTCCCGATGATAAAGGTTTTAGACGTGCAAGATGTTGGTTTCTCAATATAAATCAAACATATTGACGTTATAACGTAATTCCTTCAAATACTCGAAACACTGCGAACGGTGATGGGACAGGTGGGTCAGGATTTCGATCAGCCATTTGGAATGGGGGATGCCCTCCTGGCTGTGGAACGGTTTGCCTGTCTTGTGGACAAAGTCCTCATCGCTTAAACCGCTCATGTACGCTTTTAGCTTATCTGCGCCGGAATAGAGGATGTGCAGCAGCTCCGCAGTGTGTTTGGTGTGAAGTTCTTGTTCCAGTTTACGTATGGAGATTTCGTCTTGTTCCTGGATAATGGCCAAGTCGACCGTGGGTATTTGCACGAGATGGTTGACAACTTCAAGGAGGGTGCGCATCGAATTTTGCGGTTGATAATGCCAGTCTTTTTCATCAATTTTTTCGATCAAGGCGGCGGTGGTGCGGACCATCAAATCCAACTCTTGAAACAGCTGTTGTCTTAATTGGTCAATGGCAGACAATGCTCCTCATCCTTTCTGTTGTTGAATTAAGAACATAAAAAACATTAATCGCATTACTTCTCTATATGGAGCATGAAAACCTTTGAGAGTAATCGGATATTATGGTGTTTTTTAGCAGATAAGGCGGGGAGTGAACGGAGCGATAGTGGTAAAAAATAGACAAGGATTGTTTTTATTTTAGGATAAAATAACTGTTGCAGTTCCCCAGGAGTTATGTTAAGTTAATCATTGTGACATTGAGCTAGTAGGATCCAGGATTCACTTAAAGGGTTGGGACCTCACTGGACTAACCTTCCCCCGTGGTGAACAAGCAGATCCTAGCGGAATTTGGCTCACACCAACTTTTTGCTAGGAAGGGGGCCGAAAGAGATGGAATTTTCTACTTTCGGAAGACATGTAGCGATGGACGCATGGGGCGTTGACTTTGACCTGATCAATGATGTTGCGTTTTTGGAGCATCATATGAAAGAGGCCGCAAAAGCCTGTGGAGCAACGATTTTGTCTGTGCAATCCCAGCAATTCGAGCCTCAAGGGGCAACGGTGCTCGTGATGCTCTCGGAAAGCCACTTGACGATTCACACATATCCTGAAAAAGGTTTCGCTGCTCTTGATTGTTACACTTGTGGTCACACTGTTGATCCCATGATTGCCATTGAGTACATGATCAATGTGCTGAAGCCAACCCAAGCATTTTCCAAAGTGCTTCGGAGAGGTGTAGGGCCTATTGAGGTCGTCCAACCGGATGTAGCTACATTGACTAGAGAAGAAGTGACAGTTTGAACATAGAGAACATGTGGTAGCCGGCTAAAATCTCCACGCATCAGGGGATTATGGCCGGCTTTGCTTAATTTATGCGGACTAAATTTATATAGAAAAAGAAACCGACCGCTATCGTGCAGTGGTCGGTTTTTCATTATTTCATTGTTTTTGTTTCGCCAATTCACGCACTTGGTCGCCATCTTCCAACTGGACGGCTTTGTCAGCCAGCGCTTTAGCTTTGGCGCTATCAACAGCACGCACTTGCTGTTTCACTTCGGGAATCGTTCCCGCGCTCATGGAAAGCTCGTGCAAGCCGAGTCCAACCAAAATCTCGGTCATGGTTGGGTCACCTGCCAACTCGCCGCACATACCGACTACGATCCCTGCTTTGTTTGCCGCATCGCAAGTCAGTTTGACCAGACGCAATACCGCTGGATGAGCGGCATCGTACAGATGGGCCACTTGCTCATTGCCGCGGTCGGCCGCCAACGTGTACTGGGTCAAGTCATTGGTTCCGATGCTCATGAAGTCAACCTCTTTCGCCAAGAGGTCCGCGGTGATCGCCGCCGCCGGCACTTCGATCATGATCCCGATCTTAATGTCGTCGGCAACAGCGATGCCCGCTTGCGCCAGTTCTTGGCGGCATTTGTTCAACAGGGCTTTGGTTGCGCGGATTTCGGATACATTCTCAATCATGGGGAACATGATCCATAAGTTTCCGTGTACGCTGGCGCGCAACAGCGCTTTTAATTGGGTCTTAAACATGTCGGGGTTCGCCAAACAATAACGGATGGCGCGATGGCCGAGGAAAGGGTTTTCCTCTTTGGGCAGATCCGCATAAGGCAGATCTTTGTCTCCGCCAATATCCAAGGTGCGGATCACCACGGGGCGTTCGCCGAACGAAGAAAGCACTTTAGAATAAGCTTGGTATTGCTCGTCTTCGGTTGGCCAGTGATCGCTTTCCAGATAGAGGAATTCGGTGCGGAACAAGCCGACCCCTTCGGCATGGTTTTTGAGCGCAATCTCAATATCGTTTAAGCTGCCGATGTTGGCGAAGGTTTGGATTCGTTTGCCATCGGCGGTATAGGCGTCGGCTGCCGCTTCTTTCAAAGCGGCTTCCCGGGCTTGCTTTTGCTTTTCAATTTGCGTGCGCACCACTTGCTCTTGGGCCGTATCTGGGTTGAGGGTGACGATTCCTTTGTCCCCATCCACGATCACCGTATCATCATCGTTGATTTGGTTGATCGCGGCGCCCAAACCGAGTACCGCCGGAATTCCCAGGGTGCGTGCCATGATGGCCGCATGGGCCGTTTTGCTTCCTTTGGCCGTGACCATCCCCGCAATGCCTTCAGGGAACTGAGCGGTGTCGGATGGGGTTAACTCTTCCGCGATGACCACATCTCCCGCTTTCAAAAGAGAAGGATCAAACGGCTTTTTGCCCAACAGAAGCAGGAGTAAGCGTGAGCCTACGTCACGGATGTCATCGGCACGCGCTTGCATGTATTCATCATCGAGCGAAGCCATCAGCGAGCTCATCTCTTCGGTCACTTCTTGACAGATCGCCTCGGCGTTCTTTTTCTGGCTGGCGATGCGGCTTTTCATTTCGCCAGTAAAACCGGGGTCGTCCAAGAAAGCGAGGTGGGCATCGAAGACTTGCGCTTCCTCTTCACCCATGCGGTCTGCCGCGATTTGGCGCAATGCGGTGATTTGCTCTTTGGCTTGTTGAATGGCTTGTTCTAATTTCGCCGTCTCTTCTGCGACGTTGGTAATCGATTTAGCAATGACGGTAGGTTGCTCTTTACGCCACCAGATGGCGGTGCCCAGATTGATTCCCGGTGCAGCACCTACGCCTTGGATCGTCTGGCTCAATGTGTACCCTCCTTAAGAAAGCGTTGCGATGATTTCCGCAATCTTATCAATGGCTGCTGCCTCATCTTCACCTTCAGCGCGAATGGTGATTTCATCGTTTTGTTTGGCGGCTAAGGACATCACGCCAAGCAAGCTTTTCGCGTCCACTTCTTTCCCGTTTTTCACCAATTTGATTGTGCTTTTGAAAGCCCCCGCTTCTTTTACCAAAACAGCGGCCGGGCGGGCGTGCAATCCACTAGCGCTAGTAATCGTTACGGTTTTTTCCATTGTCATCACAAATCCTTTCTTCTTGTTTATTTGAATGAGATCATCTTTCTTGACAGACAGTCTGATGGGTGGTGTCGGATAGACACATTCATCTCTTGTTACACGCTTTCATTTATGTGTGCACGGGCTTGACTTTCCTGCAAAGGATTCAAGAGGAGCGTTGGATTAAGGCCAATACTTGCTCCAACACTTTCTCACCATTCATGGTAGCAAAGGCTACCGGGTCCACCATGTCCAACGGGATCGCTTGCGCATCCGCTGCTTTTTGTAGCTCTCGTTTATGATGTCCGATTTGCGGTTCTAATAAAATCGCATCGCACAAGGGAAGTTTGGATGGGTATTCACTTGTCCCGATTGCTTCCGCCACCAACGGAATGCCTTTTTCCTGTGCCGCTTTATTTATTTTTTGACAGAGGACGCCGGAAGTGGCCCCCCAACTGCATATGACCAATAATCGAATTGAGTGACTCATAGAATCCTCCGCAAATCTGCCATATATTTTTTCTTCTATCTTGTATTTCATGTATCTCCCGCACATAACCAAGCGCCTCAAGAGACGGCGCCCAAGTAACATGCAAATTTGATGCCAACCCAATCCGGGTGAGAGGAATCAAGGGGAGAATTTAAAAGTGTGCGGAATGGCTTTGCACACATTGCACGGATGAGTGACAGGGAAACGGACATCGCCCTAATTTGCTGCCGACAAACGGGCCAGCTCATGTGCGGTATAAGGGGGGAACCGAACCGATACGCACTGTTCCAGTTGCTGGAGGAAGTGTTCCCAGAGTTGCACATGGCCGGTGGGCGGTTCCGCTTCGGGCGGAAGGGGTTGCTTATCTTTCTCCTTCCCAGGGTTTAGCTGGGCGGCAAGAAGTTGATCCGCGTAGATTCCAATATGCATCCATATGCCGATCTCCCGTTCGGCGGTCCAACCGAACACATTGCGAAACTGCGGAGCTTCTTGCTCAACCAATTGAATCAACCGTTTTGGATTATAGTGGGTTATTGTGTCCAAAAGTCCTTGAAGGATAAGTTCTGGCACGTCTTCTGGCGTCAGGGGGACTTGTGGCTCTTCCTCCCCTGGGACCTGGCGCGTTTGGGCCAAGTGGCGTTCCAATTTGCTGAATCCGCTCGGCTGGTACAATTCCCATGCCGGGAAATAAGGGATGTCGGACATGGCGGGTGGAACGGTTCCCACAATCGCAATCAAGTCAAACGTTTCCCGCAGATGCTCCAATCCTGGCGATTGGCGGGTGAACGGGTCAATTTGCACGGAACGGATGAGCACGTCTCGGTCGGCGGGTGGCAAGCGTCGGGACAACCAACTCTCCAACGTGGAAGCAGCCCCTTCGCCAGTGAGGCAAACGGTGGCGATGCAACGCGGTTTGCCTCGGCTGGGTTGCTCATCGAGCGAGAAGAAGAGAGCGATCAGGTCCAGTTCCGCTTCGGGCAGCTTAATGTGATAGTGTTGCTTCAAGGCGTGGCCAATCTGCCGGGCAAGGTCTTTGTAGATGGGTTTGACAGGCAGATGGGATGGCACGGTTTCAGGATGATGCCGCTCAGGTTGCTGGATAAAGGCTTGAATATGCAAAGCCAGCGCTTTGAGCTGAGCCGGTGCGATGGCTTGCGGGAGCTTGTGGGGCCAAGAGGCAAGCGTGTTCTCCAATAATTGCAACAAGCGCGGCTCAATGGGTGTCCCCTCGGGCTCATGTGAAGCCCCTTTTTTAAAAGAGGTGACCAAACGGCGGATATAGGAGTTGACGGTTTCTTGCAATTCCCGTTCCATCTCCAATGGAGCGACTGCCTGCTGTGTCAGTTGGGCATGCCGTTGAAGCAATAGTTCATAGATATTGTCGGATGCGGTCCGTTTCAGATGGGATGTGATGGCGGTGGTGACGGGACCCTGCTGGCGCAAGTGGGTTGGCAAATCATTTAAGGTGACGACCACTTGTTCCTGGTGATGGTAAAGTTGTCTCAGAAAGGCCCGCGCGCAAGCGATTTGAATGTCGCTTTTCAATTGGCCGATATTGCCCGGACAATCATAAGCGAGAAACCGGGAACGGCACTCGTCCGTCATGGTGAGCGGCAGTCCCATTTGGCTTTCTTCTTCTTTTAGAAAGGTAGCGAGCAATTGCTCCCGTTCTCGCGGGGAGCGTTCCCGCAATGGGGGGATGACCAGCCTGACGGAGAAACGGCGCTTTAAGGTGGGCAATAAGGCTACATCGGGTGTCTCCGTGGTCGCTCCGATTAAGCGGATGTTGACTTGGCGTTCGGCATGCGTTTCCCCCAAACGGCGAAAGCTCCCTTGGTCAATCAAGGTAAAAAGCATTTCCTGCCCGGATGGGGGGAGGCGATGGATTTCGTCCAAAAACAGAATACCTTGATCGGCTCGTTCCACCAAGCCTGGCTTATTTTCTTCGGCTCCAGTGTAAGCGCCTTTTTTCACGCCGAACAGCTGGGCTAATAGCAGTTCGGGATTTTGGGCGTATTCCGCGCAGTTAAAAGTGATGAACGGGGTGCCAGGCGGCAGATGCCCCTCATTGGTGGCCAGCTGAACCAGCTTTTGCGCAAGATGGGTTTTTCCCACCCCCGTTTCGCCGGTAAGCAATATCGGCAACCCATGTGGCGGGTATAACAACGCGGCCAGCGCTTCCCTCAAAAGATCGGTCATTTCGGCATGGGCCGATTGAAAGGGGTACGGGTTGTCTTGTTTGTTCAGGCGGTACAAGACCGGACGCCCGGCTATTTTATCCGCCTGTCCTTGCTTGACGAGTTGGTTAAGATAGCGGCTGACGGTCGAACGGTCCAATCCCAATTGTTCCGCCAACTGCCCGGCGGTGGTCCCCTCAGGCCAATCGGTTAGTTTTTGGATGATCGAATCGAGTTTTTTCATGCTGCACCTTGCTCCGTGTAAAATGTGATATCTTTATCATACACACTTTGCACACATTTTGTCGATTGGAATCCTCGGTTGAATTTGGGAAATGGAGGAAAATCATGGTTGGTTAAGCTAAGAATTTATCATGATGGCAGGAAGAATGTTTGGGGTGAAGAAATTCAATTTATAACCACGATTTAAGTGATGGATAAGTGAGGGAAAGAGATGGAAAAGAAATTGCAGGAGTTAAAAAAGCGGCTCAAGGAAATTTATGATATTCATTCCTCCATGTCGTTGTTGAATTGGGACCAAAATACATACATGCCCAAATTGGCAGGCGATGCGCGGGGAAGCCAGATGGCGACGTTGGGGCGGATTGCGCATGAGAAGATGACAGATTCCCGTTTGGGAGAACTCTTGGATGAATTGGCTGAGCAAGCCGATCAACTGCCGTTTGATTCCAACGAGGCCAGCCTGATCCGCGTGGCGAAAAGGGAATATGAGAAAGAAACGAAGGTGCCGGCCGAATTTATTTCACGGTTTTATCAACATACTTCGCAAACGTATCAGGCTTGGGTGGAGGCACGGGCGGAAGATGATTTTGGCAAGGTGGCACCCTACCTGGAGCAGACCCTGGAACTGAGCCGGGAGTATGCCCATTATTTTCCGGGTTTTGAGCATATTGCCGATCCGCTCATCGACCGTGCCGATTATGGGATGAAAGCCAATGCGTTGCGGGTGCTGTTCGGGGAGCTGCGCGAGCAATTGGTGCCGCTGGTCGAACAGGTGACGGCACTGCCCGCTGTGTCACAAGCCTGCATCAAACAAACCTTCCCCAAGGAAAAACAACTGGCCTATGTAAAAGAGTTGATCGGCAAAATGGGCTTTGATTTTGACCGGGGACGGCTGGACTTGGCGCCGCATCCGTTTATGATCAAGTTTGCGCATGGCGATGTGCGGATCACGACCCGGGTCAACGAACAAGATCTGAGCGAAGTCCTGTTCAGCACGATTCATGAGACGGGACATGCTTTGTATGAACTGGGCATCGACGCCCGGTTCGAAGGGACACCGCTCCATAGGGGAACTTCGTCAGGAGTCCACGAAAGCCAGTCGCGCTTGTGGGAAAATATCGTCGGGCGGAGCAGGGGATTCTGGGAAGCGCATTACCCGTCCTTGCAAGCGGCTTTTCCCGCCCAATTGGGAAACGTGACACTGGATGAATTCTACCGGGCGATCAACCATGTGGAGCGCTCACTCATTCGCACCGATGCCGATGAGCTCACATACAATCTGCATGTGATCATTCGCTTTGATTTGGAATTGGCCATGCTGGAAGGCAACCTGAAAGTGAAGGATCTGCCGGAAATGTGGCGCCACCGTTACCAAAGCGATCTGGGAATTGCCCCATCCGATGACAAACATGGCGTGCTCCAAGATATTCATTGGTATTTTGATTTTATCGGGGGGATGTTCCAAGGGTATACCCTCGGCAATATCTTAAGTTGCCAATTTTACGATGCGGCATGTCAAGCGCACCCGGAAATCCCCAGTGAAATCGCCAAAGGAAATGTTTCTGTGCTCCATGGTTGGCTGAAGGAACATGTGTACCGTCACGGCGGCAAATGGACGGCGACGGAACTGGTGAGACGGGCGACCGGGTCTGACATGACCATTGCCCCATACATCGCTTATTTAAAACGGAAAGCGGGCGAGTTGTACCTCGACCGTTAAATTCCGCTTGCACCCTCCCCCGTGTCAAATGTGCGGGGGTGTTTTGTTTTGTGCAAAATGAAAGAGTCGCTTTACTGTACAAAGTGAACAGATAGTCGAAGAAAAAACACAAATAGTTTGATTCATCGCACGGCAGGCGAATTGACGTGGTTGGAAATGTTGTTTATCGTGGAAGACAGATAAAATATTTTTATGTTTACATTGATGTTATTACGGACCCACAAATGGGAAAGATAGGTTGATCAAATAATGGAGCAAATGAACATAAAAAAGTGGATCAAGCCGGCAGTGGAAGCTTTGCCGTCAAAGCGGGTTCTTTTGTTGGCGTTTACCGTGTTGGTGTTGTTTATGATCGTGGCGATTCCCTTGTTCAACCGCCTGATGTACCCGCTCGATTATGAAGAATATATCTTTGACAGCGCGCAAGAGACGGGGGCGGACCCGTTTCTCGTGATGGCGATCATCCGCCAAGAGAGCAAGTTTGATCCTGACAAGAAATCGCCGGTGGGCGCTCAAGGGCTCATGCAACTCATGCCGGATACCGTCAATGATATCATTCGGGATGGCCATTTTTCCCCGGCCTTTCGGGACTATGTGTTTGACCCGGCAACCAATATCCGGATGGGCAGCTGGTATATCAAATTTTTGAGTGATCGGTACAAAGGAAATTATGTGGCCGTGATCGCCGCGTATAACGGCGGTTTGGGCAATGTGGACAAATGGTTGAGGGACGGAACCTGGGATGGGACACGGCAAAACCTCGAACAGATCGAGTTAGGCGAGACGCGCCATTATGTGGCCCGGGTAAGCTATTACTACGAGAAATATAAACAGCTATATAAAAAGAACTATGAAGACTACCTTAAAGAACAGAAAGAGAAAAAAATGAAACAAAAATAAAAAAAATCCGGTTGGGGTTCCGCCGGGTTTTTCTGTTTTCCACCGGGTGCAGGAGAATGGGAACAGAATGGAGAAAAGGTTATCCGGTTAATAGGGATTTGTTTGTTGTGAGTGAATCGTATTATTTTTTTACATATATATAGAAGGTTTTAAAAAAGGGAGATTAAGGCAAGTGGATATTAGAAAAAAGCAGCGGGTCAATCAATTTAACCGAGCTTCACTTACCTATGATGAACACGCCGAAATATTTAGAAAATTGGCTTACCGCCTTCTCTTGCAAATGGATCGTCGCGGGTGGCGGCCGCGGCGTATTTTGGATATCGGGTGCGGCACCGGCTACATGACGCAGTTGATTTTGGATGAGTTTCCGGATGCCGGCATCGTTGCCCTCGACATTGCTGATAAAATGGTGCAAATCGCCTATGAAAAGGTAGGGGGGCAGTCGCGGGTAAAGTTGGTGGTGGCAGATGTCGAGGCCATGGATGTCAGCCGGTTGGGCAAGTTTGATTTAATTGTCTGCAATGCGGTGTGTCACTGGTTTCAGCGTCCCAAGGAGACGTTTGCCAAATTGGCTGACGCCTTGAAAGTGGGGGGGCGCCTGCTGGTTTCCACCTATGGACCCGACACGTGCGGTGAGTTGGCTTCGATGTTCAGGCAGGTGGAAGAAGAATGGAAACTGCGAAAAGAGCGGCATATGCTCCCTTTTCGTTCGGTGAAAGAGTGGGAGGGCCTGTTGGATGTCGGGTTGACCGGGGTTCATTCCCTGGAGAGTTGGATGCGGAATGAATATCCAGATTGCCGTTCTTTTTTATATTCTATAAAAGCGGTGGGGGAAGCCTATAGTGAAGCGAACCACCCCCTCCTGATCCAGCGCCGCTTGTTGCAAGAAGTGATCCGGCGTTATGACCAAGCTTATCGAAGTGGGGAAGGGGTCTATGCCACTGTTCATTTTTTACAATTGCATTTAAAAAAAACAGACGATTCTGCGAAGGTAATGCTGTTTAAATAAAAGGGATTTATGATAGGATTAGGTTGTGAAAACATTGAAAGGGCTGAAAATGAATGTTAAAAAACATCTTTGCTTCTTTTGGGTTCGGTGCCGCAAAAGTAGACCTGGTTTTAGATGATTTTCGGCTAAAAATGGGACAGCCTGTAACGGGTAAAATCATCTTGACAGGGGGTCAAGTCGAACAAGCCATCGAAGGATTGGAAGTGGAGTTCCGCCTTTCTTCCGCTTATCAGCGCGGGGATGACACCCATTATGTGAACGAAACGGTCGCGACGATCCCGGTTACCGAAGAAACCTTCAAGGTGGCGCCAGAAGAGACGAAAGAGTATCCATTCACGTTTGTTTGCCCAGAATATATTCCCGTATCATCCGTTAATACGCGCTATTATTTCCAAACCAATCTGGAAATCAAGAGTGGCATTGATGCGAAGGATCGTGACTTCGTTGATGTATATCCATCCGGTTTGCAAGAATACTTCTTGAATGGGTTCAACAAACTCGGCTTTGTGCCGCAGGGGGAAGGGTACACCGGCAAAAAGGGTGGCGGCTTCCAAATCATCCAGTTCCGTCCGACGGAGTGGTTGCGCGGTGAATACGATGAGATCGTGTTCATGTATCAACCGGCGCATACGCAAAATGGAGTGGCCGGCTTCTTTGAACTGGACAAGAAGGGCAAAGGGCTGTTGGGTTTGTTGGCGGATGAGCTGGACTTGGATGAGAAGAAGGGCCGGTTTGTGTTCACCAAAGCGGACCTCACTTCCGAGGATTATGCCGCGGATACGATCCGTCAGTTCATTATTCACCACGCCCAAGGCTTGATCGGTTAAATAGAGAAAGATAGATTGGCAGGAAGGGTCCCAAAGCTGAAGGAGGCGATGGGGCTTTCTTTATGTGGAAGGGGGATGGCCATGAGCGGGGCGCGGATTTTATTGGTCGATGATGAGCGGGAGATCTCGCAACTGGTTCAAATCGTATTGCGAAAAGAAGGGTTCACGGAGGTGGCATTGGCCTTTGACGGACAGGAAGCCTTGCGCCTGGTGCAAGAACTGAAGCCCCATATCATTGTGCTGGATGTCATGTTGCCTGATGCCAATGGCTTTGACTTGTGCCGGGAAATCCGACGGCAGTCGGACGCCCCCATCCTCTTCTTGACGGCGCGAACGAGTGACCTGGACAAATTAAGCGGATTTAGTGCCGGCGGGGACGATTATGTCACCAAGCCATTCAATCCGTTGGAGATCGCGGCGCGCATCAAGGCGCTGTGCCGGCGTCTGAAGTTGGGACGAAATCAAGCGGAACACGGACGCACCCATGACTTTGGCCGGTTTCAGGTGAATGAGGAAGCGGGGGTGTTGATGGTGGCAGGGAAAGAGGTGGCTTGCCCGGCGATGGAATTCAAGCTGTTGGCTTATCTTTGCGCGCATCCCAACCGCGTCTTCAGCAAAGCGCAGCTCTACGAACAAATCTGGGGTGAAGCGAGCTTGGGCGATGACAATACGGTGATGGTTCATATTCGCCGTTTGCGGGAGAAGATCGAAGTGGACCCCAGCAAACCAGAGTGGATCGTCACCGTTAGAGGCCTTGGCTATAAGTTGATGGCGCCGCGGAAAGGGTGAAGCCGATGTGGCGGAGATGGGGATTGCCATCCCGATTGAGTTGGGCTTTTTTATGGCGCATGTTGCTGATCGTGACGTTGGTGATGTTCTTGTATATGGGTGCCGTGTTGGTTGCCTTTAATGACATACGGGATTTGTTTGTCAGAAAGGTGGAGTGGCAGCCGCGCGATATTGTGGTTCATGCGGTGCGGCACAGCCGGATTGAAGGGAAGAAGATGGCCATTGATCCCGCAAGCTTGAAACTGGTCAATCGAAAGAAAGGCTGGCTCCAGGTCGTGGATGAACATGGGCAGGAAGTGTATGCATATAAGAAGCCAACCGCTTTTCCGACCCATTATTATCCGGGCGAGCTGGTTGACCTCAAGGAATACGGTGATCAACAGCGCGGTTATCATCTTTATACCTGGTTCAAAACCGTCCAAGGCAAATCATATACCTTTATCTTGGGGCAGATCGATGTTGAAGATGAATTATTGTATCGGGTTCGTGTGTCCACCAAGCGCGATCGGGGGAAGATCCGCATACCACCCGCCTTGCTGGACGAATTGGACAAAAAGGGAATGTGGTTGCAGATTCTGGATGAACATGGAACGGTGGCGTATCACCATCATGCGGAAAATCAACTTCGCTCTTATTCCCCCGGTGTGTTTGTCGATTATGTTAAAGACCACAATGTGATCTATCAAGAGGGAAGCCTGGATGGACAACGATGGACATGGTTATCCGGCATCCAACCGAGCATGAATGGTGATCAGGATGTTCCAACCCGTTATGAGGCCACGAAGGCGGAGCAATACCGGGACCACATCTATCTGCTCATTTTTTGGGGGAATATTTTGCTCGTTTTGGCCATTGCCTTTTTATTCGGCCAACAATTTGGCCGGCCCATGTTGCATATGATGAGTTGGATTCAAGAGCTGGCGCGGGGTCGCTTCCGCGAACCGGTCAATAAAAAGGGACTGCCCAAAAGCGTGAAGCCAGATGGAAAGATGCGCCGCAGTTACCGTCTCTACCGGGAAGTGATGGAAGCGTTAAAGGATTTGACCCACACCTTGAAACAAAATGAAGACCAACGGCGAAGACTGGAGAAAACCCGCGAGGACTGGATCGCCGGTGTCTCCCACGATTTGCGCACCCCGCTCAGCTCTGTCAAGGGCTATGCCGATCTGATGGCGGAAGAACAGTACCAGTGGGAACCGGCCGAGATTCGCCGGTATGCCAAGGTGATCCGGGACAAGGCGGGTTATATGGAGCAACTGATTGAAGACTTGAACCTGACATTTCGCTTGAAAAACGACTCGTTGCCGCTCACGTTGGCAGAGCATGACCTGGTCGAAGTGGTGCGCCAAACGGTGATCGATTTGATGAATGATCAGCGGTCGGAAACGGTTTCCACCTTCACTTTTCATGCCGCCATGCCACACATCCGGTTGCAAGTGGATAAGCAATGGTTTCAGCGTGCGTTGAAGAACCTGTTGGTCAATGCGGTTCTGCATAACCCGCCCGGAACGGAAGTGAAGGTATCAGTTTGGACAGAAAACGGGCGTGTGGCGATACAGGTGGAGGACAGTGGGCGTGGCATGGATGAGGAGACCCAAGCCATGCTGTTTGAGCGCTATTACCGCGGGACGAACACGGCCAAGCGAAGCCATGGCACCGGACTCGGAATGGCCATCGCCAAGCAACTGATTGAAGCGCATGGGGGAGACATCCACATCGACAGCCAGGTTGGGCGGGGGACGAGGATTTTGATTTTGGTTGGATAACATGATTGAAGATTTATTTGAAAACACTCAAAAAATGACCGGCCGGTTGGGAGCTGATCGTGGCTAAATATAAAAGCTCTATCGCATTATTGTAAACATAAAATCGATATCATGTTGGCATGTAAACCTCTTTACGGAACATATGTTCTCGTGTATGGTTGCATGGGAGTGTCAACAATGATCTGAATCACAACGAATCATGCAAGGAAATCGGCGCATGATAAAAGAAGCGTTCCAAAATAATATAGCGAAAGGAAGTTGAATGAACCATGAGTCAGGTGAAAATCAACCCCTACTTGTATTTGCCGGGGAACAGTGAGAAAGCGATGAATGACTATAAAGATATTTTTGGAGGAGAAATCGTTAACATCCAACGATATCGGGATGTGCCGGACATGCCTTCCAGCGAAGAGGATAAGGACAAAATCTTACATGGACATCTAAAAGTAGGCGATCAAGCGATTTATTTCTCTGATTTTCAAAACAAACCCGTTACATTTGGAAATCAAGTGAGTCTTACCATGGAGTTCACGGATGTGGACGCGATTGAAAAAGTGTACAACGCATTAGCTGAAGGTGGAGAAGTCCTTATGCCGCTTCAGGATACATTTTGGGGGGCAAAATATGGGAAGCTCACTGACCGATTCGGCGTGAATTGGGATTTGCACTGTCAATTGTAGCTAGGGCGTGTCTGATAAAGATGTCGGCGGCTCCAAAACTGTTTTCCCATTTGCTTCACAAGTGACGAGGCGCTCATCGGGAAAAGGTTTTTCCGCATTCTCCCAATGGTCAACCTGATTTGCTAGACACGCCCTAGCATCTGACAATCGAAGGCATCCGATCCGAAGCCAATATCCACTGCGATATTGGTCTTTTATATGTTCTATCCCGCGATTGTAAACATATTATTGATATAGTGTTGACAATAGAACAGGAACATTTCTATCATGAATGTAAACATAGATTTATATCTTGGTTTACATTAAGGGGATGATGGTTTGGCGCAGTGGAGCTATGAAGAATTGCTGGAGAAAAATCGGCGCTATCTGTGGAACCCGTTTACGCAGATGAAAGGTTACCTGGAAGATGAACCCCTGATCATCGAGCGGGGGGAAGGTGTCAAGCTGTACGATGTACAAGGACGGGCTTATTATGATGGCAACGCCTCCGTTTGGCTCAATGTGCATGGGCATCGGCATCCGAAGCTCAATGCGGCCATTCGGAAGCAACTGGATCAAATCGCCCATTCCACGTTGCTCGGCATGGCGAATGTCCCGGCGATCTTGTTGGCGGAGCGGCTGGTGGGGTTGGCCCCGGCGCGGCTACAGAAAGTGTTTTACTCCGACAGTGGGGCGGAAGCGGTGGAAATCGGATTGAAGATGGCTTATCAGTATTGGAAACATCGGGGCAGGCCGGAGAAGCATGTGTTCATCAGCATGAAGAACGCGTACCACGGAGATACGGTGGGGGCGGTGAGTGTGGGTGGGATGGACTTGTTTCATGCCTCTTTTTCTCATTTGCTCTTCCCGACGCTCAAAGTGACTTACCCCTATCCGTACCGTTTCCCAGGCACCGTCGAAGCGTGCCGCCAAGCGTGTCTGGATGAGCTCATCGGCGTGTTGGAGGAGCATGGGGATACGGTGGCGGGGCTGATTGTTGAGCCCATGGTGCAAGGCGCGGGCGGCATGATCATGATGCCGCCTGGAACCTTGGCGGAAGTGGCCAACATCTGCCGGGACTACGATGTGCTGCTTCTTATTGATGAAGTGGCTACCGGTTTTGGGCGGACAGGCCGCATGTTTGCCTGCGAGCATGAGGGGGTGGAGCCGGATATCATGATGGTCGGCAAAAAGCTGACCGGCGGATATTTGCCGGTGGCGGCGACGTTAACTTCTGATGAGATTTATGACGCTTTTTACGGTGAGTTGTATGAGGCCAAAACGTTTTATCACGGTCACTCCTATACGGGCAACCAGTTGGGTTGTGCCGTCGCTTTGGCCAATTTGGACCTGTATGAGGAAGAACGGTTGCTTGATCATGTGCAAGAGGCCAGCTGTCGCTTGGCCGAATGGCTTGAGCCGCTGAAGGCGCTTCCGCATGTGGGGGAAGTGCGGCAACTTGGATTGATGGTGGGCATTGAACTGGTCAAGTGTAAGGAGACCAAAGAGACATATCCGTGGGAAGACGCGATCGGGGCGCAGGTTTGCCGGAAGGCGAGAGAGATGGGACTGATTACGAGGCCGTTGGATCATGTCGTAACCTTTATGCCCCCGCTGGCAACCCCGCTCGCCGATTTGCAAGCGATGGTTGAGATCCTGGAGCGGGCGATCAGGGAGGGGACATAAGGCGTGATACCGGGAAAAGGGTTTTTTATCACCGGAACGGGAACGGAAGTAGGCAAAACGGTTGTCACTGCGGCGCTGGCCCTGGCTATGCGAGATCAAGGGCTGCGCGTCGGGGTGATGAAGCCGGTGCAAAGCGGAGGGGAATGGGCCGCTCCCGAGACGGATGGCATGCGGCTAAAAACATGGCTCGACCTGTCCGAGAGCATGGATGAGATCGTCTGTTACCATTTCCCCGAGCCGGTGGCGCCGGGTTTGGCGGCGGAATGGGCGGGAGTGGAGATCCAGCATGAGGTGATCTTGCTCCGGTTGGAGCAGCTGGCGGCACGGGTCGATGTGGTGTTAGTGGAAGGGGCCGGGGGGTGGCTCGTTCCCCTGGGGGCGGACTGGACCATCGCCGATCTGGCGGCATTGATCGGTTGGCCGGTGGTCATTGTCGCCCACCCTTTATTGGGGACAGTCAATCATACCGCCTTAACCGCCCTGGCGATCCGGGAACGGGGTTGCACGCCTGCCGGGGTCATCTTCAACGGGCTGCGAGAAGGGGAAAGGGATCAAAGCGCGGCGCATAACCGGCGCTTGGTTGAACAAGTGGCGAAGGTTCCCGTATGGGGAAGCCTGCCTTGGTTGTCCGGAGAGCTCACCCGGCACCGACTGAAACAAGCGGCCTGCGAGCACCTAGATATGGATGGGATCGTGGGGTTCTTAAAAGGGGGAAAAGCAGATGAGTAAATGGGAACGGTTGGCTGACAAGGCCTTGGCGGGAGAACGGTTGAGCTTAGCGGAAGGATTGCAGGTGCTCCAAGCGCCGGATGAAGAGATTCTGCCCTTGCTCCATGCGGCGTTCCGCGTGCGAAAGGCTCATTTCGGCAAGAAAGTGAAGCTGAATATGATCATGAATGCAAAAAGCGGTTTATGCCCTGAGGATTGCGGGTATTGCTCGCAATCGATTGTTTCCACGGCGCCCATCGAGAAATATTCCTTATTGCAAAAAGACCAACTGATCGCGGGGGCCAAAGAAGCGCAACGCCGCAAAGCGGGAACTTTCTGCATTGTGGCGAGCGGTCGAGGCCCCACCAAAGGGGAATTGGCGGAAGTGGTGGCCGCAGTGAAAGAGATTAAGAAAGAGATGCCGATGAAGATATGCGCTTGCCTGGGGCTGTTGACCGAGGAGCAAGCCCGCCAGCTGAAGGAAGCGGGAGTGGATCGGTATAATCACAACTTAAACACCAGCGCCGGCCATTACGACCGGATTACGACGACCCATACGTATGAGGATCGCGTGCGGACGGTGGAAACGATCAAAGCGGCTGGGATTTCTCCTTGTTCGGGGTGCATCATCGGCATGGGTGAGACAATGGAACAGGTGGTGGAAATGGGGTATGCGCTACGGGAGTTGGACGCGGATTCGGTGCCCGTCAATTTCTTGCATGCCATCCCCGGCACCCCGCTTGCCCATCTGGATGAGCTTCAACCGCTCTATTGTCTCAAAGTGCTCGCCCTCTTCCGCTTTTTGTTGCCCACTAAGGAAATACGCGTGTCAGGGGGGCGGGAAATCAATCTGCGCCAATTGCAACCCCTTTCTCTTTATGCGGCCAACGCCATTTTCGTCGGCGATTACTTGACGACGGAAGGGCAGACCGTCAAGTTGGACCATCAGATGATCGCGGACTTGGGCTTTGAGATTGAGGAGTGCGCGTTGTGAGCGGCAGTTGGGAGAGTTCAATCAGGCAGGAAGGAAGAGTTCTGGCGGAACGGCATCTGTTCCGCTCGTTAACCCCGACCGCGGATGCGGCCCTAACCCATGTCATCCGGGGTGGGCGTCGTCTCCTCAACTTTTCTTCCAATAATTATCTCGGTTTGTCCGCCCATCCGGAGTTGCAGGCCGCACTGGAGCGGGCTGGTGCCCATGGGGTTGGCGGGGTGGCTTCCCGATTGATCATCGGGCATAGCCATGAACTGGATGAGTTGGAACGGGAGATTGCCCGCTTTAAGGGGACGGAAGCGGCGCTGTTGTTTTCCAATGGGTATATGGCCAATCTCGGGCTGTTGACCGCGCTGTTAAAGCCGGCCGATGCGGTCTTCAGCGATCAATACAATCATGCCAGCATTGTGGATGGCATCCGGTTGAGCGGCGCGAAATCATACCGTTATCGCCACCTCAATCTGGATCATCTGGAGACGCTTTTGAAACGGGCGGAGGCCAAAGGGATCAAGCGGAAACTGATTGTCACCGATTCGGTTTTCAGCATGGATGGCGATGTGGCCCCACTGAGGGAATTGGTGTGGTTAAAAAAGAAGTACGATGCCGCGCTCGTGCTTGATGAAGCGCATGCCGCCGGCGTTTTTGGCCCCCATGGGGAAGGGATGGCCCATCATCTCGGGGTGGCGGACGAGATTGATCTGCATATGGGGACGTTCAGCAAAGCCTTTGGGGTGTATGGAGCTTATGTGGCGGGGAGAAAAACGTGGATTCAATATCTGGTCAATCGGTGCCGGCCCCTGATCTATACCACGGCTTTGCCGCCGGTGATTGTGGCGGCGATCCGCGCTTCCTTGCGCCTTGTTCAATCGGGACACACGTTGCGCCAAGCCTTGCATGAGCGGAGTGCATGGTTTCGGCAACAGTTGATGGAGGCGGGGCTTTCGATCAACGGATCGACGACGCAAATTGTCCCGTGGGTTGTCGGCGGGAGTGAACGCGCACTCAAGTTGAGTCAGGCTTTGGCAGAACAGGGCGTATTGGCCGTGGCTATTCGTCCGCCAACCGTGCCGGAAGGGGCGAGCCGACTGCGCTTTTCCCTCATGGCCACCCATACGCAGGCAGACTTAATCCGGGCCGTTGAGGCTGTGCGTAAGGCTTGCCGCGGAAAGGAGGCTGGCGGATGAACCGCAAACCCCGTTGCCTCTGGTTAACCGGCTGGTCGGCGGATGAGACGGTCTGGGAGCCGGTCATTGAACGTTTGCCGGAGGCGGAGCATCAAATCCTTTCCTTTCACAATAAGTTTTTCGATGTGGAAGAAATCCACCGCCTTATCCGGGTTTCTGCCCCTTTCATGCTGATTGGCTGGTCCATGGGAGCGCTGTTGGCGCTTCAGTACGCGGCCGCTTATTCCCGGCAGGTAACCGAGATATTCGCCGTCAGCGGCACAAGCCAATTCATCAGGCAGAAACGGGATCTGCGCGTGCTTGAGCGGATGATGCGTGAGGTGGCGCGAGATCCGAAACGGGTGCTGCGGGAATTTGACCAGCGCCTGTTTACCGTGGCAGAAGAGGAACGCTCAAATGCGGAGTGTCCCCGGATTCGTCGCCACCTGCCTGAGCCGGACGTTCTTCTGGCCGGTTTGCGGTATCTGAAGGGATACTCCATCATTGAACAAGTTAACCGCCTAGAATTGCCCATCCATCTGCTCAGTGGTGCCGAGGATCAGATCTGTCCGGTGGAGGGAGCGGAATCCTTGCACCGGCTTTTGCCGCAGAGTGACTTGACGGTATGGCCAGATGCGGGGCATGCCCCTTTTTTGTGCCAACCCGACCGCTTTGTTGCTTGGATGAAGGAGAGATGCAGCTTTGATTGATAAACAACGAGTTGCCCGACGATTTAATATGGCTGCGTCCACTTATGACCAGTATGCCCAGGTGCAACAGGGAATGGCTCAGCACCTACTGAACCGCGTCGTAGAGCGTGGGCAGGCGCCTGGGCGCATTTTGGAAATTGGCTGTGGTACCGGCCACTTGACCCAGTTGTTGCGGACGGCTTTCCCCACAGCTGAGATCGTTGCGCTCGATCTGGCGGAGAAGATGGTCGCGGTCGCGCGCAGGCGAGTGAAGGCGCAGGGGGTTTCATTCGTGGTCGCCGATGCGGAAGTGTGGTCGGCTGAGGCCAAGGGCGGTTATGATCTCATCATTTCCAATGCCACCATCCAATGGTTTACTCAGCCGCAAGCCATGTTGGCCCAGTGGTTTCGGCTGCTGCGTCCCGGAGGTCGGTTGGCCGCGAGTACGTTTGGCCCCGAAACGTTTGCGGAGCTGCACTGCATCTACAGAGAAGTCGAACACGAGTGGCGGTTGCCGTCCCAATATCATGGGTTGCCGCTGCCAAGTCCTGCCCGGTGGGAGGCATGGTTGGCGGAAACGGGATGGCTGGATGCGAATGTGCAGGAAGAAAAGGTAAAGGTGGCCTTTCCATCATGTCGGCACTTTTTGGCGGCGGTCAAAAAGACGGGAGCCAGCCATAGCGAGTCCCGGCTTCCCCTACTGACGGAATGCCAATTGGTGAAGGAAGTGATGGCGCGGTATGACCGCGAATATAAGGCGGAAGGCGGAGTGATGGCGACCTATCATGTGGTGCGGTTGGAAGGCAGAAAACCGGATGGATACCCTTGGGCGATCGAAGAGTGATGCTGAAAAGCATGGCTCTTTTTGTACTCCTGGAAGGTATCCAATTTTTCGAAATGTGCTTCGGTTTTTTCTTGATGGAAAAATGACTTATATAGCTCACAACAATTAAACTTTCTGGATCAGCCCAAATATATAAGTCGTCGCTGTAATATAGCCCATCATGATGCATCACTAAAACGTCGTGGACGACCACGATGGGAATACGTTTCTTCGAAACGAGAATAAAGTTAATCTAATTGTTAAAAGGTTGGGTCAAAATAGTCTGTTGGGCAACTAAAACGATTTATTGGTAGTTTTTGCTGATTGCAATCTCTTATAAGCGGATTGGTATCTTTCCAATCGTTGAAAATGCTTTGGAGTAGGTTCCGATATGCGCGATAAATCCATATTTTCTTCCAAATCCGCCAGTTTGACTTGGATGGCCAGCGGGTTATGAGCAATGCGTTCAATAAACTGTTCATATGTTTCATCATTTTGACGTGTAACCGCTTGAATGGCATCGATGATTTTTTCGTAAAACCCTGCTTGTTGCAAGTCGGAAATGGTAATCTCTGTATCTTCAATCACATCGTGCAATAATGCCACTATTTTTTCTTCAAGAGAATCCACGCGCATCATCACAGAAAGAGGATGAAGGATGTAGGGCTTCCCACCTTTGTCAAGCTGTCCAGAATGTGCTTTTGTCGCAATAGATAAAGCTTTTTCTAATAGATGTATCCTACTTCGTCTCCTTTTGATGTCTAGTTTACAGATTTTTGCCGGCTGAAAGCCCACGGTTTCAAGCGTGGGATGAAAGACGGCGTTGCTCGGTATCCCATAAAGGGGATGCTTAGAGCAACTATTTTTTATCTTTTGATGTTGCAGTTTGCGGATCGAACGGTTAGGATCTGGATATGGAACAAGACGACAGAAGAACAACGGTCTCTTTAATCAACTATCATTTTGTTTTCTGTCCGCGCTATCGAAGAAAAGTACTGGTGAATGA